>NZ_JACCQC010000018.1:0-157799 GCF_015712225.1 Burkholderia sp. 9775_39 | reverse complement strand
GGCGGGGTGCGGCGAAGGTGCCGCGGCAGGTGTCGCAAAACCGGCGCGTCGACGCTCCGGCGCAGCGATACGGCCCGGCGCGCGTCGCGCGGGCCGCGTCGGCGGATCGTCAGTGCGCGCCGGCCTTCGGCTTGCGCGGCGCCTTTTCGAACAGGCGGTCGTACAGCCAGCGCGGCAGCACGTGCAGCACCTTCGCGACGACGCCCATCTGCCACGGAATCACGCGGAACGCGTGCTGCCGGGCGATCGCCTGCGCCGCCCGTGCGGCGAAGCGGTCGGCGTCCATCAGGAACGGCATCCGGTACGGGTTGTGCGCGGTCATCGGCGTGCGAATGTAGCCGGGCGCGATCGTCACGACGCCGACGCCGGCCGGACGCAGCTCGACGCGCAGCGCTTCGAGATACTTGATCGCGGCCGACTTCGACGCGCTGTACGCGCCGGAGCCGGGCAGCCCGCGCACGCCGGCGACGCTCGCGACGCCGACCAGCGTGCCGTGGCGCGCGGCCGTCATCGGGCCGACGAACGGCTCGAACGTCGCGACCATCCCGTAGTAGTTGATGTCCATCACGTCGCGGAACGCCGCGAGATCGCCCTGGCCCGTGACGGCGCCCTGGCTGATGCCTGCGTTCGCGATCACGACGTCCGGGCAGCCGTGCCTCGCGATGAACGACGCGGCGGCCGTCGCGAGCGCATCGGCGTCGCGCACGTCGGCGGAATAGACGGAGATGGACAGCTTCGGGAAACGCCGCGCGAACGCATCGAGTGCATCGGTGCGCCGCGCGACGAGCGCGAGCGTGGCGCCCTGGCGGGCGTATTCCTCGGCCATCGCGAGGCCGAGGCCGCTCGACGCGCCGGTGATGAAGACCTTCAGCGGAGTAGTCATGCCGGCGCGCGGGCGGGGATCAGAGCTTCTTGTCCTGGACCTGCTTCACGAGGAAGTCGAGCACCTGGGCGGTACCCGGGATGCTGTTCGTGTAAGCGGGGCCCGTCTTGTACTTGCCTTGGACGACGACCGTCGGCACGCCGTCGATCGCGTAGTCCTTCAGCAGCTTGGCCGACTGGTTCACCTCGCCCTGCACGCTGAACGAGTTGTACGCGTCCATGAACTTCTTCTTGTCGACGCCCTGCGTGGCCAGGAAGTCGGCCTGCGCCTGCGGCGTCAGCAGGTAGTTCTTCTGCTTGTGGATCGCGTTGAAGATCGCCGGCGTGACCTTCTCGGAGATGCCGAGCGCGGACACCGCGTAGTACAGCTTCGAGTGCGGGACGAAATCGTCACGGAATGCGACCGGCACGCGCTTGAAGTCGATGTTGTTGCCCTGCTTCTTCACCCAGGCCTCGATCGTCGGCTCGAATTCGTAGCAGTGCGGGCAGCCGTACCAGAAGAACTCGATCACCTCGACCTTGCCGGCCGGCGCGGATACCGGCTGCGGCGACTTCATCACCTCGAAGTCCTTGCCGGCGGCCGGTGCGGCGGGCGAAGCCTGTGCGAGGCCGGCGGCCAGGCCCAGGGACAGAAGGAGCGTGCTAAGCAGTTTTTTCATGTTGTGAACGTCGAATCAGTTGCTCGGGTTACGGAACGTAGCGGGTTCTGCGTGGGCTCGGCCGGTTGGCTTACTGCTTCGTGAAGCGGATCACCGCCGTGTCGACACCTGCATCGGACAGGCGCTGACGGGCCGAGTTCATATCCTCGAACTTCGAGAACGGGCCGACGCGCACGCGGAAATAGGTCACGCCGCTGACGTCGCGCTTCGACACCTTCGATTCGAAGCCCTGGAAGCCGAGGCGCGCGCGCTGCTGCTCGGCATCGCCTTCCGTCTTGTATGCGCCGACCTGCAGGAAGTAGCCGGTGTTCGCGTCGTTCGCGGTCGGCGGCTTCGCTGCCGCTGCGGCCGTGGCCGACGAGGTCGGCTTCGGCGTGTTCGCGGCCTGCTGCTGTTGCTGCTGCTTTTGCGCGGCGGCCTGCTGCGCCTGCTTCTGCGCGGCGAAGCGGGCGAGGTCGTCCTCGCCGCCTTGCTGCTGTTGCTGCGCCTGTTGCGTCTTCTTCGGCGGCGGCGTGGTGTCGGCCGGCTTCGGCGCGACGGCGACGCCGTTGCCCGACGACGGAGTGTTCGACGCGGTGGTGTTGCTCGAGCCGGTCGCGCCGTTCGTGTTACCCGACGGCGGCACTTCGACGATCTGCGGTTCGGGCAGCAGGCCGCCCTGGGTCTGGTTCGCGGCCTGGCCCGGCGCCGTGTTCGGCGGGGCGGGCTGCGCGGCCTGCGGCACCGGCTGGCCAGGCGTCTTGCCCTGCAGCGCGCGGTTCGGATCGAACTGCTGCGGCTGGCTTGCGCCGTTGTCGGCCGGCGGCGGCGCGACCTTCGATACGAACGGCGACGGCGAACGCGTGATATAGAGCGCCACCACCACGGCGATCGCGAGGCCGACGATCAGGCCCAGCACGATTCCAAGAAATGTCCCTCCGGCTTGTTTCGATTGCTTCGAAGTTCGGCGTGGTTGTGCCATTGCTTGAGTCACCTGCAAAAAGAATCGTGAAAAGGCCGAGGCAGGCTCTCCTGCGGCGGGCGCTGCCGCGGCCATTCGCTGCCCGGTTCGGGGCCGCGCTTACATCCTTACATCTTGGCGGGTGCGGACACGCCGAGCACCGCCAGGCCGTTCTCGAGCACCTGCCGGGTCGCGGCGAGCAGCGCGGCGCGCGCATTGCGCGGCGCTGCGTCGTCGACCAGCACGCGCTCCGCATTGTAGAACGAGTGGAATTCGCCAGCGAGATCGCGCAGGTAGAACGCGACTGCGTGCGGCGCCAGCTCGTTCGCCGCGTGCGTGAGCATGTCCGGATACTCGGCCAGCTTCTGCATCAGCGATGTCGCCTGCGCGCTCGTCAGTTGCGACAGGTCGGCGCCCGGCAGTTGCGCGACGTCGACGTTGTAGCGCGACTTCAGTTCGTTGAGCACCGAGCAGATCCGCGCATGCGCGTACTGGACGTAATAGACCGGGTTTTCGTCGTTCTGTTTCAGCGCGAGGTCGATGTCGAACACGAACTCGGTATCGGCCTTGCGCGAGATCAGGAAGAAACGCACCGCGTCGCGGCCGCGCGTGATGGTCGCCTCGTCGATCAGGTCGGGGGCCGCTTCCTGGCCCGCCGCCGCGCCGCCCGACCATTCGATCAGGTCGCGCACCGTCACGTAGCTGCCCGCGCGTTTCGAGATCTTCACTTCCTGGCCGTCGCGCATCACCGTGACCATCTTGTGCAGCACGTAGTCGGGATAGCCCTTCGGGATCCCGATGTGCAGCCCCTGCAGGCCGGCGCGCACGCGCGCGATCGTGCCGTGGTGGTCCGAACCCTGGATGTTGATCACCTTCGTGAAGCCGCGCTCCCACTTCGTCACGTGGTACGCGACGTCCGGCACGAAGTACGTGTACGTGCCGTCCGACTTGCGCATCACGCGATCCTTGTCGTCGCCTTCGTCGGTCGTGCGCAGCCACAGCGCGCCGTCCTGCTCGTAGGTCATGCCGGCCTTGACCAGCGCGTCGACCGTCTTCTCGACGCGACCTTCGCTGTACAGCGACGATTCGAGGTAGTACTGGTCGAATTTCACGCCGAACGCCTGCAGGTCCATGTCCTGCTCGCGACGCAGGTAGGTGACCGCGAACTTGCGGATCGCGTCGAGATCCTCGACGTCGCCCGTGCCCTTGACCGGCTCGCCGTCCGAGGCGGCGACCGTTTCGCAGTTCAGGTAGTCGCGCGCGATGTCGGCGATGTACTCGCCGTTGTACGCGGCTTCCGGCCAGCCCGCGTCGCCCGGCTTCAGGCCGCGCGCGCGCGCCTGCGTCGAGATCGCCAGGTTGCCGATCTGCACGCCCGCGTCGTTGTAGTAGAACTCGCGGTGCACCGCGTAGCCCTGGCTCGCGATCACGTTCGCGAGCACGTCGCCGAGCGCGGCCTGGCGGCCGTGGCCGACGTGCAGCGGGCCGGTCGGGTTGGCCGACACGAATTCGAGCAGCACCTGCTTGCCCTTCTCGCGATCCGACGTGCCGAACGCGCGGCCCTGGTCGAACACGGCGGCGATCACGGCCTGCTTCGCGGCGGCCGACAGGCGCAGGTTGATGAAGCCGGGGCCGGCGATCTCGGCGGCTTCGACGAGGCCTTGCGCGGCCGGCTGCGCGGTGAGGGCGGCGACGATCTGCTCGGCGAGCTGGCGCGGGTTCGTGCCGAGCGGCTTCGCGAGCTGCATCGCGACGTTGCACGCGACGTCGCCGTGCGCGGCGACCTTCGGGCGCTCCAGCGTGATGGCCGGGGCGACGAATGCTGCGTCGGCGCCTTTCAGCGCGTGTGCGACCTGCTTGACGCTATCCGCGAGCAGGGCTTCGAGGGTCTGTTTGTGTGCTGGCAGCATGCTGGTAGAAGGCTTCGTTGGTGGCGGCCGGAAACGCCGGCCCGCCGGCACGCTTTTTAAGCGCGCGTTTCAGGGATCGCAGAATTTTAACAGGTGCTAATATGCCGCTCAGGCGGCCCGCGTCCGCGAGGCCGGACGCCGGTCTGCCGGCGTTCCCCAACCGCGCCGCGCAGGCACAACAAGATGAAAAGGGAATTGTCATGATTACGTTCAAGAGCAAGGCGGCACAGGATCTCGACGTGCTGAAGGATTTCGCCGTGTATGTGCTGGGTCTCGTCGGCAAGCAGCTGGGCGAGCGCGGTGTGATTACGCACGACGAACTGGACCACGCGATCGCCAAGCTGGAAGGCGCGGTCGCGCAGGCGAAGCAGGAACGCGCCGAGCACGCCGGCCATTTCCATGAGGACGAAGCCGACCACGCGCACCACGAAGTGCCGCCGAGCCTGGCCCAGCGCGTCGCGCCGTTCCTGACGATGCTGCGCGAAGCGAAGGCCGGCCAGGCCGACGTCCACTGGGGCTTCTGAGCTTCCCTTGCTTGGCGGATCGAAAGGTTCGCCAGACAGGAAAAAGCCCGCTTTCGAGCGGGCTTTTTCTTTTGTCTGATGAAAGTTGCGCTCAGCGGAAGGCGGGCGCGAAATCGGGGCGGCAGCGTGGCACTTGCCTTGACCGAAAGATGAAATTCCTTATAATTCAACGCAAGACTATGTGAAAGCGGGTGCGAAAACATAGCGCCGCCCGGACAACCGGGTCCCACCTGGAGTGGGTATTTCGTCGAAAGACGGAAAGAGAATCCCGCATGCGACGGCTGCCGAAAGGCGGCCGTTGGTTTTTCTACGCCCGGATCTTGCGGCCTTCCAGGCTCGCGCGCAGCAACGTGCGCAACGCGACTTTCCGGGCTTCCCGCTGGCGCCGGTTCAGGCCGCCGTCCAGCATGTAGGCCGACTGTACGCGCAGGATGAGCCGGCGTTTCCTGATCCGGTCCTTCGACACCTCGAAGAACACGGCATACACGCGTTGCGTGCCGTCCGATGCGACCGCCTCCACCGTGACGAAATTGGGTTGCCGTTCATCCGCGACGACGATCCGGCGCGTCGCCAGCCCCACGATCACGCCGCGCAACAACTCCCGTGACGCGCGATACCGGTCCGCGCAAAGCACGCGTGTCTCGCGGCCGTCGTCGTAGATCTCGCCGTCCGGAATGGTGTCGCGGCTGCGTCCGTCCCATTTGAAGCTGCGTGTGAAGCAGTGACACGAGAACAGGACAAGAACCGTCACATCGAAGCCGGTTTCCAGATCGAAGGCGAAGGTCAATGGACGCAGATGGTCCAGATCCCAGCGCTCGCCGCGGTAAATCGTCGGCGGGAACGGGCTTGCGCTGTCCGCTGGCGTTTCGGTGATCCGGATCTCGAAGGTCGACATGGCGGGAATGATTTAGAGAGAAGGGCGCGTCATGTCGCCCACGCGCGTTGGCCCGAAAGCTCGGCGTTACAGCGGCTTCGATCTTGATTATTGAGATTAGGTATCCTGATGAATTGAGCTGTTGTGCGACGCGCCCCTGGATCGGGGCGCGTGGCGATGGAAACGGTAGGTCGACGCGGTTACAGTTGCGGCGCGAGCGCGCGACGTGCGTCGTCGAGCGACAGCGCCATGCGCCGCGCATAGTCCTCGAGCTGATCCTGCCCGATTTTGCCGACCGAGAAGTAGCGGCTGTCCGGATGCGCGAGGTAGAAGCCCGACACGCTCGCGGCCGGCAGCATCGCCAGCGAGTCGGTCACGCTCATGCCGATCTCGTCCGCGTGCAGCACGTCGAACATGTCGCGCTTCACGAGGTGGTCCGGGCAGGCCGGGTAGCCGGGCGCCGGGCGGATGCCCGCGTACTTCTCGGCGATCAGCGCGTCGTTGTCGAGCGTCTCGCCGCTCGCATAGCCCCACAGCTCGCGCCGCACGCGCGCGTGCATCGCTTCGGCGAACGCTTCGGCGAAACGGTCGGCGAGCGCCTTCAGCATGATCGCGCTGTAGTCGTCGTGGTCGGCTTCGAACTGCTTTTCCTTCGCGTCGACGCCGAGGCCGGCCGTCACCGCGAACATCCCGATGTAGTCGGCCACACCCGATTCCTTCGGCGCGATGAAATCGGCGAGCGAGCGGTTCGGCCGCATCACGCCGTCGACCACCGGGCGCACGCTCTGCTGGCGCAGGTTGCGCCACGTGAGCAGCACCTCGGAGCGCGACTCGTCGCTGTAGATCTCGATGTCGTCGTCGTTGACGGTGTTCGCCGGCAGCAGCGCGATCACGCCGTTCGCGGTCAGCCAGCGGCCCTGGATCAGGCGCGCGAGCATCGACTTGGCGTCGGAGAACACGCGCCGCGCCGATTCGCCGACGATCTCGTCGTTCAGGATCGCCGGATACGGGCCCGCGAGATCCCAGGTCTGGAAGAACGGACCCCAGTCGATGTAGTTCGCGAGCTCGTTCAGGTCGTAGTTCCTGAACACGCGGCGGCCGATGAACTTCGGCTTGACCGGCTGGTAGCCGGCCCAGTCGATCTTGGTCTTGTTCGCGCGCGCGTCGGCGAGCGTGACCATCGGCTGCTGCTTGCGGTTCGCGTGCTGGTCGCGGATGCGTTCGTAGTCGGACTTCAGCTCGTCGAGATACTTCGCCGCGCCTTCGTCGGACAGCAGGTTCGACGCGACCGACACCGAGCGCGACGCATCCGGCACGTAGACGACCGGGCCTTCGTAGTGCGGCGCGATCTTCACCGCCGTGTGCACGCGCGACGTCGTGGCGCCGCCGATCAGCAGCGGAATCTTCTTCACGCGGAAGTAGTCGTCGCGCTGCATTTCGGACGCGACGTACGCCATTTCCTCGAGGCTCGGCGTGATGAGGCCCGACAGCCCGATGATGTCCGCGCCTTCGACCTTCGCCTTCGCCAGGATCTCGTTGCACGGGACCATCACGCCCATGTTGACCACTTCGAAGTTGTTGCACTGGAGCACGACCGACACGATGTTCTTGCCGATGTCGTGCACGTCGCCCTTCACGGTCGCGATGACGATCTTGCCCTTCGCGCGCACGTCGCCGCCCGCTTCCGCGAGCAGCCGCTTTTCTTCCTCGATGAACGGGATCAGGTGCGCGACCGCCTGCTTCATCACGCGCGCCGACTTCACGACCTGCGGCAGGAACATCTTGCCCTGGCCGAACAGGTCGCCGACGATGTTCATCCCGTCCATCAGCGGGCCTTCGATCACGTTGATCGGACGGCCGCCGGCCGCGGCGATCTTCGCGCGCACTTCTTCGGTATCCTCGACGATGAAGGTCGTGATGCCGTGCACCAGCGCGTGCGAGAGCCGCTTCTCGACCGGCTGGTTGCGCCACTCGAGGTTCTCTTCCTTCTTCGCGCCGCCCACCTTGAACTTGTCGGCGATCTCGAGCAGGCGATCGGTCGAATCCGCGCGGCGGTTCAGGATCACGTCCTCGACGCGCTCGCGCAGCTCCGCGTCGAGATCGGCGTACACGCCGAGCTGGCCCGCGTTCACGATGCCCATGTCCATCCCGGCCTGGATCGCGTGATACAGGAACACGGTGTGGATCGCCTCGCGCACCGGGTCGTTGCCGCGGAACGAGAACGACACGTTCGACACGCCGCCGCTCACCTTCGCATGCGGCAGGTTCTGCTTGATCCAGCGGGTCGCCTCGATGAAGTCGACCGCGTAGTTGTTGTGCTCCTCGATGCCCGTCGCGACCGCGAAGATGTTCGGGTCGAAGATGATGTCTTCCGGCGGGAAGCCGACTTCGTTCACGAGGAAGTCGTACGAGCGCTTGCAGATCTCGGTCTTGCGCGCGTAGGTATCGGCCTGGCCGGTCTCGTCGAACGCCATCACGACCGCGGCCGCGCCGTAGCGGCGGATCAGGTTCGCGTGGTGGCGGAACGCGTCCTCGCCTTCCTTCAGCGAGATCGAGTTCACGATCGCCTTGCCCTGCACGCACTTGAGGCCGGCTTCGATCACGTCCCACTTCGACGAGTCGATCATGATCGGCACGCGCGCGATGTCCGGCTCCGACGCGATCAGGTTCAGGAAGCGCACCATCGCCGCCTTCGAATCGAGCATCGCCTCGTCCATGTTGACGTCGATCACCTGTGCGCCGTTCTCGACCTGCTGGCGCGCGACGGCGAGCGCCTCGTCGAACTGGCCGTTGAGGATCATCCGTGCGAACGCCTTCGAGCCGGTGACGTTGGTGCGTTCACCGACGTTGATGAAGAGCGTCCCGGGCGTGACGTTGAACGGCTCGAGGCCGGCAAGGCGCATCATGTGATCGGTCATGGCGGTGCGAATTCTTTTGAGGAAGGACGTGGGGCGGTCGGGTCAGGCGTTGTCGCTGTACTGGTTCGGCCAGCGGCGCGGCTTCACGCCGGCGAGCGCCTTCGCGATCTCGGCGATGTGCTCGGGCGTCGTGCCGCAGCAGCCGCCCGCGAGGTTCACGAGCCCGGCCTGCGCGAACTCCTTCAGCAGGCCCGACGTGACATCGGGGGTTTCGTCGAAACCGGTGTCGCTCATCGGGTTCGGCAGGCCCGCGTTCGGGTAGCACGACACGTAGGTGTCGCACAGCTTCGCGAGCTCGGCGATGTACGGGCGCATCAGCGCCGCGCCGAGCGCGCAGTTCAGGCCGAACGTGAGCGGCTTCGCGTGGCGCAGCGAATTCCAGAACGCCTCGACGGTCTGGCCCGACAGGATCCGGCCCGACGCATCGGTGACGGTGCCCGAGATCATGATCGGCAGGCGCTCGCCGGTGTCCTCGAACAGCTCGTCGAGCGCGAACAGCGCGGCCTTGGCGTTCAGCGTGTCGAAGATCGTCTCGACGAGGAACAGGTCGACGCCGCCGTCGAGCAGCGCCTTCGCCTGCTGGTAGTACGCCGTGCGCAGCTCGTCGAACGTGACGTTGCGGGCGCCCGGATCGTTGACGTCCGGCGAGATGCTGGCCGTCTTCGGCGTCGGTCCGATCGCGCCGGCGACGAAGCGCGGCTTGTCCGGCGTCGCGTATTTCGCGGCCGATTCGCGCGCGAGCTTCGCCGATGCGACGTTCATCTCGACGACGAGATCTTCCATCCCGTAGTCGGCCTGCGCGACGGTCGTCGCGCCGAACGTGTTGGTTTCGACGATGTCGGCGCCGGCCGCGAAGTACTGATCGTGGATCTCGCGGATGATCTGCGGCTGCGTGAGCGACAGCAGCTCGTTGTTGCCCTTGACGTCGCGCGGGAAATCCTTGAAGCGCTCGCCGCGATACGCGGCTTCGTCGAGCTTGTAGCGCTGGATCATCGTGCCCATCGCGCCGTCGAGGATCAGGATGCGCGATTTCAGCAGCGCGGGCAGGGCGGCGCCGCGCGTGTAGCGCGCGTCGAGCGGGGTGGAAGCGGCGAGGGGAGTCGCAGACATGGGCGGAAGACCGGCGAAGACGGAAAACCGTCATTGTAGCCGGTGCGTCAAGCGGTCGCCGACCCTCGCCGCGCCGGCCGGACGGCCCGTCAAATGAAAGCCCCCGCAGGCGAACCGGACGGGGGCAGGATCGGAGTGCACGCGGCGCCGCGTCGATGCGCGGCGAATGGCCCGGCCGCGTGACGCGCCGGGCCGCGAGTCGTCAGTGCAGCACGACGGGCATCATCATCAGACTGTCGAATTGTCCGAGGAATTCGTCGACTTCGTCGAGCGACGGTTCATCCTCGATCAGCTGCTTCACGTGCGCGCGGAATCGTTCGGCAAGTTCGCCGTCGATGAAGATTTCGCGCTGCGCGTTCTTGTCGACGATTTCGTATCCGCCGGCATTCATCAGGTGATGGCCGGCCTGCGGCGCAAATTCGACGACGCAGTAGTTGGGGCTGTTGTAGATCATTTGCATGGCGGCACTCCTCTTCGCAGTGGCATCTGGCCTTGTTGTCCCCTAGGTGGGGCGAGCCTTGCCGGTTTCAAGGGGCTTGCGCTGCACACCCCGTTCTCCCGTTTGCGTGGGGTGTATCGGTTAGAAGCCGATGTCTATCAAACGTTTCTCATTGTGAGCCGGTGGACTGAAATAGTTGTTAAATAGTTGTTAAAGAGTGTCATCGGCCATTTCCGGGAAATCTGTAATCGGTCGAAATTGCCGATTGGCCTGCATTCATTCGCGTTCACTGTGTGACAGTCGACGAGGCCGGTGGTTGCATCGTCGCGGGCGGTGCCGATGGTGCCGGTTCCGCAGGCGGCGCAGGCGATGCATCGGGTGTCGGAGCCGCGGCAGGCGCGTTCGTTGCGCCGCCGGACGGGGCGACATCGGCAGGCACGCTCGGTGCGGCGAGGCGGCCGTGCCACAGCAGCTCGATCTGCGCCCCGTTCGGCTCGCTCTGCACGAGTCGCGCGGGCAGCCAGCCGAGCGACGGCGCGAGCCACATGTCGATGCGGCGCGTGTCGCCGTCGCGGCGCGGCAGGCGCATGAAGTGCCGCGCCGCGATGATGCCGGCCTGCGTCTGCACCTGCTCGTCGCCGATCACGGTGATCGGCCAGGTCTCGCCGCTGTTGTTGTCGATCACGAAGAACTGCTGCGTGACGCCCGGCTTGTAGGCGGCGGGATTGCCGCGCACGAGCCCCGACAACTGCATCAGCATGCTGAAGCGGTCCTGCACGCCGTCGGGCAGCGGCGCGTTGTTCGGCGTGCGCGTGAACACGACTTGCCGGATCTCGCGGTTGAAGATCGCGATGTCTTCGGGCCGCTTGCCGCGCTTCTCGACGTAACGGTCGGGCGCGACGCCGAACGCATCGATGCGGCCTTCGCTGCGATAGGTGAACGGGCCGACGAACGGCACGGGCATCGACACCGACAGGTCGTACGTGTGCCCGTCGGTGCGCCAGTGGATCGTGCCGATCATGTTCTGCATGCCGTTGTAGAACGTGTCGTACTGCAGGTCGCCGGACGGCGGCGCGGCGAACTTCACGCCGCTCGTCGCGGGGCCGGGTGTCGCGGCGCTGGCGCCCGCGGCCGACGCGGCGTGCGCGGCCGAGGCGCCCGAAGCCCCCGGTGTGCCGCTCGCAGCGGACGCGGCCGCCGCCGGCGGTTCGCCGTGCTCGGCCGTCTGCGTCGACGTGAGGACCGGCTCCTGCGACGGCGCGGATTTCGGCGGGGCGGCCTTGGGCGCGGCCGGACGTTCGACCGGTTTCGGCGCCGGCGGGGCCGGCTGACGCTCGATCGGTTGCGGTTTCAGCAGCTCGATCTGCACCGGGATCTCCGTGGCCGGCGGCGGCGTGAACGATTCGCGGTTGCGCATCAGCCAGAACCCGGCGAGCGCATGCAGCACCAGCACGGCGACGAGCGCGACGCCCACGCGCAGCCAGCGGCGGGGCAGGGCGTGACGCGGGCGAAGATCGGCAGGCTGCATGGGCATCGGAACAGGGTCGGGGGCGCTGGCGTGACGTCGGGCGCGGCGCGCGCCACAGGAATCGGACCGTCGGATGCGCCGCGCGTTCGCGATGCGTGACGTGGCGTGAACCGGATGCGTCAGGCGTCGCGTGCGTCGGGACTATAGCCGAGTTCGTAAGACAGTTTCTGCGCGCAGGCGCGCAGCGCGGTGTCGATCTCGCCGCCCCATGCGATGTCGAACGAGCCTTCCTGGCCGAGCGCGACGATCGCGAGCGCGAGTTCGCCGACCGCGTCGAACACCGGCATGCAGAACGCATGGATCGTCGGCAGCAGCATCCCTTCGACGCGCGCGGCCTGGTGCTGGCGCACGTCGGCGAGCACCGTCTCGACTTCGTCGAGCGTGCGCGGGCCGCCGTGGTGCGGCGAGCGGCGCGTATCGGCGAGTTCGCGCTCCAGCATCGCGGCGGTCTTGCTGCGCGGCAGGTATGCGGCGAACAGCAGGCCCGTCGCGGAGCCGAGCAGCGGCATCACGTCGCCGAGCTTCAGCGACGCCTTCGCCGGATGGCTCGATTCCATCCAGTGCACGATCGTCGGCCCCTGGTTGCCCCACACCGCGATACCGACCGTCTGGTCGAGGCGGTCGCGGAATTCGGTGAGCGCGATCCGCGCGAGCTTCACGCCGTCGACGCGCGCGAGCCGCGCGAGCCCCATCTGCAGCGCGAAGCCGCCCAGCTCGTAGCGGCCCGAGACCGGGTCCTGCGACACGACGCCGAGCCGCGAGAAGCTGACCAGATAGCGATGCGCCTTCGCCGGGCTCATGCCCGCGCGCTGCGCGAGATCGCGCAGCATCATCGCGCGCGGCTCGCTCGTCAGCACGTCGAGCAGGCGGAAGCCGACCTCGATCGACTGGATGCCGGAGCGGACCTTCTCGCCGGCTTCGCCGGAGGCGGCGTCGTCGGTATCGGAGTCGGCGAGATCGTCGTCGGGAAGCGGGCTGGCGGGCATGGGCAGCGGGTGCGCGAAAAGGCGACAGGAAACGGGGCGAAAACGGCGTGCGCGATCGCGGCGCGCCGCAGGGATTCACCATCGTAAAATAGATTCCCTCCATCGTCACTACAACGGCAGATCCCCCTATGAAACTTGCTTCGCTGAAGGACGGCACGCGCGACGGCCAGCTGATCGTCGTGTCGCGCGACCTGCACACCGCGGCGATTGCCGATGCGATCGCGCCGACGCTGCAGCGCGTCCTCGACGACTGGGCGTTCTACGCGCCGCAACTGCGCGACCTGTACGACGCGCTGAACCACGGCCGCGCGCGCAACGCGTTCGCGTTCGACCCGGCCAACTGCATGGCGCCGCTGCCGCGCGCGTTCCA
This sequence comes from Burkholderia sp. 9775_39, assembly GCF_015712225.1. NCBI lineage: Bacteria > Pseudomonadati > Pseudomonadota > Betaproteobacteria > Burkholderiales > Burkholderiaceae > Burkholderia > Burkholderia sp. 9775_39. The sequence goes on along the minus strand of NZ_JACCQC010000018.1, from coordinate 144,659 downwards.
GTGGGCCGACGGCTCCGCGTACGTGAATCACGTCGAGCTCGTGCGCCGTGCGCGCGGCGCGGAGATGCCGCCCGAGTTCTGGACCGATCCGCTGATGTACCAGGGCGGCAGCGACGATTTCCTGGGCGCGCGCGACGACGTCGTGTGCCCGTCCGAGGAATGGGGCATCGATTTCGAGGCGGAAGTCGCGGTGATCACCGGCGACGTGCCGATGAGCGCGTCGCCCGACGACGCGCTGAAGGCCGTGCGGCTCGTCACGCTCGTGAACGACGTGTCGCTGCGCAACCTGATTCCGGCCGAACTCGCGAAGGGTTTCGGCTTCTTCCAGAGCAAGCCGGCCACCGTGTTCGCGCCGGTCGCCGTCACGCCCGACGAGCTCGGCGACGCGTGGCGCGAAGGCCGCGTGCACCGCCCGATGATCGTCCACTGGAACGGCAAGAAGGTCGGCCAGCCCGATGCGGGCACCGACATGGTGTTCCACTTCGGCCAGTTGATCGCGCACGCGGCGAAGACGCGCAACCTGCGTGCCGGCTCGATCGTCGGCTCCGGTACGGTCTCGAACAAGGACGCGAAGCGCGGCTACTGCTGCATCGCCGAGAAGCGCTGCCTCGAGACGATCGAGCACGGCGCGCCGCAGACCGAATTCATGCGCTACGGCGACACCGTGCGCATCGAGATGTTCGACGCGGCCGGCAAGTCGATCTTCGGCGCGATCGAGCAGTCGGTCGCGCCGCCCGACGGCGCGGCGTAAGCGGCGCGGGGCAAGCAACGCAGCGGCGAAACCCGGCTTCGGCCCGCGCGCCGGGTTTCGCCCGATGTTTGACCGCGCGGGCTTGGCTACACTCGATTCAGGCGTTCGAGCGCCTCGCACAAGGAGCAGCAGATGGCCGATCTTGCCGCGTACGGCGGTTACGAAGCACTGAAGGTGACGCGCCGCGACCATGGCGTGCTCGACATCGTGATGAGCGGCGAGGGCGCGAACCGCAGCGGCCTCGCGACCGCGAACGCGCGCATGCATCGCGAGCTCGCCGACATCTGGCGCGACGTCGATCGCGATCCCGACACGCGCGTCGCGGTGATCCGCGGCGAAGGCAAGGGCTTTTCGGCGGGCGGCGATCTCGCGCTCGTCGAGGACATGGCGAACGATTTCGACGTGCGCGCCCGCGTGTGGCGCGAGGCGCGCGACCTCGTCTACAACGTGATCAATTGCAGCAAGCCGATCGTGTCGGCGATGCATGGCCCGGCCGTCGGCGCGGGGCTCGTCGCCGGGCTGCTCGCCGACATCTCGATCGCCGCGAAGGATGCGCGCATCATCGACGGCCACACGCGGCTCGGCGTCGCGGCCGGCGACCACGCGGCGATCGTGTGGCCGCTCTTGTGCGGGATGGCGAAGGCGAAGTACTACCTGATGCTGTGCGAGCCCGTGAGCGGCGAGGAGGCCGAGCGGATCGGCCTGGTGTCGCTCGCGGTCGAGCCGGCCGACCTGCTGCCGAAGGCATACGAAGTGGCCGAGCGGCTCGCGCACGGTTCGCAGTCGGCGATCCGCTGGACCAAGTACGCGCTGAACAACTGGCTGCGCACGGCCGGCCCGACCTTCGATACGTCGCTCGCGCTCGAATTCATGGGTTTTTCGGGGCCCGACGTGCAGGAGGGCATCCGTTCGCTGCGCGAGCGGCGCCCGCCCGCGTTCCCCGGCGACGCGCCGTTCTGACGTGCGCGCTATGATCGAATCACGCGCGGCTGCGCGACGCACGGCGGCCGCCTCGCTCCCCCAGTCAACCAGGATGCCCGTATGACGACCGATGCCTCCGGCGCCAACCCTTTCGCCGGCTTTGCCGGGTTCCAGCCCGCCGACATGATGGACCGGATGTGGGACATGATCCGGATGTCGCCGTTCGGCGGGATGGCGCCGTTTCCGGGCGCCACGCACGGGCTGCCGCCGTCGCTGTCGAGCATGTCCGACATGATGTCGCCGCTCACGAACGTCGAGGAGCTCGACAAGCGGATCACCGATCTGCGCGCGGTCGAGCAATGGCTGAAGCTCAATCTCGGGATGCTGCAGTCCGCGATCCAGGCGCTCGAGGTGCAGCGCGCGACGCTCGCGACGCTGCGTGCGTTCGGCGCGTTCGCGCAAAGCTCGATGTCGGCGGCCGAGGAAGCGGCCGTGGCCGCCGCCCAGGCCGCGAAGCCCGCGTCGGCGGGCGAGCCCGCGCCCGATGCCGCGGCGTCCGCGGGGGATGCGCCGGCGGGCGACCCCGCGCAGCAGCCGTTCGATCCGGCCGGCTGGTGGAACCTGCTGCAGACGCAATTCAATCAGCTCGCGAGCCTCGCGATGGCGCAGCCGGGCATGCAGCCTGCCGCGCCGGGCGCCGCGCCGCCGGACGCCGCCGCGCCGGAGCCGGCCGCGAAGCCGGCCGGGGTCGCTGCCGCGCCGCGCAAGCCCGCCGCGAAGCGCGCGAAGCCGTCCGGTTCGGCCGCGGCGCGCGCGGCGGCCGCTTCGTCGCCCGAAACGCGTCCGCCGAAGCGCTCGACGTGATGCGGCGCAGGTAGCAGGTCGATCATGCGACTCGCGCTCGTTCTGATGGGAGGCGGCGCGCGCGCCGCATACCAGGTCGGCGTGCTGAAGGCGCTGGCCGAGATCGCGCGCGAGGCCGATCCGCAGCGGCACACGCTGCCGTTCGCGATCGTGTGCGGCTCGTCGGCCGGCGCGATCAACGCGACGTCGATCGCGAGCCACGCGGACGACTTTTCCCATGGCGTGCGCCGCCTGCTCGAATTCTGGGAGCCGCTGCGCGCCGATTACGTGTATCGCACCGACTGGCTCGGCATCGCGGCCGCCGGCGCGCGCTGGCTCGCGACGATGACGTTCGGCTGGGCGGCGCGCCGCTCGCCGCGCGGGCTGCTCGACAACACGCCGCTCGCGCACCTGCTGCAGCGCGAGCTGAGCTTCCACCGGATCGAGCAGATGCTCGAGGCGCGCCTGCTGCACGCGCTCGCGATCACCGCGCTCAGCTATTCGAGCGGCCGGCACCTCACCTTCTACCAGGCCGCCCAGCCGATCCAGGCGTGGCGGCGCGCGCAGCGCACCGCGCGGCTCGTCGACCTGTCGGCGTCGCACCTGCTCGCGTCGTCGGCCATTCCGTTCGTGTTCCCTGCGGTGCCGCTCGTGCTCGACGGGCAGATCGAGTACTTCGGCGACGGCTCGATCCGGCAGATCGCGCCGCTGTCGCCGGCGATCCACTTCGGCGCGGACCGGATCGTCGTCATCGGCGCGGCCGATCCGCGGCCCGAGATTCCGGCCGCGAACGGCGCGGGACGGGCCCGTGGTTATCCGACGCTCGCGCAGATCGGTCAGCAGGTGCTCGCGAGCGTGTTCCTCGACTCGATCGGCTCGGACATCGAACGGATCGAGCACATCAACCGGATGATCGAGCATCTGCCGCACCAGGTCGAGGTCGACAGCGGCTGGCGGCACGTCGACGTGCTCGCGATCGCGCCGTCCGAGCGCATCGAGCTGATCGCCGCGAAACACCTGAAGCAGATGCCGGCGACGATGCGCGGGCTGCTCGGTGCGATCGGCGGCAGCCAGCCGGCCGGCGCGTCGTTCGCGAGCTATCTGCTGTTCGAGGAAGCCTTCACGCGCGAGCTGATCGAACTCGGCTACCGCGACGGCCGGGCGCAGCGCGAGACGCTCGCCGGCTGGATCGCGCAGGCCGACGGCAGCAGTGCGCCGGCGGCCGGCACGCCGCCGGAAGACGGTCTCGCGACCGGCGAAATACGGGTCTGACACGCGCAGGCGCAATGTAAGGTTGCGTTTTCGCGACGGTCGGCCGCGACCGATCGCCGCACCGTGGCTGGCGGCACGCGACGGGGCGAGCGTCTCGGAACCGTCATGCACGCGTGCTATCATGGCCGCCGCCGTATACACCATATCGAGCAGCCCGCCGATCCGGCATCCGCACGGGACCTTTCGGGGACCCGCCTGGGGCAGGGGACGGGCGCGCCACTGAGCCGGCCAGCGCCGGCCCCCACTCAGGCAAGCGCGGCCGGCTCCGTCCGAACGGAGCGGGGTTGCGGCATGCCCAACGGCGGCAACGCGGCCGCCAGGCAGCCGGACGAGGAATCAGCGTCCGGCGGGCCGGTTTCCCGCGTAAAATTAGAGTCTTGGCTGCAAAAAGCGCGCGTGGCGTGCTTGCGCGGCAACAGTCACGTTTAGAGAAGTCGCATTGCGCAGAACAGGGGTGGGACCATCATGAACACCATGCTTTATCCGGAACTTTACAGGTCGCTCGAAGCTGTCCGTTGGGACATGGAGAAGGACATTCCGTGGGACAAGTTCGACGCTTCGCTGCTCACCGACGAGCAGGCGAAGACGATCAAGATGAACGCGATCACCGAATGGTCGGCGCTGCCCGCGACGGAAATGTTCCTGCGCGACAACCAGCACGACAGCGACTTTTCCGCGTTCATGAGCGTGTGGTTCTTCGAGGAGCAGAAGCATTCGCTGGTGCTGATGGAATACCTGCGCCGCTTCAAGCCCGAGATGGTGCCGACCGAAGAGGAACTGCACGCGGTGCGCTTCCAGTTCGATCCGGCGCCGCCGCTCGAGACGCTGATGCTGCACTTCTGCGGCGAGATCCGCCTGAACCACTGGTACCGCTGCGCGGCCGACTGGCACACCGAGCCCGTCATCAAGCAGATCTACGAAACGATTTCGCGCGACGAAGCGCGTCATGGCGGCGCGTACCTGCGCTACATGAAGAAGGCGTTGAACAACTGCGGCGACGTCGCCCGTGCCGCATTCGCGAAGATCGGCGTGCTGATGGCGTCGGCGCGCCGCACCGAGAAGCCGCTGCACCCGACCAACCTGCACGTGAACCAGGCGCTGTTCCCGCGCGACACCGTGCAGTCGCGTCTGCCGGATCCGGAATGGCTCGAGCGCTGGCTCGACGAGCAGATCCGGTTCGACGGCGAGTGGGAGAAGAAGGTCGTCGAGCGGATCCTGCACAACCTGTCGATCCTGTTCGAGCGCACGTTCGCGACCGCGCAGGAATTGAACCGCTACCGCAAGGAAGTCACCGGCCGCCTGCAGGCAGAAAGCGGCCCGTCGTCGGCCGCGCAGCCGGCCTGAGGCCGGCAGGGGCCGCCGTCGGCGCGAGTCGTACCCGATTCGCGCCCGGCGCGCGGCACCGTGTCGCGTTCATCGCATGAAGCCCGCCCGGCCGGTCCGGCGGGCTTTTTATCGGGTGCCGCCGTCGCGCGAGCCGTTGTCCATTCCGTCCGCTCTTCATCATGTCCGCCACTTTCGAACGCAAGCTGATCACCCGTGATGCCCTCGTCGCGCTGCGCGCGTCGCTGCCGTCGCCCGTCGTGTTCACCAACGGCGTATTCGACATCCTGCACCGTGGCCACGTCACGTATCTCGCCGATGCGAAAGCGCTCGGCGCCTGTCTGATCGTCGGCGTGAACAGCGATGCGTCGGTGCGCATGCTCGGCAAGGGCGACGACCGGCCGATCAACCGCGAAGAGGATCGCGCGGCATTGCTGGCGGCGCTGGAAAGCGTCGACTGGGTCGTGACGTTCGCGGAAAAGACGCCGGTGTCGCTGATCGAGGCCGTCCGTCCGGACATCCTCGTGAAGGGCGGCGATTACGACATGGATGCGCTGCCGGAATCGGCGCTCGTGCGCGGCTGGGGCGGCCGTGCGCTGGCGATCCCGTTCGAGCACGATCGCTCGACCACCGCGTTGCTGAAGAAGGTGCGCGCGCAACAGCCCTGAGCGCGACGCGGCGTCGTCACGGGGCGGACGCCGCGAGCGGTGCGGTCGTGACGGCTGGCGCCGCGATCGGGCCGCCGACGACGGGCTGATCGGTCGCCCGCAGGAGCGGCGTCACATGCAGCGCGTCGGGCCGTACCTGCCGCGACAGCACGCCGGGTTCGCGCGGGCCGGCCGCCGGCAGCGGCCCGAACACGCCGCGCGCCACCACGAACGCGAGCATGTTGGCGAGAAAGAGAACAGCGATCAGCCAGCGCAGCATCGTCGAAACTCCTTGTCGTCATTGACGTGGTTCACGTCGTTCAGTCGAGCCGGCCGCAGGGCCGGCTTTTTTCATGGCTTCCGTGGATCGTCCGTGCGGGCCGCTGGCGCGGCACCGCGCGGATGGCATCGTCGGCGTGAAGCCGGCCCGTTTGGGCTTGCGTCGTCACGCGCCGGCGCGATGCCGGCGCCTTTGCATCAATCCGGCGCCGTTGCCGGGTCGGCCGCGTCCGCGGCGATCAGCGCGAGCCCGGACAGGATCAGCGTGTCGTGCCGGGTATGCGCGATCGTCAGCGCACGCGCGACGTCGTCCGCCGCGCCGCCTGCCAGCACGAGCCGCACGGGCGCCTGCCACGCCGCGACGAGATCGCGCCACGCGCGTTCGATCAGACCGGCTTGCGCGTACAGGCACCCGGCCGACAGCGAGCGCGGCGTATCGACCTGGAACGGTTCGGCCTGCGCGCCCGCGAGCAGGCCGCTGGCGATGTCGGTGGTCAGCGTCGGCAACTGCGCGGTGTGCGTGCCGAGCGCGCGCATCATCAGCGCCCAGCCCGGCGCGATCAGTCCGCCCGTGAAGCAGCCGTCCGCGCGCAGTGCCTCGAGCGTCGTCGCGGTGCCGAACGTCGCGATCAGCAGATGCTCGCCCGGAAACGCCGCGTGCGCGCCGATCAGGCCGGCCCACCGGTCGCTGCCGAGCTGCTCGGGTGTCGTATAGCCGTTCGTCACGCCGCATTGCGCGGGCCGCGAGCGGATCGTCGTGCGCGGCAGGCCCGGCCAGCGCGCGTCGAGCAGCGCATCGATCCGCGCGGCCACGTCGGCGCCCGCGACGTTCGAGATCCATGCGCCGCGCGGCCGCGGCAGGCGCGACCAATCGGGATCGGCGCCGCCGTCGCGCGTGTGGCCGAACGCGCCCGTGTCGACGAGCGTGCGCCGCGCGTCGGCGAGCGCCCACTTGATCCGGCTGTTGCCGGCGTCGATCAGCAGGTGCGGTTCGCTCATTGCGCTTCGCGCAGCGACACGTCGCCGGCCGCGATCGTCTGTACGCCGTTCGGCGTGTCGAGCAGCAACTGGCCGGTCGCGTCGATGCCCGTCGCGATGCCGCGCGCCCGTTCGACGCCCTGTTCGAGCAGCACGACTTCGCGGCCGGCGTACGCGTGCAGCGCGTGCCAGCGCGGCAGGAACGGCGCGAGGCCGTCGGTGCCGAACTGTGCGAGCGCGGGCGTGAGCGCGTTCAGCGACGCGGCGAGCGTATCGGTGAGGTTCGCCGACGCGCACGCGATCGACAGCGCGGCGGGCGGCAGCCCGCTCGCGAGCGTCGCTTCGCGCGCGCGCAGCGCGTCGACCTGCGCGGCCACGGCTTCCGCGCCGCGCACGTTGATGCCGAAGCCGATCACGACCGCGGTGGCGTCGGCAGTGGTCCAGACGGTTTCGATCAGGATCCCGGCGAGCTTGCCGACGATACGCGGCGTGCCGTCGTCGTCGGTCGTCAGCAGCAGGTCGTTCGGCCATTTGAGCGCGACCCGCATGCGGGCGTCGAGCGGCAGCGTGGCCAGCCCTTCGGCGAGCGCGACGCCGATCGCGATGCTGAGGCCGCCGAGCGCATCGATGGCGCGCGGCACGATGCAGCCGACCGAGCACAGCAGCGCATTGCCGGGCTGCGCGAACCACGGGCGGCCCTGCCGGCCGCGGCCGGCCGTCTGCTCGAACGCGACGCGCACGAGCGGCGCGGGCAACGCGCTCGCGGTGCGCGGCAGCGCCTTGAGCCGGGTCGCGACGTCGGCGTTGGTCGAGCCGGTGGCGGCGACGATGTCGAGCGGCCACGCGCGCGGCGTGGCGTCCAGGTGCGCCTCGAGCCGGTTGCGCGCGATGTGCGCGTCGCCGGATTCGGGCGTGTCGGAGGAGGTGGGGGCGTTCATGGCGCCTATTGTAGCGACAGGGGGCGTTGGCGCGCGCCGGACGGCGCACGCAACCTGCGGGACGACACGGCGGGCTTGGCGCGGCATCGCTATCCGCTCCAGCGCCTCGATGCCCGCTTCCGACGTCATCTCGCACGCGAGCAGCGTCTTGCCCTTCAGCGCCGGGCCTTGGCGGGTCGAAACGAGGATCGGTGCGCCGCCGACGCCGCGCGGCCGACGCATGCGAAGCAACCACCGTTCGGCCAGGTCACGCTCGCGCGTCCCCTGGCCGAACGGCCATCACGGCGCGACGACCGGGTGCTTCAGCGCATGCGCGGTCTCGATCCACTGCGCGTGGAACTCGTCCGCGTCGGGCCGAAGCCCGAGTTCGCCGTTGCGATAAGCCATCGCAAGCGTCTGCACGGCTTCGGGCAACTCGTGTTCGGCGGCCCGGCGATACAGCGCGAGCGCGCGCGCTTCGTCGCGCGGCACGCCGCTGCCGTCGCGGTACGCGTTCGCGAGCATGAAGTCGGCGGCCGGGATGTCCGCGCGCGACGCGATGTCGAACCAGTGCGCGGCCTGCACCGGGTCGGCCGCGATGCCGTAGCCGCTGCGGTAGATCAGCCCGAGGTAATACGCGGCGGCCGGGTCGCCCTGTTCGGCGGCTGCGCCGAGCAGCGCGCGGGCGCGTGCATAGTCTTTCGGGAGGTCGCCGCTGCCGAGCAGCAACGCCTTGCCGAGCGCGAGCTGCGCGCGCCGCGCAGCCGGCGCGTCGGCCTTGCCGGCGGCCGCCGCGGCGGTTTCCAGCCAGCCGCGCCCCTCATCGCGCAGCTCCGGCTCGTGCGCATCGACGAGCGCGATGCCGAGCGCCGCCTGCGCGGCGCCCGAGCCGCGGCGCGCGAGCGTGCGCAACTGGGCCAGCGCATGCGGCTCGTTCGCCTGCGTGACCATCGCCTGCCATTCGTCGAGCTGCGCGGCGCTCGGCGCGGGGCCGGCGCCGCGCAGGCCGGTCATCGTGACGACGGCCGCGACGGTCACGGCCGCCGCCGCGAGCAGCGCGGCGGGCGGGAGTTTCGCGCGCAGCACGCGCCGCGCGGCGGCGGCGAAGCCGGTTTCGGCGGGCCGCATCGTCCGGATCGGTTGCATCGCGTGTCTCATTGCGTGAGGTCGATCTCGTAGGTCGCGAGGTTCTTGCCCGAGCCGTCGTCGGCCGCGACCTGCGTGATGCCGGTCAGGCCGGCCGCCGCCGCATCGCCGAGGCGGTTCGGCGCGGACGCGAACTGCACGTGCGCGACCGAGCTCGCGAGTTTCGTGAAGCGCCAGCTGCGTTGCGCGCCGTCGGCCGCACGCGTGATCGCGCCGCGCTTCTTGATGAACGCGATCAGCACGTCGCGGTTCGCATCGGGCGACGCGAAGATCGTCTTGCTGCCGTCGAGGCCCGGGAAATTGCCGCCGCCGCTCGCGCGGTAGTTGTTGGTCGCGACGATGAACTGCGCGTTCGGGTCGATCGGCGCGCCCTTGTACGTCAGGTTCCTGATCCGGCTGCCGACCGGCTGCGTGACGTCGATTTCATACGCGAGGTCGGCCGACGTGAACATGTCGAAGTTGTAGCCGGGGAAGGTGCTGACGAGCGGCTGCACGGTCGCCTTGGTCGGGTCGATCCGGTTGAAGCGCTTGGCGGCCGTCTCCAGCCAGTTCTTCACGTCGGCGCCGCTCACCTTCACCGCGTACACGGTGTTCGGATACAGGTACAGGTCGGCCGCGTTGTTGATCGCGAGCGCGCCCGGCGCGACGTCGGTGTAGTCGGTACCGCCGCCGAAGCCGCTCTTGAACGGCGCGCTGACCGACAGCACCGGCAGCGACGCGTATTGCGGCAGGTTCGCCTGCACGTAGGTCTTCACGTAGTCGGCCTGCGCCTCGTTGACGATCTGGATCGCGCCCGGATCGCCGACGTCCGCGAAGTACGAGTTCATCCGGTAGTCGGTCGAGCCGATCGGCGTCTTCACGTAGTCGATCGTCGCCTGGTGCTCGGCCGCGATCGCGGCGGACACCGACGGGTCGGCCGCGACGTAGCTCTTGTCGGCGTTCTGGATCGGCCGTGCCTCGACGGTCGTCTGCGACTTGTCGACGATCCACGTCTTGCCGTCGAACTTCAGGCCGAGCTTGATCACGCCGAGATGCTTGCCCCAGTAGTTGGCCATCACGGTCGGCACGCCGTTGACGGTGCCCTTGACCTTGTCGACGCCCGGCAGGTTGAACTGCGACACGGTGCTGTTCGCGTCCGGGAACACCTGGTGCGAGTGGCCGATCAGCATCGCGTCGATGCCGGACACCTTCGACAGCCACCAGCTGCCGTTTTCCATCGTCGGCGAATACGCGGAATTGTCGAGGCCGCCGTGCGAGATCGCGACGACGAGATCGGCGCCCTTCGCGCGCATTTCCGGGATGTACTTCTCGGCCGCTTCCTTCAGCCCGGTCGTATAGACCTTGCCGTCGAGCCAGCGCTTGTCCCAGTTCATGATCGCGGGCGGCGTGAAGCCGATGATGCCGATCTTCACGGGCGCGCTGACCGTCTTGCCGTCCGGCGTCGTGGCCGTCACCGTGCGCGTCAGGATCGTGTACGGCGTGAACAGCGGCGCGTTGGTCTTCGCGCTGATCACGTTCGCGAGCACCTGCGGGAAGTTCGGGCCCGCGCACTTCTTCTGCTGGGCGGGCGCGGGCAGCCCGTCGACCTCGAAGGTGTTGCCGGTCACCTGCGACAGGTACGGCAGCCCGTAGTTGAACTCGTGGTTGCCGATCCCGCCGCCGTCGAATTTCGCGGCGTTCATCACCTTGTAGATCGCGAGCGTCTGGTCGCAGCCGACCGGCTTCACGAGCGCCTGGTAGTCCGACAGCGCGGTGCCCTGGATCGTGTCGCCGTTGTCGAGCAGCAGCGTGTTCGGGTACTGCTTGCGCGCCTGCGCGATCAGCGTCGACACGCGCTCGAAGCCGAGCGAATTGTCGGCGGCGAGCTTGAAATAGTCGTACGACAGCACGTTGGTGTGCAGGTCGGTCGTCTCGAGCAGCGCGAGCGTGGCCGTCGTGCCGACGGGCGCCTGGGCCTCGGGCTGCGACGGCGGCGTGGCGGTGACGTCGTCGCCGCCGCAGCCGGCGAGGACGAAGGCGAGGCTGGCGAGCGCGGCGGCGGCCGGTACGTGGCGGCGGGAAAGCGGGGGGAGACGCATCGGTTGTCCTGTTCGGTGTTCTGTTTTATGAAACGCGAGATACGCACGAATGGCGGCGCGGCGCGCCGACGGCCTGATGTGCGGCGCGTGAGAGTATCGAAAGGAAACGTGACGGAACAATGAAAGGTCGCGATGCCGGCGGCGGGCAGGCTCGTGGCGGCTTCGGGCTGATCGGCCGGCGCCCCGGCCCGGCGCTCTCGACCACGCGCGCCGAGCGCGGCGGCCCCGGCTGCGCGCCCCCGCTCGCGCCCCGAGCTCGCCGCCCACACGGAAATCCTCACGTCGCGGCGCCGGGCGGTTCGCTACAATGGCCGCTGTCATCCTTTTGCAAACAACCTGCCCTTGGACTTCGAGACTCCTCCCGGCCTGTCGGTCGACGTCGGCGGCCAGGGCCAGACGGTGCGCCTGACCGGCCAGTGGACCGCGCTCGCGCTCGCGCGCAATCGCGGCGCCGTGGCGCGCCGCGTCGCGAGCATCGCCACCGGGCGCGTGAGCGAATGGGATCTGTCCGGCATCGAGCGGCTCGACCACGTCGGCGGCCAGGCGCTGTGGCGCGTATGGGGCCGCAAGCTGCCGGCCGGCGTCGCGCTGAGCGCCACGCAGCGCACGATCTTCGAGCGCATCGAGCGGCTCGACAGTGAACGCGAGGCGCCCGAGCGCGTGGTGCGCGTCGATCCCGTCACGCGGCTCGGCCAGGCGATCTTCTCGTTCGGCGAACACCTGCAGGGCGGCATCGCGATGTTCGGCCTCGTGATCCTCGATGCGCTGTCGGTGCTGCGCCGCCCGCAGACGATGCCGTGGAGGGAAACCTCGGCGAACATCTACAGCGCCGGCGCGCAGGCGCTGCCGATCACCGCGCTCGTCGCGTTCCTGATCGGCATCGTGCTGAGCTACCTGTCCGCGCAGCAGTTGCAGACGTTCGGTGCGAACCGCTACATCGTGAACATCCTCGGGCTGTCGGTGATTCGCGAGCTCGGCCCCGTGCTGTCGGCGATTCTCGTCGCGGGCCGCTCGGGCTCGGCGATCACCGCGCAGATCGGCGTGATGCGCGTGACCGAGGAACTCGACGCGATGCGCGTGATGGGCATCCCGCACGGGCTGCGGCTGGTCCTGCCGCGCGTGCTCGCGCTCGGCGTCGCGATGCCGCTGCTCGTGATGTGGACCAACATCATCGCGCTGACGGGCGGCGCGATCGCCGCGAAGTTCGTGCTCGGCATCGACGTCAATTACTTCGTGCGCTCGCTGCCGGGCGTGGTGCCGATCGCGAACCTGTACATCGGCCTCGGCAAGGGCGTCGTGTTCGGCATGCTGATCGCGCTGGTCGCGTGCCATTTCGGCTTCCGGATCAAGGCGAACTCGCAGAGCCTCGGCGAAGGCACGACCACGTCGGTGGTGTCGTCGATCACGGTCGTGATCCTCGCCGACGCGGTGTTCGCGATCCTGTTCCAGAACGTGGGGCTCGGATGAACGCATCGAACGAAACGACCGCGCATGCCGCGGCCATCGGCGCCGGGTCGGTCGGCGCCCGGCCCGACGTGGCCGGCGATGCCGGCGACCTCGTGATCGAGGTGCGCAACCTGACCAAGCGCTACGGGCGCAACATCATTCACCAGAAGCTCGACTTCGACGTGCGGCGCGGCGAGATCGTGTCGATCGTCGGCGGCTCGGGCTCCGGCAAGACGACGCTCGTGCGCCAGATCCTCGGCCTGGAGCGGCCGACGTCGGGCACGATCAAGGTGTTCGGCGAGGATACGGCGACGATCGACGACGCCAGCGCGCGGATGATGCGCACGCGCTCGGGGATGCTGTTCCAGCAGGGCGCGCTGTTCTCGTCGATGACGGTGTTCGACAACGTCGCGCAGCCGCTGCGCGAGCTCGGCCGCGTGCCGCCGGACCTGCTGCACGACATCGTGATGCTGAAGCTCGAGATGGTCGGGCTGCCGTGCAAGCACGCGTCGAAGATGCCGGCCGCGCTGTCGGGCGGGATGGTCAAGCGGGTCGGCATCGCGCGCGCGATCGCGCTGGAGCCCGAGCTGCTGTTCCTCGACGAGCCGACGGCCGGCCTCGATCCGCAGGCGTCCGACGAATTCGTCGAGCTGATCGCGACACTGCACCGCACGCTCGGGCTGACCGTCGTGATGGTGACGCACGACCTCGACACGATGGTCGCGCTGTCGACGCGCGTCGCGGTGCTGGCCGACCGCAAGGTGCTGGTCGCCGCGCCCGTCGAGGAGGCCGCGAACGTCGACCATCCGTTCATCCACGAATATTTCCTGGGGCTGCGCGGGCGCCGCGCATTGCAGGCGCTGCCGCCCGAGCGGCGCGCGAAGCTGCCGAAGGCGGCCCTCGAACCGGCGCTGTCGAGCGTCGAGCTGTAGAAGCAAGGAACCCGCGAATGGAAAACAAATCACATGCGTTCTGGGCCGGCCTGTTCACGATCGCGCTGACGCTCGCGATCGCGGGCACCGTGTTCTGGTTCAACGTCGACCGCACCGTGCGCGTGCCGTACGACCTGCTCGCGCGCACCAACGTGACGGGGCTGTTCCCGGACGCGGCCGTGCGCTTTCGCGGCCTCGACGTCGGCAAGGTGCAGTCGATCGGCTTCGATCGCACGCATCCGGGTCAGATCCGGATCCGCATTCTCGTCGATCACGACGCGCCGATCACGCAGTCGACCTACGGCAGCCTCGGCTTCCAGGGCGTGACGGGCATCGCATTCGTGCAGTTGGAGGATACGGGGCGCGATCTGTCGCCGCTGCCGTCGTCGCCGAAGGCGATCGCGCAGATCCCGATGCGGCCGAGCCTGTTCGACCAGATCCAGGAGCGCGGCGACGTGCTGCTGCGGCAGCTCGAACTGGCCGCGAAGAGCGCGAACGCGCTGATGTCGCCCGAGATGCGCGAGCAGTTGCGCGCGACCGCCGAAAGCCTGCAGCACGCGGCCGACGGCGCCGCGACGCTGACGAAGCAGCTCGGCCCGGCGGTCACCGCGCTGCCGGAGACGATGCACGAGGTGAACCGCGCGATGGCGTCGGCGAACACGCTGATGCAGCCGAACGGGCCCCTCGTGTCGAACCTGAACAAGGCCGGCACGGCCGCCGAGCAGGTCGGCGTCGCGCTGAACGGCCTCAATGCGCGCGTGCAGTACGACACGCTGCCGCGCTTCAATGCGCTGGCCGACAGCGTCGGCGACGCGTCGCGGCAATTGAAGGACGTCGCCGGTGAACTCGGCCGCAACCCGCGCAGTCTGTTGTTCGGTTCGCCCGGCGCGGCGCCGGGGCCCGGCGAAGCAGGCTTCGTGTGGCCGGGTGCCACGGCCGAGAAGTGAAGCGCAAACCCATCGAGGGTCCAGCCGGAAACGGCCGGGTCATGACGCCCATCGAAACCGGAAACATCATGCAGGAATACGCCATGCCACGAATCCTTGACCGCGCGCTGCGCCCGGCCGCGGCCGCGCTGGCCGTGCTGACGCTCGCACTGGCGGCCGGCTGCGCCGGCAACGACGCGGTGCTGTCGAACATCCGCTACGACCTCGGGCCTGCGTCGTCGGTGACGACCACCGGTTCGGGCCCCGCGCTGAAGGTGCTCGACGTCGCCGCGCCCGACGCGCTCGACTCGGACAAGTTCGCGTACCGGCTCGCGTACGCGGATGCGCAGCACGTGGCCGTCTATCGCGACAGCCGCTGGACCGCGCCGCCCGCGCAACTGCTCACGCAGCGGCTGCGCGGCGCGCTGTCGTCGCGTGGCACGGTGCTCGAAGGCGCCGACGGCGTGCGTGCGCCGACCCTCAAGGTCGACCTCAGCGAATTCGAACAGGTCTTCGACGGCCAGTCGCAAAGCCACGGCGCGGTGACCGCGCGCGCGACGCTGATGCTCGACGGCAAGGTGCTCGGCCAGCGCACGTTCGTCGCGCGCGCGCCGTCGAGCACGCCCGACGCCGCCGGCGGTGCGCGCGCGCTCGCGGCGGCCAGCGACGAACTCGTGTCGCAGATCGCCGCGTGGGTCGGCGTGCAGGCGTACGCGGGCACGCCGTGACGCAGGCCGTGCAGCCGCGATGAACGTGCCGGGCCCGCATCGCGCGTCACCGCTCGCACGGCAGGCATTTGCCGCCTATGCGGCGCTGATCGTCTATGCGTCGCTGTATCCGTTCGAAGGCTGGGCGGCGCTCGGCATCGGCCCGTTCGATTACCTGTTCGCGCCGATGCAGCGCTACGTGACGACGTTCGACGTGGTCACGAACGTGCTCGGTTATCTGCCGTTCGGCGCGCTCGGCGTGCTCGCGCTGCATCCGCGCTGGCGCGGCGTGGCCGCGACGCTGATCGCGGGCGTGCTCGGCGTGCTGCTGTCGGGCGCGATGGAAGCGCTGCAGACCTATTTGCCGACGCGTGTCGCGTCGAACCTCGATCTCGGCGCCAACGCGTTCGGCGCGCTGCTGGGCGCGGCGCTCGCGGCGCCGGCCACCGGCGCGCTGCTCGACCGCGGCGTGTTGCGCCGGCTGCGCTTCGCGTGGCTGGAAGCCGATGGGTCGACGCCGCTGCTGCTCGCCGCGCTGTGGCCGTTCGCGATCGTGTTTCCGTCGCCGTTCCTGTTCGGCATCGGCGACTGGCCGGCCGCGCTGTGGGAGCGCGCCGACGCGTCGATGCAGGACGCGGTGCTCGCGTGGCTGCCGGCCGCCTGGCGCGTCAGCGAATGGCCCGAGCGGGTCGACGGCTGGCTGTCCGATTCGGCGTGGGAAGCCATGCTCGGCGGGCTGATGCTGTTCGCCGCGCTGGCGATCGCGTCGCTCGCGATGCGCCCGCACGCGCCGCGCATCCGGCTGCTGGTCGCGCTGGTGGTCGCCACGCTCGTGCTGAAGGCCGCGGCGACCTTCATGCAGTCGGCCACCGGCCTCGTCGTCGTGTGGGCGACGCCCGGCGCGCGGCTCGGCATCGAGCTCGGCTTCGCGGCGGCGCTCGTCGCCTTGCGCGTGCCGGCGACGTGGCGCGCGCTGCTCGCGGCGCTCGCGCTGCTGGCCGGCGTCGCGCTCGTGAACCTGCTGCCGGTCAATCCGTTCTTCGACTTCACGCTGTCGGGCTGGCGGCAGGGGCGCTACGTGCACTTCAACAGCCTCGCGCGCTGGCTCGCGTGGATCTGGCCCTACGCGGCGCTGATCTGGCTCGGCCAGCGCGTCGAGCACGCGTGGCTGCCGGCCGCGCTGCGCCGCTGACGCCGCAGTCCGGGCCGTGCGGCGGCGGCCGTGCCGCGGGCAGCCGCGTGCGCCGGTCGCTATAATCGTCCGCATCCTCCGTTGCCGCCTCGCGCAACGGCAATCCATCGCCCCTCTTTCCGCACGGCCTCGTGCCGGGCCGCTCGTCACCATCATGGATTCCTACTACCAGCACCACGTCTTCTTCTGCCTGAACCAGCGCGACCCGGGCGCCGAACGTCCGAGCTGCGCGCAATGCGATGCACAGACCATGCAGGAATACGCGAAAAAGCGCGTGAAGGAACTCGGCCTCGCGGGGCCGGGCAAGGTCCGCATCAACAAGGCCGGCTGCCTCGACCGCTGCGAGGAAGGGCCGGTGATGGTCGTGTATCCGGAGGGGACGTGGTACACGTACGTCGATCAGGCCGACATCGACGAGATCGTCGAATCGCATCTGCGCGACGGCAAGGTCGTCGATCGCCTGAAGATCTGAGCGGGCCGGCCGAATGAACGTTCATACGCAGAAATCGCTGATCGCGGGCCCGATCGGCCAGATCGAAATCGCGGTCGACCTGCCCGACGCCGTGCGCGAAGGCGGCGCCGCGCCACGCGGCATCGCGCTCGTCGCGCATCCGCATCCGCTGTTCGGCGGCACGATGGACAACAAGGTCGCGCAGACGCTCGCGCGCACGCTCGTGCAGTTGAACTACGTCGTCTACCGGTCGAATTTCCGTGGCGTCGGCGCGACCGAAGGCGTGCACGACAACGGCACGGGCGAGGCCGACGATCTCCTCGCGGTGCTCGCGCACATGCGCGCGCAGCCCGCGTATGCGGACCTGCCGCTCGTGCTCGCGGGCTTCTCGTTCGGCACCTTCGTGCTGTCGCACGTCGCGAAGCGGTTGCGCGATGCGGGCGAGACGATCGAGCGGATGGTGTTCGTCGGCACGGCCGCGAGCCGCTGGCAAGTGGCCGACGTGCCCGAGAACACGCTCGTGATCCACGGCGAAACCGACGACACGGTGCCGATCGCATCGGTGTACGACTGGGCGCGGCCGCAGGAGCTGCCCGTCGTCGTGATCCCCGGCGCCGAGCATTTCCTCCATCGCAAGCTGCATGTGCTGAAGCGCATCATCGTCGACGCGTGGCGCTAGCCGCCATGCGGGCGTCGGCGTAGGCGCCGGCGGCCCGTACCGCGCATCGGCCCCGGCCGGACGATGCGCGACCCTTCCCGAAACTTCACGTGACAGCGCGCCGCACAGCGCGGTGCGCCGCCTACGGCATCGCGGTGCAACCCGACTTGCACACCGCCTGCGCATGCCTTTCGCGCGGCTTCGAGCGCACGTGCCCGCCGCGTCTCCACGCTATGCTCTCGCAGCCGGTATGCGGGCGTCCGCTGCCAGGTTCGCGAAAACGCCGTTCGCGGCCACGTATAATGGCCGCATTCCGCGTCGCCCGCGGCCCGGCTGGGCCCATGCCGCGCTCGTTTCGCCGCCTGTCCGCCCGCTCGCGACGGCCGCGAACCGAACGCGTCCGCACGAGTCCAACCGGCGCGTTTCGCGTCGCCCGACGGTGTCGGGCGAGTGCCCGACACGCCCGCCGCCTTGCCGTTCAACCCTGCGCGTTTCGCACCGCACTTTCTGCCATCAGCCTGAATCGATCATGCGTCTGTCTTCCCAAGGCCTCAAGTCCCTCGCTTCCTCCATCGCCTTCGGCACCGCCGCGCGCAACGTCGCGCTCGGCGTGATGCTGCCCGTCGCGCTCGCATCGACGATCGTCGTCGCCGAGGCGAAGCCGGCCGCCAAGGCCAAGGCCGCGCATGCGGCGCCGGCCGCCGAGCAGTTCACCGGCGCGCCCGCGACCTACATGCCGGGCGCGGTGCCGCCGCCGGGCGTGAACGCGCGCTCGTGGGTGCTCGTCGACGCGACGAGCAACACGGTGCTCGCATCGGGCAATGCGGATGAACGCGTCGAGCCGGCGTCGCTGACGAAGCTGATGACCGCGTACCTCGTGTTCGAGGCGCTCGACAAGAAGAAGATCTCGATGGAGCAGATCGTCACGCCGAGCGACGCGGTACGCCGCGTCGGCCGCGACGAGTCGCGCATGTTCATCGAGGCGAACAAGCCGGTGTCCGTGCACGACCTCGTGTACGGGATGATCATCCAGTCGGGCAACGATGCCGCGATCGCGCTGGCCGAACTCGTCGGCGGCAGCGAAGGGCAATTCGTCACGCTGATGAACGACGAGGCGGCGCGTCTCGGCATGAAGGGCACGCACTTCGCCGACGTGAACGGCATGCCCGACCCGAACCACTACACGACGGCCGGCGACCTCGCGAAGCTGTCCGCGCACCTGATCCGCGATTTTCCGCAGTACTACGGCATCTTCTCGGAGAAGGAATTCAAGTACAACAACATCCGCCAGGGCAACCGCAACCGGCTGCTGTGGCTCGACCCGACGGTCGACGGCCTGAAGACGGGCCATACGCAGGCGGCCGGCTTCTGCCTGATCGCATCGGCGAAGCGCGCGATCCCCGGTGTCGACGGCCAGCGCCGTCTCGTGTCGGTGATGATGGGCGAGCAGAAGGAAAACGACCGCACGCAGGACAGCATGAAGATGCTGAACTACGGCTACAGCGCGTTCGATTCGGTGCGCCTGTTCAAGGGCGGCCAGGCGATCTCGACGCCGCGCATCTACAAGGGCAAGGACAACACCGTGCAGGTCGGCGTGAAGGGCGACCAGTGGGCGACTGTGCCGCGCGGCCTCGGCGACAAGGTCAAGACCGAAGTCGACGTGAACGCGCCGCTGATCGCGCCGCTCGCGGAAGGCCAGCAGGTCGGCACCGTGAAGATCGTCGCCGACGGCAAGACGCTGTCCGAATTCCCGGTCGTCGCGCTGCAGGCCGTGCCGGAAGCGGGTATCTTCGGACGTATCTGGGACTCGATCCTGCTGATGTTCAGCAAGAAGAAGTAAGCACGACGGGCCTTTGTTTTCACGACTTCATCCCCATCTGTCATAGCCATGAGCCAAGCCGAATTCGAACCGATCGTCTACCTCAGCGTCTCGGCGCAGGAGGAACTGGTGCCGCTGTCCGAAGCCCGTGTGCCGGTGCTCGACCGCGGATTCATCTTCGGCGACGGCGTGTATGAAGTCGTCCCCGTTTATGCGCACGACGGCGCGCACGTGCCGTTCCGGATCGAACAGCATCTGGACCGGCTCGCGCGCAGCCTGAAGAAGATCGGCATCGACAACCCGCACGATGCGGCGGGCTGGCGCGCGTTGATCGAGCGGGTGGTCGCGGCGAATGCCGAAGGCCTCGGCGACGGCAACGCGCTCGTCTACCTGCAGGTGACGCGCGGCGTCGCGAAGCGCGGCCACGCGTTCCCGGCGAACGCGGTGCCGACGGTGTTCGCGATGACGAGCCCGCTGCGCCTGCCGTCGGAAGAGGAGCGCGCGAAGGGCGTGCGCTGCGTGACGGCCGAGGACCGTCGCTGGCTGCATTGCGACATCAAGTCGATCTCGCTGCTCGGCAACGTGTTGATGGCGCAGCATGCGGCCGAGCGCGATGCGTTCGAGACGATCCAGCTGCGCGACGAAAACGTGACGGAAGGCTCGTCGTCGAACGTGTGGATCGTGAAGAACGGCGAACTGTTCGCGCCGCCGCGCAGCAACAAGATCCTCGAAGGGATCCGCTACGCGCTGGTCGAGCAGCTGGCCGACGAATGCGGGATCCGGTTCGTCGCGCGCGAGATCAGCGAGGTCGAACTGCGCTCGGCCGACGAGATCATGCTGACGTCGGCCACGAAGGAAATCCTGCCTGTGACGTCGCTCGACGATCTGCCCGTGCAGGGCGGCAAGCCGGGCCCCGTGTTCGCGGCGCTGTATGACGCGTACCAGCGTGCGAAGGCACGCGAGTTTGAACAGTTTGACCTAACCCGGAGAAAATGATGAGCGAACCGACCAAAACCGTCGAGGTCACCGGCGCGATCGAGACCCGGAAGGAGTCGCTGCTGGAGTTTCCGTGCGATTTCCCGATCAAGATCATGGGCAAGGCGCATCCCGAGTTCAAGGACACGATCTTCAAGGTCGTGGCCGTTCACGACAACGAGATCGACGTCGAGAAGATCGAGGAGCGCGCGTCGAGCGGCGGTAATTACACGGGCCTGACGATCACCGTGCGCGCGACGAGCCAGGAACAGCTCGACAACATCTACCGCGCGCTGACCGGCCATCCGATGGTCAAGGTCGTGCTCTAAGGGGCCGTTCCGGTGGCCCGGGATCAGCGCAAACGGCCGCTGATCCCTTTCCATCCTCCCTCCAGCGCGCACTCGGCGGGGCATTTTCCCGCCGCGCGCCGCGCGTCCAGCTCGTCGCACAGCCGCTTGTATTCGGCGACCTCCTCGAACAACCAGGTCCGGAACGCCTGCACGCGCGGCGTGTTGAGCAGCGGCGGCGGACACACGAAAAAATAGTGCCACGGGCTCGGCCCGTCGATGTCGAACAGGCGCACGATGCGCCCGTCGAGCAGGTCGTGGACCGCGAGCGAGCGGCGCACCAGCGCGATGCCCTGGCCCTCGATCGCGGCCAGCAGCAGGTTCGACGAATCCTGGTACAGGATCCCCCGTTTCGGCTCGGTCAGCGTATCGAGCCCGGCCGCGTCGAACCATGGCCGCCACAGCTCGTCGTCCGAGCGCAGCAGTGGGTAGTGCACGAGATCGGCGGGCGTCTGCGGCAGCTTGCCGCCATTCAGCGTCGGCGCGCAGGCCGGAAAGAACACCTCCTCGAACAGCGGCTCCACGTGCAGCCCCGGATAGCTGCCGAAGCCGAAGCGGATCGCCAGATCGACGTCGTCGCGCGCGAAATCGGTGAGCGAGTTGGTCGACTGCAGTTCGACGTCGATTTCCGGATGCCGCTCGATGAACGTGCCGATGCGCGGCGTGATGAAGCGCGCGGCGAACGACGACAGCATCGACACCACCAGCCGCCGGTCGCGGTCGCTCGCGCGCACGTCGCGCGTCGCGTCGGCGATCACCATCAGCGCGGTGCGGATCTGCTGCGCGTACCGCATGCCGGCGTCGGTCAGGCACAGCCGCTTGCCGTTGCGCGTGAACAGCTGCACGCCGAGCTCTTCCTCGAGCGCGCGCACCTGGTGGCTGACCGCGCCGTGCGTGACGAACAGCTCGTCGGCGGCGCGCGAGAAGTTCTCGTGGCGCGCGGCGGCTTCAAACGCGCGAATCGCGTTCAGCGCGGGGAGCTGGCGGAGGTCCATTTGCTAATTTTCCTCACATCGACGTGAAAATTGGTCGTTTGGTCGGACGCCTTCGAGTGACTACGATTGTAGCCATCGGAGCACTTATTGGCGGAGTCGATCATGCAAGAAATCTCTTCAAGCATCACCTTCGAAATTCCCCCGGGCGAGACCGTGCCGATGAGGGTGCAACGCAGCACGCGGCTGGTCGTCCAGTGCGGGCCGGTCTGGGCGACGCGCAGCAACGACGTCGACGACTACTTCCTGGCCGACGGCGAGACGCTGAAGCTGCGCCGCGGCGAGCGGCTGTGGCTCAGCGCGGAAGGCCGCGAGGGCGCATGCGTCGCGTTCTCGGTGTCGCGGCCGCCGCGGGAAGTCGCGCTCGGCGGGCTGACCCGGCTGCGCCAACGCGTGAGCGCGCTGTTCCATGACGGCTGGCGCACCGTCTGACCATCATTTCATCCGACGGATACCGGCGATCCGTCCCCCTCCCCAGGCCGGCGAGACCCACGGGTTTTCGGTAAACTACCGCCCATGTCCGTTTCGCCGGTTTCCATCGTGTCCACGCCTGTCGCCGTTTCCGCATCGTCCGCCGGAGCCCCGGATCAGCCGGTCCAGCCGGTCACCGTGCGCTGGCGGGGCAGCGAGGCGTACGAGGCGAGCTTCGACGCGATGCGCGCGTTCACCGATACGCGCACGGCCGACACCGGCGACGAGATCTGGGTGGTCGAGCATCCGCCCGTCTACACGCTCGGCCAGGCCGGGGACCCGGCGCACCTGCTGGTGGCCGACAGCGGCGTGCCGCTCGTGAAGGTCGACCGCGGCGGACAAATCACTTACCACGGCCCCGGCCAGATCGTCGTCTACCTGCTGCTGGACCTGCGCCGGCGCAAGCTGATGGTGCGCACGCTCGTGACGAAGATCGAGGAGGCCGTGATCGAAACCCTCGCGGCGTATAATCTCGCTTCGGTCCGCAAGGCGGGCGCGCCGGGGATCTACGTGGCATCCGGCGTGCACGAGGGCGCGAAAATCGCGGCCCTCGGCCTGAAGATCCGTAACGGCTGCAGCTATCACGGGCTGAGCCTGAACGTGAAGATGGATCTGCGCCCGTTTCTTGCGATCAATCCGTGCGGCTATGCCGGACTGGAAACCGTCGACATGGCGAGCCTCGAGGTTGCCGCCGACTGGAACGACGTCGCCCGCACGCTGGTGCGCCGTCTGATCGCCCACCTCGACGGCGCATCCGCGGCCGCCGACAAGCCGCACGCACTGGAACAATCGAATGACTGACGTTACCGCTTCTCCCGCACCGGCCGACACGGCCGCGACCCCTGCCTACGATCCGACCGCCAAGCAGAAGGCGCAGGCGAAGACGGCGCGCATCCCGATCAAGGTCATTCCGATCGAAAAGCTGAAGAAGCCCGAGTGGATTCGCGTGAAGGCGGCCACCGGCAGCTCGCGTTTCAACGAGATCAAGACGATCCTGCGCGAGCACAACCTGCACACCGTGTGCGAGGAGGCGAGCTGCCCGAACATCGGCGAATGCTTCGGCAAGGGCACCGCGACGTTCATGATCATGGGCGACAAGTGCACGCGCCGCTGCCCGTTCTGCGACGTCGGCCACGGCCGTCCCGATCCGCTCGACGCGGATGAACCGAAGAACCTCGCGCGCACGATCGCGGCGCTCAAGCTCAAGTACGTGGTGATCACGAGCGTCGACCGCGACGACCTGCGCGACGGCGGTGCGGCTCACTTCGTCGAGTGCATCCGCGAAGTGCGCGAGCAGTCGCCGGACACGCGCATCGAAATCCTGACGCCGGACTTCCGCGGCCGTCTCGACCGAGCGATCTCGATCCTGAACGCCGCGCCGCCGGACGTGATGAACCACAACCTCGAAACGGTGCCGCGCCTGTACAAGGAAGCGCGCCCGGGTTCCGACTACGCGCATTCGCTGAAGCTCTTGAAGGACTTCAAGGCGCTGCATCCGGACGTCGCGACGAAGTCGGGCCTGATGGTCGGCCTGGGCGAAACCGAAGAGGAAATCCTGCAGGTGATGCGCGACCTGCGCGCGCACGACGTCGACATGCTGACGATCGGCCAGTACCTGCAGCCGTCCGAGCACCACCTGCCGGTGCGCGCGTACGTGCATCCGGATACCTTCAAGATGTACGAGGAAGAGGCGTACAAGATGGGCTTTACGCACGCGGCCGTCGGTGCGATGGTGCGTTCGAGCTATCACGCCGATCTGCAGGCGCATGGGGCCGGGGTGGTCTGAGCATCGCACACGCCTCCATCTGCAGCAGTCCCGAGCAGTCGAAAAAAGCCCGCAGCAATGCGGGCTTTTTCGTTGGCGCGGCGGTTGCCCGCGCCCGCGCACGGCAATCGGCACCCGACCGGACGCGCAATCCGGTCGAGCGTGGAAAGCAAAGCTGAAACGGCATCGATAGCTTCGCAGGATAAGTTCGCTCCCGCCGCGCGCAAAGCCCGTAAAGTCGGCTCTCCCGCAGCAATGCCCGCATTCCGAAGGAGAGCCGCATGTCCCGTTTCAGCTTCATCCGCCGCGCCGTCGTCGCGCTGACCGCCTTTGCCGCGCTCGGCGCGGCGCACGCCGAATCGCGCGAAGTCGTGATCGCGTACCAGGACATGGTCGTGCCGTGGCGCTACGCGCAGGCGAGCGGTGAAGTCGAAAAGGCGACCGGCTACAAGGTCACGTTCCGTAAGCTCGACAGCGGCGCCGACGTGATCCGCGCGCTCGCGTCGGGCTCCGTGCAGCTCGGCGAAGCCGGCTCGAGCCCGATCGCGGCCGGCCTGTCGCAGGGGCTCGACATTTCGCTGTTCTGGGTGCTCGACAACATCAACGATGCCGAGGCGCTCGTCGCGCGCAACGGCTCGGGCGTGACCAGCATCGCCGCGTTGAAGGGCAAGAAGATCGGCGTGCCGTTCGTGTCGACGTCGCACTTCCATACGCTCGTCGCGCTGCAGGCCGCGGGCGTCAATCCGAACGACGTGAAGATCGTCAACCTGCGTCCGCCCGAAGTCGCGGCGGCGTGGGCGCGCGGCGACATCGACGCGACCTATATCTGGGATCCGGTGCTCGCGAAGGTCAAGCAGTCGGGCACCGTGCTGACGACGTCCGGCCAGGTTGCGAAGGAAAGTGGCAAGGCGACCTTCGACGGCTTCGTCGTGAGCCGCAAGTTCGCGCGCGAGAACCCCGAGTTCGTCACGCGTTTCGTGAAGGTGCTCGCGGCGGCAGACGCCGACTACCGCGCGCATGCGGCGGCGTGGAAGGTCGGCTCGCCGCAGGTCGCGGCGGTGGCGAAGGTGTCCGGCGCGAACGCGCAGGACGTGCCGGCCAGCCTCGCGCTCTACGCGTTCCCGACGGCGGCCGAGCAGGCAT
This sequence comes from Burkholderia sp. 9775_39, assembly GCF_015712225.1. Taxonomy (NCBI): domain Bacteria; kingdom Pseudomonadati; phylum Pseudomonadota; class Betaproteobacteria; order Burkholderiales; family Burkholderiaceae; genus Burkholderia; species Burkholderia sp. 9775_39. Next base: position 119,680 of record NZ_JACCQC010000018.1, on the reverse strand, counting down.
CGCCGACGTGGCTCGGCGGCGGCGCGCAATCGGGCGCCGCGAAGTCGCTCGCGGCCACGGCCACGTTCCTCAAATCGCAAGGCACGATCCAGACGGTGCTGTCCGACTATTCGGCCGGCGTCGATCCGCAGTTCGTGCAGAAGGCCGCGCGCTGAGCGCGGCCATTCAGCCCACTCATCGCGGAGCCCCGATCATGAGCACGCTGGAAGTCCGTCAGGTATCGGTCGCCTATCCGGGCGAACGCGGCAGGCCGACGACGCAGGCGCTCGCGCAGGTCGACCTGCGCATCGATGCCGGTGAATTCGTCGTCGCGCTCGGCGCGTCCGGGTGCGGCAAGACCACGCTGCTGAACTGCATGGCCGGCTTCGTCGCACCGACGACGGGCGATGTGCGGGTCGACGGCGTGCCGGTCACGGGCCCCGGCGCCGATCGCGGCGTCGTGTTCCAGAAATACGCGCTGCTGCCGTGGCTCGACGTGCTCGACAACGTCGCGCTCGGACTGCGCTTCGCGCGCGTGTCGAAGGCCGAACGCGATGCACGGGCGCGCGAGATGCTCACACTCGTCGGCCTCGAGCGTCATGCGCGTGCGCGCGTGTACGAGCTGTCGGGCGGGATGCAGCAGCGGGTCGGCATCGCGCGTGCGCTCGCGAGCGACCCGCGCGTGCTGCTGATGGACGAACCGATGGGCGCGCTCGATGCGATGACGCGCGGCACGATGCAGGCGCTCGTGCTCGACGTGTGGGCGCGCACCGGCAAGACGGTGTTCTTCATCACGCACGACGTCGAGGAGGCGTTGTTCCTCGCGACGCGTCTCGTCGTGATGACGCCGGGCCCCGGTCGCATTGCCGAAACCTTCGAGCTGCCGTTCGCGCGGCGCTACGTCGAATCGCGCGATGCGCGCGCGGTGAAGTCGTCGCCGGACTTCATCGCGTGGCGCGAGCGGTTGATCGCGTACCTGCATCGCGACGAGGCGGCGGCGGAGCCCGCGTGATGAGTGAACTCGCACGGCACGGGGTGGCCGTGGGGCGCGGCCGGAACAGCACTTTGCACAGGCAGGACAGCATGAGCACACAGGATTCTTGGACGGCCGATCGTGCGGCCGCCGATTTCGAACGGGACGATCGCACGCCGCGTCGGGCGGCGCCGCGCCGTGCGCCGTCGTCGCGCCGTTACCGGTTGCCGGGGCAGGGGAAGACGGCCGGGTTGAGCGCCGCGACGGTCGCGGCGCTGGCCGTGCTGTGGTGGGTCGCGACGCATCTGCAGTGGCTGCCGCCGCTGTTCCTGCCCGCGCCGGAAGCGGTGTGGACCGCATTCGTCGATGCGTGGCACGGCCGCATCCAGGGCGGCCTGCCGTTGTCCGACCATCTGTTGTGGAGCGCGGCCCGCGTGTTCGGCGCGTTCGCGCTCGCGACCGCGATCGGCGTGCCGGCCGGCATCCTGATGGGCGTGAGCCGCATCGCACGCGGCGTGCTCGATCCGCTGCTGGAGTTCTACCGGCCGCTGCCGCCGCTCGCGTATCTGCCGCTCGTCGTGATCTGGTTCGGCATCGACGAGACGGCCAAGCTGGTCGTGATCTTTCTCGCGTGCTTCGCGCCGATCGCGATGGCCGCGCGCGCCGGCGTGCGTGCCGCAACCGTCGAGCAGATCAACGCCGCGTATTCGCTCGGCGGCAGCTTCGCGCAGATCGTGCGCCATGTCGTGCTGCCGGCCGCGCTGCCGGAAATCCTCACCGGGCTGCGGATCGCGATCGGGTTCGGCTGGACGACGCTCGTCGCGGCCGAGATGGTCGCCGCGACGGCCGGGCTCGGGCAGATGGTGCTCAACGCGTCGAGCTTCCTGCGCACCGACATCGTCGTGATGGGCATCCTGCTCATCGGCGCGATCGCGTGGCTGTTCGATCTCGCGATGCGGTGGGTCGAGCGGCGGGTGGTGCCGTGGAAGGGGCGGGGGTGACGTCACGCTGACGGCACGGGCAACGGGCGCGTACGCGCCGCCCGCGCCTTTCGCGCTCAATCGCCCATCGCGATCCCTTCCCGTCGCGGGTCCGCGCCGCCGAACCACACCGTCTGCCCCTGCACGTTCAGCCGCTGGATCCCCTGCAGCCCCGAGTTCATCTCGACGATCTGCACGTCGTGCCCGCGTCCCTTCAACCCGTCCACGAGCGCGTCCGACACGCGGCCCCGTTCGAGCTGCGTCGGCCCGTTCATCGACCCGAAGTTCGGCAGCGCGATCGCCTGCTGCATCGTCATGCCCCAGTCGAGCACGCCGACCAGCGTCTTCGCGACGTGATTGATGATCGCCGGGCCGCCGGCCGAGCCGACGATCATCGTCACCTGCTTCGTCTTCTTGTCGAACACGAGCTCCGGCGACATCGCCGAGCGCGGCCGCTTGCCCGGCTGCACGCGGTTCGCGACCGGCCGGCCGTTGTCGTTCGACACGAACGAGAAATCGGTGAGCTGGTTGTTCAGCATGAAGCCGCGCACCATCAGCCGCGAGCCGAACGCGTCCTCGATGCTGGTCGTCATCGACAGCGCCTGGCCGTAGCGGTCGACGATCGCGATGTCGGAGGTCGACGGCCATTCGGGGCTGCGGTCATCGGCCATCGCGAGCGTCGCGCCCTGCGGCGTGCCGGCCTGCGCGACGCCCATGCTGGTGTCGCCGATCAGCCGCGCGCGCTGTGCGAGATAGGTCTTGTCGGTGAGGCTCGCCCAGGTGCCGCCCGGCAGCGGCACGAAATCGGGATCGGCCACGTAGCGTGCACGGTCCGCATACGCGAGGCGCCCGGCTTCGCTGAACAGGTGCGCGGCGAACGGCGTCGGCTCGTAGCCGACCTCATTGCGCACCGGCTTCTGCGCGCCGATCTGCTGCCAGTCGGGCATCGCTTCGAGCATGCCGAGCATCTGCGCGATCGCGAGGCCGCCCGACGACGGCGGCGGCATCCCGCACACGACCGAGCGCCGGTAGTCGGCGCACAGCGGCGCGCGCACCTTCGCCTTGTAGCGCGCGAGATCCTGCAGCGAGAGCAGCCCCGGGTTGGTCGGGTGCTTGCGCACCTTCGTGACGATGTCGCGTGCGATCGCGCCGCTGTAGAACGCGTTCGCGCCGCGGTCGGCGACCTGGCGCAGCACGGTCGCGAGCGCCGGGTTCTTCAGCACCGTGCCGGCGGCCTTCGGGGTGCCGTCCGCGTTGTAGAAGTACGCGCGGGCCGCCGGGTCGTTCTTCAGGTACTTGTCGTTCGCGATCAGCATCGCGAGCCGCGGGCTGATCGTGAAGCCGCGCTCGGCGAGCCGGATGGCCGGCTGGAACAGCCGGCGCCACGGCAGCTTGCCGTGCGCGCGGTGCGCGGCGTCGAGCATGCGCAGCACGCCCGGCGTGCCGACCGAGCGCCCGCCGACCACACCTTCGTAGAAGCTCATCGGCTGGCCGGTCGGCCCGTAGAACAGCCGGTCGGTCGCGGCAGCCGGCGCGGTTTCGCGGCCGTCGTACGCCTGCGTTGCACGGCCGTCGAAGTACAGCATGAACGCGCCGCCGCCGATGCCCGACGATTGCGGCTCGACGAGCGCCAGCACCATCTGCGTCGCGATGGCCGCGTCGATCGCGGTGCCGCCGGCCTTCAGCATGTCGTAGCCGGCTTGCGTCGCGAGCGGGTTCGCGGCCGCGATCATGAAATGCTGCGAGGTCCAGCCCGACTTGTCCGTCCAGCCGGACGACAGTTCGGGCGCGTGAACGCCCGGCAGCGGGACGGCCGCGCCCGATGCGGCGGTGACCGGGACGACGGCGCCCGATGGCGCGGACGGGGACGTGCAGCCGGCGTTGAACGCGACGAGCGCGACGGCGGCGAGCAGCGTCCAGGGACGCGAATACGGACGAATCCGGTCGAACATTGAACCCTCGGCAGCAGTGAATTCGAAGGAGACGGCGGCGTGGACGTCGGCGCGGGCGCAACGGCGCTGCCCGCCCCGGCGCGCTATTGTCGCCGCGCGCCCGGCGGCTTGTCATCCGACAGGAAACCCTGACGCATCCCGCCGGGCCCGCCCCGGCCGGTCTTTCCGGCCTGTTCGAGGATGAACTCTATGAACGTCGAGGTCGCGCGCGTGTGGTGGCGATTCGGCATGTACAGCATGTACATGTGGGTGCCGAAGATGCTGAGCCGGTACGCGTCGAGCGACGTGACGACGGCGCCGTGCCGCAGGTCGTCCTGCATCACGTAGTCGGGCACGATGCCGACGCCGATCCCCGCGAGGATCGCCTGGCGCAGGAACAGGAAGTTCTCCGAAATCAGCGTCGGTTCGAGCAGCACCTCGTGGCGTTCGTCGCCGAGATACGCGGCGATGCGGAGCTGCCGGCCCATCACCGTCGCGGTGACGACCGGCGCGGCGGCCAGCGCGCCGAGGCTCGCCGGCATCCCGTGCGCGGCCGCGAACGCGGGCGACGCGCACGCGACGTAGCGCACCGCGCCCATGTCGCGCGCGACCAGGTTCTGCGGCGGCTCGGACATCACGCGGATCGCGATGTCGACTTCGTCGCGCATCAGGTCTTCCACGCGATTCTCGAACACCACGTCGAGCACGATGCCCGGATGCCGCCGCTTGAACGCGAGCAGCCATTCGGACATCACGATCTGCCCGTAGCCGCTCGGCACCGACAGCCGCACGCGGCCCTGCAGGTCCTGCCCGAGCGTCGTCACCGATTCCTGCGCGGCGAGCAGTTCGTTGCGGATGCGCCGGCCGTGTTCGTACAGCTTCAGCCCGATCTCGGTCGGCTCCATGCGCCGCGTCGTGCGCCGCACCAGCTGCTGGCCGATCGAGCGCTCGAGCTGGTTGAGCCGGTAGCTGACGTTCGCCCGGCTCATCTTGAGCCGCTGCGCGGCCTTGCTGAGATTGCCGGCGTCGAGGATCTCGACGAGCAGCGTCAGCGCGTTCAGGTCCATGCCCGTGTTCTCCTGATCCGGCCCGTTTAACGGTCGGAAAGCATCCAGTGTCAAGTCAGACTTGACAGCTTGTAAAGGCGTGCGGGAATTGTCAATGAATCTCGATCAATCGAGAATCGGGTCATGCCTGCTGCATCGACAGCTTCGACAGGAGACGCCATGAATTCCCCCGCCACGCCCCCAACCGGCACCGTCACGCGCGAGCGGCGCGACAAGGTGCTCGTCGTCACGATCGACCATCCGCCCGTGAACGCGCTGTCCGCCGACGTGCGGCGCGGCCTCGCCGACGCGATCGACGCCGCGCAGGCCGACGACGCGATCCGCGCGGTGCTGATCGTCGGCGCCGGTCGCAACTTCATCGCGGGCGCCGACATCCGCGAATTCGGCAAGCCGCCGGTGCCGCCGTCGCTGCCCGACGTGTGCGAGCGGATCGAGTCCGGCACGAAGCCGGTCGTGGTCGCGCTGCACGGCGCGACGCTCGGCGGCGGCCTCGAAGTCGCGCTGGCCGCGCATTACCGGCTCGCGGTGCCCGGCGCGAAACTCGGGCTGCCCGAAGTGACGCTCGGCCTGCTGCCCGGCGCGGGCGGCACGCAGCGCGCGCCGCGCCTGATCGGCGCGAAGGCCGCGCTCGACCTGATGCTGACGGGCCGCCATGCGAGCGCGGAGGAAGCGCTCGCGCTCGGCCTCGTCGATCGCGTCGCGCACAGCGACGACACGCTCGCCGAAGGGCTCGCCTATGCGCAGGAACTCGTGTCGCTCGGCGCACCGGTGCGCCGCACGCGCGATGCGCAGGGCCTGGCGGACCGCACGGCCGCGCAGGCGGCGATCGACGCGGCCCGCGCCGAATTGCCGAAGAAGTCGCGCGGCCTGTTCTCGCCGGCGAAGATCGTCGACGCGGTCGAGGCCGCGCTCACGCAGTCGTTCGACGCGGGAATGAAGTTCGAACGCAGCCTGTTCCTGCAATGTCTCGACAGCCCGCAGCGCGCGGGCCTCGTGCATGCGTTCTTCGCGGAACGCGAGGCGGCGAAGGCGCCCGAGGCGCGACGCGCGAGCGCACGGCCGGTCGAGCGGATCGGCGTGGTCGGCGGCGGCACGATGGGCGCGGGCATCGCGGTCGCGGCGCTCGACGCCGGGCTGCCGGTGACGATGATCGAGCGCGACGAAGCCTCGCTCGCGCGCGGCCGGGCGCACGTCGAGAAGGTGTACGACGGCCTCGTCGCGAAAGGGCGGATGACGCCCGCCGCGCACGCGGCCCGCCTCGCGCGCTTCAAGGGCAGCACGTCGTACGACGCGCTCGCGCAGGTCGACGTCGTGATCGAAGCCGTATTCGAGGACATGGCCGTGAAGCAGGGCGTGTTCGCCGAACTCGCCCGCGTGTGCAAGCCGGGCGCGGTGCTCGCGACCAACACGTCGTATCTCGACATCGACGCGCTCGCCGCGAGCATCGACCGGCCGGCCGACGTGATCGGCCTGCATTTCTTCTCGCCGGCCAACGTGATGAAGCTGCTCGAGATCGTCGTGCCGGCGCGCGTGAGCCCGGACGTCGTCGCGACTGCGTTCGCGCTGGCCCGGCAGTTGAAGAAGACGCCGGTGCGCGCGGGCGTATGCGACGGCTTCATCGGCAACCGGATCCTCGCCGTCTACCGGACGGCGGCCGACTACCTGATGGAAGACGGCGCGTCGCCGTACCAGATCGATCGCGCGGTGCGCGAATTCGGCTTCCCGATGGGGCCGTTCCAGGTCGTCGACCTCGCGGGCGGCGACATCGGCTGGGCGACCCGCAAGCGCCGCGCGGCGACGCGCGATCCGAATGCGCGCTACGTGGAGATTTCCGACCGGCTGTGCGAGCGCGGCTGGTTCGGGCAGAAGACCGGCCGCGGCTACTACCTGTATCCGGACGGCGCGCGCGTCGGCACGCCCGACCCGGAAGTCGACGCGATCGTCGCGGAAGAACGCGCGAAGAAGGGCATCACGCCGCGCACGTTCACCGACGACGAGATCCTGCGCCGCTACCTCGCCGCGATGATCAACGAAGGCGCGAACGTCGTGCACGAGAAGATCGCGCTGCGCCCGCTCGACGTCGACGCGGTGTTCCTGCACGGCTACGGCTTCCCGCGCTATCGCGGCGGCCCGATGCACTACGCGGACACGCTCGGCCTCGCGAACGTGCTCGCCGACATCCGCACGTTCGCGAAGGACGATCCGCTGTTCTGGAAGCCGTCGCCGCTGCTCGTCGATCTCGTCGCGCGCGGCGCGGATTTCGCGAGCCTGGACCACATCGACTGAACGCCAACCGCATTTGCCACGGACCGAAGATGGACCTCGATTTCACTCCCGAAGAGGAAGCCTTTCGCGCTGAAGTGCAGCGCTTCCTCGCCGCCGAACTGCCGGCGCGCACCGCGCGCAAGGTGAAGGGCGGCCTGCACCTGACGCGCGACGACATGCGCGAATGGCACGCGATCCTCAACGCGCGCGGCTGGCTCGCGAGCCACTGGCCGCGCGAATACGGCGGCCCCGGCTGGAGCGTCGCGCAGAAATTCCTGTTCGACAACGAATGTGCGCTCGCCGGTGCGCCGCGCATCGTGCCGTTCGGCGTGAACATGCTCGGCCCGGTGCTGATCAAGTACGGCAACGACGCGCAGAAGCGCCACTGGCTGCCGCGCATCCTCGACGGCACCGACTGGTGGTGTCAGGGCTACTCGGAGCCGGGCGCCGGCTCCGATCTCGCGTCGGTGAAGACGAGCGCGGTGCGCCACGGCGATCACTACGTCGTGAACGGCCAGAAGACGTGGACCACGCTCGGCCACTACGCGAACATGATCTTCTGCCTCGTGCGCACCGCGACCGACGTGCGCAAGCAGGAAGGCATCAGCTTCCTGCTGATCGACATGAATACGCCGGGCGTCGACGTGCGTCCGATCATCACGCTCGACGGCGAGCATGAGGTGAACGAGGTGTTCTTCACCGACGTGCGCGTGCCCGTGGAGAACCTGGTCGGCGAAGAGAATCGCGGCTGGACCTACGCGAAATACCTGCTCACGTACGAGCGCACCAACATCGCGGGGATCGGCTTCTCGACCGCCGCCCTCGACCGGCTGCGCGCGGTGGCCGCGAAGGTCACGAAGAACGGCCGACCGCTCGCGGACGATCCGTTCTTCGCGGCGCGGCTCGCGCGCGTCGAGATCGAGCTGGAAAACATGCGCACGACCAACCTGCGCGTGCTGGCCGCGGTCGCGGGCGGCGGCGTGCCGGGCGCGGAAAGCTCGATGCTGAAGATTCGCGGCACGCAGATCCGCCAGGAGATCACCGCGCTGATGCGGCGCGCGGTGGGGCCATACGCGCAGCCGTTCGTCGACGACGCGCTCGACGCCGATTACGACGGCGAACCGGTCGGCCCGGAAGAAGCCGCGAGCGCCGCGCAGCAGTATTTCAACAACCGCAAGCTGTCGATCTTCGGCGGCTCGAACGAGATCCAGAAGAACATCATCGCGAAGATGATGCTCGGGCTGTAACGAGGGACGCGACGATGGATTTCCAGCACACAGAAGACCGCCGGATGCTGGCGGACACGTTGAACCGCTTCATCGCCGAACAGTACGCGTTCCCGGTGCGTGACCGCATCGCGCAGTCGGCCGAAGGGTTCGATCGCGCGATGTGGCAGCGCTTCGCCGAACTCGGCACGGTCGGCGCGCTGTTCGCCGAAGCCGACGGCGGCTTCGGCGGCGCGGGCTTCGATATCGCCGTGGTGTTCGAATGCCTCGGGCGCGGGCTCGTCGTCGAGCCGTTCCTCGGCGCGCTGCTCGCGGGCCGCGCGTTGGCGCTCGCCGGCGGCGATGCGCATCGCCACCGGCTCGCCACATTGATCGACGGCAGCGCGAGCGCCGCGTTCGCGCACGACGAGCCGGGCTCGCACTACGAACTGACGACCGTGCGCACGCGCGCCGAACGGTCCGGCGGCGGCTGGGTGCTGACCGGCGCGAAAGGTGTCGTCGACCAGGCCGCGCAGGCGGCGTTCTTCGTCGTCAGCGCGCGCGTGTCGGGTCGCGACGACGACGCGGCCGGCATCGGCCTGTTCGTCGTGCCGGCCGATGCGCCGGGCGTGTCGCTGCGCGACTACCGGAAGATCGACGGCGGCCGTGCGGCCGAAGTGCGCTTCGAGCGTGTCGCGCTGCCGGCCGACGCCGCGCTCGGCGCGCCGGACGCGCTCGACGGCGAAGCGGGCGCCGAACTGCTCGAACGCGTGCTCGGCTACGGGCTGCTCGCGCTGTCGGCGGAAGCGCTCGGCGCGATGGACGTCGCGAAGGAGCACACGCTCGACTACCTGCGCACGCGCAAGCAGTTCGGTTTGCCGATCGGCAGCTTCCAGGCGCTGCAGCACCGGATGGCCGACCTGCTGCTCGAAGTCGAGCAGGCGCGCTCGGCCGTGATCAACGCGGCCGCGCAGCTCGACGCGCCGCGCGCGGTGCGCGAGCGCGCGCTCGCGGCGGCGAAATACAGCATCGGCCGGATCGGCACGCTCGTCGCCGAGGAAAGCATCCAGCTGCACGGCGGGATCGGGATGACGTGGGAGTTGCCGCTGTCGCACTACGCGAAGCGGCTCGTGATGATCGATCACCAGCTCGGTGACGAGGATCATCATCTCGCGCGCTACATCGCGCTGTCGAAACAGTAAGGGCGCACGGCGCGAATGGAGGAGACAACGATGACGAACGAACGGTGCGCGCTGCCGCTGGCCGGCGTGAAGGTGCTCGATTTCTCGCGCGTGCTGGCCGGCCCGTGGTGCGCGATGGTGCTGGCCGATTTCGGTGCGGAAGTGATCAAGGTCGAGCATCCGGCGCGCGGCGACGATACGCGCGACTGGGGGCTGCGGATCGGCGACACCGAAACCACGTATTTCAACAGCGTGAACCGCAGCAAGCGGTCGATCTGCGTCGACCTGCAGACGGAAGCCGGCCAGCGCATCGCGCGCGAGCTGGCCGCGCAGGCCGACGTGCTGATCCACAACTTCAAGTTCGGCGGCGCGGAGAAGCTCGGCCTCGGCTACGACGCGCTGGCCGAGCTGAACCCGCGCCTCGTGCACTGCGCGATTTCGGGTTACGACCGGTCGGGCGCCGAGGCCGCGCGGCCCGGCTACGACCTCGTGGTGCAGGGCGAGGCCGGGCTGATGGCGCTGAACGGCGAGGCCGGCCAGCCGCCGCTGAAGTTCGGCGTCGCGGCGGTCGACCTGTTCACCGGCATGTATTCGGCGCAGGCGATCCTGGCCGCGTTGTACGAACGCCATGCGACCGGGCGCGGGCGGCGCATCGAGATGGCGCTGTTCGACTGCGGGCTGATGATCACCGCGTACTACGGGCTCGACGCGCTGCTGATGGGCGAGGACCCGCCGCGCTACGGCAACGCGCACCCGTCGATCGTGCCGTACGGCGTGTTCGACGCGGCCGACGGCCCGCTCGTGATCACGGTCGGCAACAACACGCAGTTCGCGCGCTTCTGCGACGCGATCGAGCGGCCCGACCTGGCGGCGGACGAACGCTACAGGACCAACCTCGGCCGCTCGGAGAATCGTGCCGACCTGCTGCCCGAGATTCGTCGCGAACTGGCACGCCGGTCGCGCACGACGCTGCTCGCCGCGCTCGCCGATGCGGGCATCCCGTGCGGCGAAGTGCTCGGGCTGCACGAAGCGCTGACGTCCGAACGTGCGACGAGTGCCGGGCTCGTCACGCGGCAGCCGCATCCGGTCGCGGGCGGCGTCGACGTGCTCGCGCCGCCGTACCGCTTCGACGGCGCGCGGCTGCCGGTGCGCGGTGCACCGCCGGTGCTCGGCGCCGATACCGATGCGGTGCTCGGCGGCTGGCTCGGGATGTCGGCGGAGGACGTCGCGCGGCTGCGGGCGGATCGCATCGTGTAATTCAATTTACCGCCGCGGCGCGGGCGGAACAGTCGACGCGCGCCGACCATTCCACAAAACACCGCTCGCCATGACGAGCTGGAAATGGAGACACCATGGAGCTTTCCGTCATCGAATCGGTCACGGCGCGCCGCGACTACCAGCAGCTCGTGCGGGCACGGCGCCGCTTCAGCTTCACGCTGACGGCGCTGATGATCGCCACCTACTACGGCTTCATCCTGCTCGTCGCGCTCGCGCCGCACGTGCTCGCCGCGCCGCTGTACCGCGGTGCGACGACAACGGTCGGGATCGCCGCGGGTGTCGCGATCATCCTGATCGCGATCGGCCTGACCGCGTGCTACGTGCTGCGCGCGAACCGTGCGTTCGACCGCCGCGTCGACGCGATCCTGCAACGTTCGTGACGGAGGCCCGCATGCGACGCATTGCGCGCGCGCTCGGCGCGCTGACCGTTCTCGTCTCCTCCACCGCCCATGCGACCGGTGTCGCCGGCCCGATGCCCGACAAGGTCGAGCTGAACCCGGTCGCGATCGCGATGTTCTTCGCGTTCGTGTTCGCGACGCTCGCGCTCACGCGCTGGGCCGCGCGCCGCACCCGCTCGACGCGCGACTTCTACACGGCCGGCGGCGGCATCACCGGGCTGCAGAACGGGCTCGCGATCGCCGGCGACTACATGTCGGCCGCGTCGTTCCTCGGGCTGTCGGGGATGGTGTTCATGTTCGGCTTCGACGGGCTGATCTATTCGATCGGCTTCCTGGTCGGCTGGCCGTTCGTGATGTTCCTGATCGCCGAACCGCTGCGCAACCTCGGCAAGTTCACGTTCGTCGACGTCGTCGCGTACCGCTTCGCGCAGCGGCCGATCCGACTGCTGACGTCGGCGAACGCGCTGACCATCGTCGTGCTGTACCTCGTCGTGCAGATGGTCGGCGCGGGCAAGCTGATCCAGCTGCTGTTCGGGCTGTCGTACGGCACGGCCGAGCTGATCGTCGGCGTGCTGATGGTCGTCTACGTGTTCTTCGGCGGGATGACCGCGACCACCTGGGTGCAGGTGATCAAGGCCGTGCTGCTGCTGTGCGGCGCGACGCTGCTCGCGGTGCTCGCGCTCGGCGAGTTCGGCTTCAGCATCGACGCGATGTTCCGCCGCGCGGTGGCCGTGCATCCGGGTGCGCTGTCGATCATGGGGCCCGGCAAGCTGATCCGCGACCCGGCCAACGCGCTGTCGCTCGGCATCGCGCTGATGTTCGGCACGGCCGGCTTCCCGCACATCCTGATGCGCTTCTTCACGGTGCCGAACGCGAAGGAGGCGCGCAAGTCGGTGCTCTACGCGACGGGCTTCATCGGCTACTTCTACCTGCTGACCTTCGTGATCGGCTTCTCGGCGATCGTGCTGCTCGCGCAGCATCCGGAATTCTTCCGGCTCGGCGCGAACGGCACGTTCAACCTGACGCACGACCTGCTCGGCGGCTCCAACATGGTCGCGGTGAAGCTCGCGCAGGCAGTGGGCGGCAACTGGTTCTACGGGTTCATCGCGGCCGTCACGTTCGCGACGATCCTCGCGGTGGTCGCGGGCCTGACGCTCGCCGGCGCGACGACGATCTCGCACGACCTGTATGCGCAGATGTGGGCGCGCGGCAAGCCCGACGAACGGCTGGAGATGCGGATCTCGCGCGCGGCGACGATCGTGCTGTCGGCCGTCGCGATCGGGCTGTCGATCCTGTTCGAGCACGTGAACGTCGCGTTCATGGTCGGGCTCGTCGCGGCGGTGGCCGCGAGCGCCAATTTCCCGGTGCTCGCGATGTCGATCTTCTGGCGCGGGATGACGACCCGCGGCGCGGTGCTCGGCGGCGGTCTCGGCCTCGTGTCGGCGGTCGCGCTCACGGTGCTGTCGAAGTCGGTGTGGGTCGACGTGCTGCACCACGCGCATGCGCCGGTGTTCCTCGACAACCCTGCGCTCGTGTCGGTGCCGCTCGCGTTCGTCGGGATCGTCATCGGTTCGCTCGCGGATCGCGGCGAGCGCGCACGCCGCGAGCGCGACGCGTTCGCGCAGCAGGAGTTCTACGCGCAGACCGGCGTGCTGGCCAGCCAGGCCGTGCGGCACTGATTCGTCTGACGAAGCGACACATCCGTCCGGATCGCCGGACGGATATTTTCCGGAAATCCGGAATCCCGGATTTTCTTGCCTGCCGCATTATGAGAAATACAATGAAAACAACGGCTTGAGGGGTTCCGGAAACCTGGCATCGACCTTGCAATATAAAGCGCATGGCCGGCCCCCGGCCTGACTATTAAACCAAGGAGACAACCGATGACCACTGCCTTCCTCCCCCTCCGGATGTTCTGAGGCATCGCTTGTTGCGGCACGGCAGCCGCGCGGGCGAGTGACTTTCCCCTGAGACATTCGCCTGCGCGCGTGACGCCGTTTCCACCGGCTCATCATCTACTTCAGCAGGAACCATCGTGAAGAAGAAACCCTTCTACAAAGTGCTCTATGTGCAGGTGATCTTCGCCATCATCGTCGGCGTGATCCTCGGCCACTACTACCCGGCGCTCGCCACCGACATGAAGCCGCTCGGCGACGGGTTCATCAAGCTGATCAAGATGGTGATCGGTCCGATCATCTTCTGTACGGTCGTCACCGGCATCGCCGGCATGGAGGACATGAAGAAGGTCGGCCGCGTCGGCGGCAAGGCGCTGCTGTACTTCGAGATCGTGTCGACCTTCGCGCTGCTGCTCGGCCTCGCGGCCACGCACCTGCTGCGTCCGGGCGTCGGCTTCAACATCGATCCGGCGACGCTCGACGGCAAGGCCGTCGCGTCGTACGCGGCGAAGGCGCACGGGCAGTCGACGGTCGACTTCCTGATGCACATCATCCCGAACACGATGGTCGACGCGTTCGCGCAGGGTGAAATCCTGCAGATCCTGCTGATCGCGCTGCTGTTCGGCAGCGTGCTCGCGCACCTCGGCGAGCGCGGCCGCGTGGTCACCGACTTCATCGACGGCCTGACGCGCGTGCTGTTCGGCATCGTGCACATCGTCACGAAGCTGGCCCCGATCGGCGCGTTCGGCGCGATGGCGTTCACGATCGGCAAGTATGGCGTCGGCTCGCTGGTGCCGCTGCTCAAGCTGATCGGCACGTTCTACCTGACGTCGGTCGTGTTCGTGCTCGTCGTGCTCGGCGCGATCGCGCGCTTCACCGGCTTCTCGATCATCCGCTTCGTGTCGTACATCAAGGAAGAACTGCTGATCGTGCTCGGCACGAGCTCGTCGGAAGCCGCGCTGCCGCAGCTGATGGAAAAGCTCGAGAAGGCCGGCTGCTCGCGTTCGGTCGTCGGCCTCGTCGTGCCGACCGGCTATTCGTTCAACCTCGACGGCACCAACATCTACATGACGATGGCCGTGCTGTTCATCGCGCAGGCGACCAACATCGAGCTGACCTGGATGCAGCAGCTCACGCTGCTGGCCGTCGCGATGCTGACGTCGAAGGGCGCGAGCGGCGTGACCGGCGCGGGCTTCATCACACTCGCCGCGACGCTGGCCGTCGTGCCGACGATCCCGCTGTCGGGCATGGTGCTGATCCTCGGCATCGACCGCTTCATGAGCGAATGCCGTGCGCTGACCAACATCGTCGGCAACGGCGTGGCGACGGTCGTCGTGTCGGCCTGGGAGAAGGAGCTCGACCGCAACAAGCTGCGCCAGGCGCTGAAGGGCGGCAGCGAAGTCGCGCCGACCGAGACGGCCGGCGTCTGACGCGATGAACGAGCAGGCGGCGCCGCCGCCCGCCGGCCGTACGGCCCGCGGCGCCCGGGGCATCGAGGCGGAGGCCTATGACACAATAGGCGATCCGCATCGCCAGGAAGCCTCGACCGTGACGCGCCGCCTGCTCATCCTCGTCGTGCTCGCCGCCGCGCTCGTCGCGGCGTGCGCGCTCACGTGGACGGTCACCTGGCAGCGCGGCGTCGCCGAGCTGCAGCGCAATGCCGCGGTGCGCGTCGATCGCACCACCAACGCGCTCAAGAGCACGCTCGATCGCTACGAATCGCTGCCTTACCTGCTCGGCAGCCATCCGTACGTGCAGGATCTGCTCGCGGAGCCCAAGCGCGGCGACTACACCGCGCGCGTCAACCGCTATCTCGAAGACCTCAACGAACACGCGCACGCGACCGTCACCTACGTGATCGGCGCGGACGGGCTGTGCGTCGCCGCCAGCAACTGGCGCGCGCCCGACAGCTTCGTCGGAATCGAATACCGTTTCCGCCCGTATTTTCTCGACGCGATGAACGGCCAGGTCGGCCGTTTTTTCGGGATCGGCACGATCTCGCGCGACCCCGGTTACTACATCTCGCAGCCCGTGTGGCACGACGGCAAGATCGCGGGCGTCGTCGTCGTGAAGCTCAACCTCGAATGGTTCCAGGGCGCCGACGCGTCCGAGCCGCTCGTCGTCGTGGACGATCACGGCGTCGTGTTCCTGTCGTCGGTGCCCGCGTGGAAGTACCACACGCTGCGCCCGCTCACGGGGCCGGTCGCCGCGTCGATCTACGAAACGCGCCAGTACGCGCAGCAACCGGTCACGCCGCTGCCGTTGCGCGTCGAGCAGACGCTCGGCGCCGACGCGGAGATCGTGCGCCTCGGCGCCGGCCGGCGCGCGCCGCGCTTTCTCGCCAGCAAGCGGCGGATCGGCGAGCCCGACTGGCTGCTCGTCACGCTCGCGCCGATCGCGCCGATCGATGCCGATGCGCGCAACGCGACGATCGTCACCGGCTTCGGCTTCGTGTCGGTCGCGCTGCTGGCGTTCTACTGGCGGATGCGCCGCGCCCGCGTGCGCGAGATGATCCGCGGCCGCGCGCTGCTGCAGCAGGCGTACGCGGAACTGAACCGGCGCGTCGAGGAGCGTACGGCCGATTTGTCGGAAGCGAACGAGCAGTTGCAGAAGGAAGTCGGCGACCGGATCCGCGCGGAGCAGGAGCTGCGCGCCGCGCACGACGAACTGATCCAGGCGAGCAAGCTCGCCGCGCTCGGCCAGATGGCGGCCGGCATCACGCACGAACTGAACCAGCCGCTCGCGGCGCTGCGCAGCTTCTCGGACAACACGCGCGTGCTGCTCGATCGCGGCGAGCAGGCCGCCGCGCGCGAGAATCTCGAGGCGATCGCCGCGCTGACCGAGCGGATGGGCAAGATCACCAACCAGCTGAAGCTGTTCGTCGGCCGCGCGAAGCCGCGCAACGAGCAGGCCCTCGTCGTGCGCGCATTGCGCAGCGTGCTGTCGCTGCTCGACGAGCGCCTGCGCGGCGTCGCGCTCACGCTGACGCTGCAGGACGCGACCGTGTCGCCCGCGCGCGACGCGCCGCTCGACCTGGCGCGTGACTATCCGGAACTCGTCGCGCGCTGCGAGGATCTGCGCCTCGAACAGGTGCTGATCAACCTGCTCGGCAACGCGCTCGACGCGGTGGCCGGCGTCGCGGCGCCGGCGATCGAGGTGACGATCGCGGTGTCGGCCGCGACGCTCGCGGTCGAGGTGCGCGACAACGGCTCCGGGATCGCGCCCGATCTGCTGCCGCGCCTGTTCGAGCCGTTCTTCACGACCAAGGAAATGGGGCGCGGGCTCGGGCTCGGCCTCGCGATCTCGTCGTCGATCGCGAGCGACGCGGGCGGCGCGCTGACCGCGCGCAACGCCCCGTCGGGCGGCGCGCTGTTCGTCTTGACGCTGCGGCGCGCCCGCACGCATCATCCGGACTCCGTGTCCGAGCCGGCGGGTTCGCATTAGCGTGAACAGGCCCGGTCGGCGACCGACCGGCATCAATCGAGAGCCGCGTGCGAGCGTCGCGCGGCCTGTCAGGAGCAAGTGACCAAGATGGCCAACCGGCTGCAAGTGATCTATATCGAAGACGATGCGCTCGTGCGCCGGGCGAGCGTGCAGAGCCTTCAACTGGCGGGCTTCGACGTCGCCGGCTTCGAGTCGGCCGAAGCGGCCGAGAAGGCGATCGTCGCGGATACCGCCGGCGCGGTCGTCAGCGACATCCGGCTGCCCGGCGCGAGCGGGCTCGACGTGCTCGCGCAGTGCCGCGAGCGCGTGCCCGACGTGCCGGTGATCCTCGTCACCGGGCACGGCGACATCTCGATGGCCGTGCAGGCGATGCGCGACGGCGCGTACGACTTCATCGAAAAACCGTTCGCGGCCGAGCGCCTGATCGAGACGGTGCGCCGCGCGCTCGAGCGCCGCGAGCTCGTGCTCGAGAACCACGCGCTGCGGCGCGAACTGGCCGGGCAGCACGTGGTCGCGCCGCGCATCATCGGCCGCAGCCCGGCGATCGAGCAGGTGCGCAAGCTGATCGCGAACGTCGCGCCGACCGACGCGTCGGTGCTGATCAACGGCGACACGGGCGCCGGCAAGGAACTGATCGCGCGCAGCCTGCACGAGCTGTCGCCGCGCCGCGACAAGCCGTTCATCGCGGTCAATTGCGGCGCGCTGCCCGAGCCGATGTTCGAATCGGAGATGTTCGGCTACGAGCCCGGCGCGTTCACCGGCGCGGCGAAGCGGCGCGTCGGCAAGCTCGAATACGCGTCCGGCGGCACGCTGTTTCTCGACGAAATCGAAAGCATGCCGCTCGCGTTGCAGGTCAAGCTGCTGCGCGTGCTGCAGGACGGTGTGCTGGAGCGGCTCGGCTCGAACCAACCGATTCGCGTGAACTGCCGCGTGGTCGCGGCCGCGAAGGGCGACATGAGCGAACTCGTCGCGGCCGGCACGTTCCGGCGCGACCTGCTGTACCGGCTCAACGTCGTGACGATCGCGCTGCCGCCGCTCGCCGAGCGCCGCGAGGACATCGTGCCGCTGTTCGAGCATTTCATGCTCGACGCGGCCGTGCGCTACGGGCGGCCCGCACCGGTGCTGACCGACCGGCAGCGCGCGAGCCTGATGCAGCGCGACTGGCCGGGCAACGTGCGCGAGCTGCGCAATGCGGCCGACCGCTTCGTGCTCGGCGTGGCCGACATGCCGCAGGAAACGGGCGCGGGCGACGACGCCGACAACGACCAGACGCTGAAGGAGCGCATCGAGCAGTTCGAGCGCGCGGTGATCGCCGAGGCGCTGAACCAGACGGGCGGCGCGGTCGCGGCAACGGCCGACCGGCTGCACGTCGGCAAGGCGACGCTGTACGAGAAGATGAAGCGCTACGGGCTGTCGGCGAAAGGCGACACCGAGCGCTGAAAAGCAAACGGACCGCGGAACCGGGTTGCCCGGTCATGCGGTCCGTTGTCTTGCCGGAAGGGCGCGGTGCGCGCGCCTGCGAGCCGGATCGGGCGGCGCTCAGGCCGCGTTGCCGTCGAGCGCCTTCTTGAGCAGTGCGTCGAGCTCCGCGAATTGCGGCGCGCCGACGTAGCGCTTCAGGATCTTGCCGTCCTTGTCGACGACGAAGGTCGTCGGCGTGAGCTGCACGTTGCCGAACTGCTTCGCGACGCTGCCGTCGTCGAGCGCGACCTTGAACGGCAACTGGCGCGTCTGCGCGTAGTTCGCGACGTACATCGGCGGATCGTAGTTCATCGCGACCGCGACGAATTCCAGCCCCTGACCCTTGAAGCGATTGTAGGTATCGACCATCTGCGGCATTTCCTGCATGCAGGTCGCGCAGCTCGTCGCCCAGAAATTCACGAGATAGACCTTGCCCTTCAGGTCGCCGGCGGTCGAGACTTTCTGGCCCGACAACAGCGTGAAGGTTGCATCCGGCACGCTGGACTTGCCGTTGAACGCGAAGAAGCCGGCGACGGCGATCGCCGCGACGACGGCGGCCGCGACGATATAGCGGACGGGGCCGGTACTGCGGCGGGCGGGGGGCGTGGTGTTCATCTGGTGCTCTCGGAGTCGATGACGCGGATCGATGCAAGGGACGTCGAAATTCGGCGCTCATTTTAGCGCGAATGCGGCGCGCGCACCGGCGGCGGCCCCGCATCCCGGTTGTCAGGTTCGGCGGATAATGGCCGTTTTGCCTGCCGCGATCCACGCCATGCCGAAGGAAGTCATCGATTCGTTGCGCCCCCTTTTTCGCCCGCTGCGACACTTCGCCGCGCTCGCCTGCCTGAGCGCCGCGCTGGCCGCGTGCTCGCCGTCGTACGACTGGCGCACGCTGCACAACGACGCCGGCTATACGATCGACCTGCCGGCGAAGCCGACCGTCGAGCAGCAGCCGGTGGCGCTCGGCGGCGCGTCGATGCCGATGCGGATGCAGGCCGCGCACGTCGACGGCGCGGTGTTCGCGGTCGGCACGCTGACGCTGCCCGACGACCGCGACGACACGCGCCGCGCGGCGCTCGACTTCCTGCGCGCCGGGTTGTCGCGCAACCTCGAGGGCGTGCCGCAGACGGCGTCGGTGCCCGTGCCGCTCGCGGCCGGCGGCGCGGTGAACGGGCTCGAGCTGCGCGTCACGGGCGCCGCCGCCGGCGGCGATCGCGCGCGCAAGACGATCGTCGCGCGGCTCGCCGCGCGCGGCCGGCATGCGTACCAGGCCGTCGTGATCGCCGACGGGCCGCTCGCGCAGGAGCAACTCGACCAGTTTTTCGGCTCGTTCAAACTCGATTGACGACGGCCGGCGCGGCGCCCGGACACACTGTGACAACTGAAAGTTCGTTCGCAGCTTTCGACGCTAATCGCCGGATTTTGCGAGGGTTTTTCGGCTATCCACAGCGCATGTGGATAACTTTGTTGAAAAGTCGCGCGCATTTCCCGCAGAGCCGCGCCGGACGGCCTTCCGGCCCGTTTGGCCGTCCGTACGCCGTTTGAGAAAAATCAATCAAAACAACGGGATACGAATTCCGTCCGGCAAAGGCCGCGGCGAGTCGCGAACCGGGGCCGGATTCGCGAAATTGTGCATAAGTCAAGTCTTGACAGCCTGATTTTGTCCTCCCATCGCGCTCACAGCGCCGTCAGCGCGCGCCGGTAGCGGATCGCCTCGGCGATCTGCGCGGCCGTCGGCAGCGGGTCGCCGGCCAGGTCGGCGATCGTCCGCGCGACTTTCAGCACGCGGAAATACGCGCGCGCCGACCAGCCGAAGCGCTCGCCGGCCTCGCGCAGCAGCCGCTCGCCTTCGTCGGTCGGCCGGCACAGGTCGTCGGTTTCGCGGCCGCTCAGCATGTGATTCGTCTTGCCTTGCCGATCGAGCTGCAGCGCCCGCGCCTGTGCGACCCGGGCGGCCACCGCCGCGCTCGGCTCGCCGGGTGCCGTCGCGCGGGTCGCGAGTTCCGCCGGCGACAGCGCGGGCAGGTCGATCTGGATGTCGATGCGGTCGAGCAGCGGCCCCGACAGCTTGCGCAGATAGCGGGCGGCCACGTCCGGCGAGCAGCGGCAGCGCCCGGACGGATCGCCGTGCCAGCCGCACGGGCACGGGTTCATCGCGGCGATCAACTGGCACGCGGCGGGGAAGTCGGCCTGCTGGGCCGCGCGCGAGATCGTGATGCGGCCGGCTTCCAGCGGCTCGCGCAGCATTTCCAGCACGTGCCGGTCGAATTCCGGGAGTTCGTCGAGAAACAGCACGCCGAGGTGCGCGAGCGTGATTTCGCCCGGCTGCGGCGGATTGCGGCCGCCCACCAGCGCGGCGGCGCTCGACGAGTGATGCGGCGCGCGGAACGGCCGGCGGCGCCACTGCGCGGGCGAGAAGCCGAGCCGGCTCGCGGACAGCAGTGCGGCCGAGGTCAGCGCCTCGTCGTCGGTCAGCGGCGGCAGGAGCCCGGCCAGCCGCGCGGCCAGCATCGACTTGCCGGCGCCGGGCGGCCCGACCATCAGCATGTGATGGCCGCCCGCGGCCGCGACTTCCAGCGCGCGCCGGGCGCCGCGCTGGCCGACGACGTCCGCGAGGTCGGGCGCGGCGGGCGCCGGCAGGCCGTCGAGACAGGGCGCCGCGACCGGCGCGAGCCGCCCGTCCGGCGCATCCGCGAGGTGCGCGCACAGCGCGGGCAGGTCGCGCGCACCGAATACGGTCACGCCCGGCACGAGCGCGGCCTCGGCGGCGCTGTCGAGCGGCAGGTACAGCTCGGGCGGCCGCGAGGTCGCGACGGAATCGCTCGCGGCGACGGAATCCGGGCCCGGGCCGCCGGCGAGGCCCGCGCCGGATTCCGCCGCACGCCAGTCCCGCGCGGCGCCGCACGCCATCGCGAACGCGCCGCGCATCGGCCGTAGTGCGCCCGTCAGCGACAGCTCCCCCGCGAATTCGCGGCCGGCCAGCGCGTCGGCCGGGATCTGGCCGTTCGCGGCGAGGATGCCGAGCGCGATCGGCAGGTCGAAGCGGCCCGATTCCTTCGGCAGGTCGGCCGGCGCGAGATTGACGGTGATGCGGCGTACCGGGAATTCGAATCCGCAGTTCTGCAGCGCGGCGCGCACGCGCTCGCGGCTTTCGCGGACTTCGAGATCGGGCAGCCCGACGATCGAGAACGACGGCAATCCGTTGGCGAGATGGACTTCGACGGTGACGTCCGGCGCGCGGCCGGAGGCGGGCGCGCGACTGCGCACCACGGCGAGCGACATGGCGAGGCTCCTGTGAACGGGCGGACGACGGCCGTTCGGGGCCGCATGCCGCGGGAATCGGAGGAATCGGGTGCGCGCTTGCCGGCGTGGCGCGGGGGAAAGAACGAGGTGTTGCGGAACGACGTACTGCGAAGAGCGATGGACTGCGAAGAGCGGAGGGTGCTGCGAAGAACGACGGACGACGAAGAGCGGGACCGGCTTCGGGGGTGGGGGGCGCGGGCCGCACGAGGCGGCCCGCGCCCGGACCGTTTGGCCGGGTGGGGCGTCAGGCCTGCGGGGCGGCGAGCTTCTGCTCGAGTTCCGCGACGCGCTTTTCGAGTTCCTCGAGGCGCACGCGGGTGCGGGCGAGCACCTGTGCCTGGGTGTCGAATTCCTCGCGCGTGACGAGATCGAGCTTCGAGAAGCCTTGCGACAGCATGGCCTTCACGTTGCGCTCGACGTCCTTGGCCGGCGAGTTTTTCAGCAAATCGCTGACGCGCGACTGCAGATCGTTGAAAACGTCGCTGGGTTGCTTCATGTGATTTCCCTTCCTTGCACAAAAAATGTGCATCTTCAGTTGCGTACGTGCCCATGATGCACGCATGACCGGAAATGGTGCGCGCGGGGCGCGAATTCCGGGCATGGCGCCCGCATGGGTGAATGGCCCGGCGATCCGGGACGTGCGTGCACTCTAGCAACGATCCTTTCGCCGCGCCAGCAAACCGGGCCATGTTGGCCATTCGGCCGGGCTTCCGCGCCTTACACCACGGGATGCGACCCCGCTTCGAAGCCCTTCGAGACGGTGTTCGGACGAACATGGCATGCGAGTTGCTGAGAAGAGTCCGTTACAACATTCCAACTCATTCGACGGGACAACCCAGCGAGAGGACTTCATGAAACTCATTACCGCAATCATCAAGCCGTTCAAGCTCGATGAGACGCGCGAGGCGCTGTCGGCGCTTGGCGTCTCGGGCATCACGGTGACGGAGGTGAAAGGGTTCGGGCGCCAGAAGGGGCACACCGAGCTGTATCGCGGCGCCGAATACGTGGTCGATTTCCTGCCGAAGATGAAGATCGAGGCGGCCGTGTCCGACGATCTCGTCGACCAGGCGGTGGAAGCGATCGAGCGGGCCGCGCGCACGGGCAAGATCGGCGACGGCAAGATCTTCGTCACGCCGATCGAACAGGTGATCCGGATTCGCACCGGGGAGACGGGCGCGGACGCGCTGTAACAGAACACACAAGACAAGCGACAAGAGGAAACCCAAGATGCGCAAACTTCTGATGTCCCTGCTGATGGCCGGCTCGCTGATCGCGGCCGGCGTCGGCTCCGCGCTCGCGGACGACGCGGCGTCCGCCGCGGCCGGTTCCGCGCCTGCCGCCACCGCTTCCGACGCATCGGCGGCCGCCGCACCGGCCGCCTCGGCGCCGAGCGCCGACGCGTCCGCCACCGCCGCTGCGGCCGCACCGGCTTCGGGCGCGACCGACGCATCGGCTGCCGCCGCCGCGTCCGCGCCGGCCGCCCCGGCCGCGCCCACCGCCCCGTTCTCGGTCGATTCGTCGAAGATCAGCGCGGGCGACACCGCGTGGATGCTGACGTCGACCGCGCTCGTGCTGTTCATGACGATCCCGGGCCTCGCGCTGTTCTACGCGGGCATGGTCCGCAAGAAGAACGTGCTCGCGACCGTGATGCAGAGCTTCGCGATCACCGCGGTGATCACGGTGCTGTGGACGGTGGTCGGCTACAGCCTCGCGTTCACGCCGGGCAACGGCTTCATCGGCGGCCTGTCGCGCGCGTTCCTGCACGGCATGAACTACATCAAGGGCGACAAGGCGACGACGCTGACGGTCAGCCATCTCGCGACGACGATTCCGGAATCGGTCTACTTCGTCTACCAGATGACGTTCGCGATCATCACGCCGGCGCTGATCTGCGGCGCGTTCGCCGACCGGATGAAGTTCTCGGCGATGCTCGTGTTCATGACGCTCTGGTCGCTGATCGTCTACGTGCCGATCGCGCACATGGTGTGGGAGCCGACCGGCTGGCTGTCGGCCGACGGCGTGCTCGACTTCGCGGGCGGCACGGTGGTGCACATCAACGCCGGTATCGCGGGCCTCGTGTCGTGCCTCGTGCTCGGCAAGCGCGTCGGCTACGGCCGTGAATCGATGGCGCCGCACAAC
Source organism: Burkholderia sp. 9775_39 (assembly GCF_015712225.1). Taxonomy (NCBI): domain Bacteria; kingdom Pseudomonadati; phylum Pseudomonadota; class Betaproteobacteria; order Burkholderiales; family Burkholderiaceae; genus Burkholderia; species Burkholderia sp. 9775_39. The sequence continues at coordinate 96,181 of NZ_JACCQC010000018.1, read as the reverse complement.
CTGGTGCTGACGATGATCGGCGGCTCGATGCTGTGGGTGGGCTGGTTCGGCTTCAACGCGGGCTCCGCAGTCGCGGCCGATGGCCGTGCCGGCTTCGCGATGCTGACCACGCAAGTGGCGACCGCCTGCGCGGCGCTCGGCTGGATGTTTGCCGAGTGGATCGCGAAGGGCAAGCCGTCGGTGCTCGGCATCGTGTCGGGCGCGGTCGCGGGTCTCGTGGCGATCACGCCGGCCGCCGGTTTCGTCGGCGTGGCGGGCGCCCTGGTGATCGGTATCGCGGCGGGCGTCGTCTGCTTCTGGTCGGCGACCTGGCTCAAGTCCAAGCTCGGCTACGACGATTCGCTCGACGCGTTCGGCGTGCACGGCATCGGCGGGATTCTCGGCGCGTTGCTGACGGGCGTATTCGCGGTCAAGGACATCGGCGGCTTCGACGGCAGCCTGCTGCTGCAGGCCAAGGGCGTGCTGATCACGCTGGTCTACAGCGGCGTGCTGAGCTTCGTGCTGCTGAAGCTGATCGACCTGACGATCGGCCTGCGCGTGACCGAAGAGGAAGAGCGCGAAGGTCTCGACGTGATCCTGCACGGCGAGCACGTGGAATAAGTCATACGAATCAACGGCGGGCCGCCGCGACGACGGCGCCCGCTCCGAATGAGCGCAGCGACTTCGGCCCGCCCACCCGGCGGGCTTTTTTTCTCCTGTCACCCGCTGCCGTAGCGGATAACCCTTCACTCTATCGGGTCAATAGCCGAAAAGTTCCTCGATATCCTTGCGAAGCCGGGAACAATCCCCAAATGGGCAAGGCAATTGCTCTACAATCTTCATTCTCCCGCTCGCGAGTGATTCATGGTTCCCCACCTCGTTACCGCGTTGAACGGTCCGCTGCTCGAACTCGAGCAGAAGATCCTCGACGCGACGCCTGCGATCGAACGCTGGTTCAGGCTCGAATGGCAGGAACACACCCCGCCGTTCTATTGTTCGGTGGACCTGCGCAATGCCGGCTTCAAGCTGGCGCCCGTCGACGCGAACCTGTTTCCCGGCGCATTCAACAATTTGCCGTCCGAAGTGCTGCCGCTCGCCGTGCAGGCCGCGATGGCCGCGATCGAGAAAATCTGCCCGGACGCGAAGAATCTGCTCGTGATTCCCGAGCTGCCGACCCGCAACGCGTTCTACCTGGAAAACGTCGCGCGCCTCGCGACGATCATGCGCCAGGCCGGCCTGAACGTGCGCTTCGGCTCGCTCGACCCGAGCATCACCGACATGACGCCGATCACGCTGGCCGACGGCCAGAAGATCGTGCTCGAACCGCTCGAGCGTTCGCAGCGCCGCCTCGGCCTGAAGAATTTCGATCCGTGCTCGATCCTGCTGAACAACGACCTGTCGGCCGGCATTCCGGCCGTGCTGGAAAACCTGCACGAGCAGTACCTGCTGCCGCCGCTGCACGCGGGCTGGGCCGTGCGCCGCAAGTCGACGCACTTCTCGTGCTACGACGACGTCGCGAAGAAGTTCGCGAAGATGGTCGGCGTCGATCCGTGGATGGTGAATCCGTATTTCGCGCACGTGGAAGGCGTCGACTGGCAGGCGCATGAAGGCGAGCAGGCGCTCGCCGACGCGATCGACGGCGTGCTGAAGAAGATCGCGCGCAAGTATCGCGAATACGGGATCAGCGAGAAGCCGTACGTCGTCGTGAAGGCCGACGCGGGCACCGCCGGCCGTGGCGTGATGACCGTGCACGACGCGGCCGAGATCGGCCGCATGACGAAGGCCGAGCGCGCGCAGATGGCCGAATCGAAGGCCGGCCTCGCGGTGCGCGACGTGATCGTGCAGGAAGGCGTCTACACGTTCGAGCGCGTCGGCGACGAAGTGGCCGAGCCGGTCGTCTACATGATCGACCGCTACGTGGTCGGCGGCTTCTACCGCACGCACGGCGGCCGCGAGCGCGACCAGAACCTGAACGCGCCGGGCATGCACTACGTGCCGCTCGGCTTCGAGCACACCGCGCTGCCGGATGCAGGCGCCAAGCCGGGCGCCGCGCCGCCGAACCGTTTCTACATGTACGGCGTCGTCGCGCGGCTGTCGCTGATCGCGTCGTCGATCGAACTGGAAAAGACCGATCCCGAAGCCATCCAGGTGTGACGGCTTCGCTACGTACAGGACCCGCATGGACATTCTTTTTATCGCCGACCCGCTCGAGCATTTCAAGATCTACAAGGATTCGACCTACGCGATGATGGCGGAGGCCGCCCGGCGCGGGCATGCGGTGTACGCGTGCGAGCCGCGCCACCTCGCGTGGACGGGCTCGGCCGTCGAGGCCGACGTGCGGCGCATCACGTTCGTCGGCGAGCTGGACGACCTGCATCGCGACACCTGGTTCGACGCGGGCCCGGTCGACGCGCGCCGTCTCGAATCGTTCGGCGCGGTGCTGATGCGCAAGGATCCGCCGTTCGACATGGAGTACGTGACGTCGACGTGGCTGCTCGAGCTGGCCGAGCGCGCGGGTGCACGCGTGTTCAACAAGGCGCAGTCGATCCGCGACCATTCGGAGAAGCTCGCGATCGGCGAGTTTCCGCAGTTCGTCGCGCCGACGCTCGTCACGCGCGACGCGAAACGGCTGCGCGCGTTCCACGCCGAGCACGGCGACGTGATCCTGAAACCGCTCGACGGGATGGGCGGGATGGGCGTGTTCCGCGTGAAGCCGGACGGCATGAACCTCGGTTCGATCGTCGAGATGCTGAGCCACGATGGCACGCGCTCGGTGATGGCGCAGAAGTTCATTCCCGAGATCAAGGCCGGCGACAAGCGCATCCTGCTGATCGGCGGCGAGCCGGTGCCGTATTCGCTCGCGCGGATTCCGCAGGGCAGCGAGGTGCGCGGCAATCTCGCCGCGGGCGGGCTCGGCGTCGCGCAGCCGCTGACGGCCCGCGACCGCGAGATCGCCGACACGCTCGGGCCCGTGCTCGCATCGCGCGGGCTGCTGCTGGTCGGGCTCGACGCGATCGGCGACTGGCTGACCGAGGTGAACGTCACGAGCCCGACGTGCTTCCGCGAGATCATGGAGCAGACGGGTTTCGACGTCGCCGCGATGTTCATCGACGCGCTGGAGCGTGCGGCCGCGTAGGCCCGACCCGTTTCCCGCGCAACCCCGGCGGCGGCCGCGCAGGTCCCCCGTCGCCGGAGCAGCTTGACCGGCCTGCTACAATGCCCGCTCGCCCGGTGCCGTGATCGGCGCACCGAAGGCCCGGCGGTCGGGCCGACACTGTTGCAAGGCTGAACATGAAACGTTCCCCACACTCGCTACGCTCATTGCCCCGCCGCGGGGTATCGGCCCGCCAGGGGCGGCCGGGAGCGATCTGACATGGCCGGGATCCTGATCATCGCGCACGCCCCGCTCGCCACCGCGCTGCGGGACTGTATCGCGCACATCTACGGCGGCGTACCTGCCCGCATCGGCTGTATCGACGTGATGGCGGACAGTGATCCGACCCAGGTGATGGCGTTTGCGCACGCGGAACTCGCGCGGCTGCGGGAAGAAAACGGCGTGGTCGTACTGACCGACATGTACGGCGCGACGCCCGCGAACATCGCGGGCCAGCTCGCGAAGCTCGACAACGTGCGCGTGCTGGCCGGCGTGAACCTGCCGATGCTCGTGCGAGCCGTCTGCTACCGCACCGTGCCGCTCGACAAGCTGGTCGACAAGGCGCTGTCCGGCGGCGCGAAGGGCGTCCACGAGGTGTCGTCCGGCACGCCGCCGCCGCCGACGGAAACCGGCTGCGGCCAGTGCGCGCCGATTCCGCCGGAGCCGCAACCGCGCACCGAATCGCACTGAGCCGCCGTTTTCCGTTTTAGACCGACCCGCCGACGCGTGCCGCCGGCGGTCCAGACCGACCCGACCGAGAATCATGCTTCAACAAGAAACCACCATCGTCAATAAATTGGGGCTCCATGCGCGCGCATCGGCCAAGCTTACGCAACTGGCCGGCAACTTCCAGTCCGAAGTCTGGATGACACGCAACGGGCGCAAGATCAATGCGAAGAGCATCATGGGCGTGATGATGCTGGCGGCCGGCATCGGCAGCACCGTGACGATCGAAACCGAAGGGCCCGACGAGCGGGAAGCGATGGACGCGCTGCTGAAGCTGATCGCCGACAAGTTCGGCGAAGGCCAGTGATCGCCACGCGGAATCATTGCCGTTTCCAGTCAGAATGCCGCGGATTTCGCGGCATTTTTTTCGTCGGAAGCATTGATGCGGAATGCGCAATGCTGCGCTGCATGCAGTCAGCAGGGAGTCGCGGAATTTATAATCGCTAACCGGGGTCATAAGCGCATCGCAGCAGTGTGCCGCGGCTTTACTTGTACAGAGGAGGTGCGCGTGTCCTTCACGCTGCATGGCATTCCCGTCTCACGAGGTATCGCGATCGGGCGAGCGTATCTGATCGCGCCGGCGGCGCTCGACGTCGCCCATTACCTGATCGAGGCCAACCAGATCGACGCCGAAGTGGAGCGATTCCGCACGGCGCTCGACGTCGTGCGTCGCGAGCTCGAAGCGCTGCGCGCCGACCTGACCGACGACACCCCGAGCGAAGTCGGCGCATTCATCGACGTCCACACGATGATCCTGAGCGACGAGATGCTCGTGCAGGAAACCATCGACCTGATCCGCACGCGCCGCTACAACGTCGAATGGGCGCTGACCGAGCAACTCGAACTGCTGACGCGCCATTTCGACGACATCGAGGACGAGTACCTGCGCGAGCGCAAGGCCGACATCGAACAAGTGGTCGAGCGCGTGCTGAAGGCGCTCGCCGGTGCGCCGTCCGCGTCGCAGGCGCTCGACGGCGCGGCCAGGAACGGCACGAACGACATGATCGTCGTCGCGCACGACATCGCGCCGGCCGACATGATGCAGTTCAAGACGCAGTCGTTCCAGGCGTTCGTCACCGATCTCGGCGGGCGCACGTCGCACACGGCGATCGTCGCGCGCAGTCTCGGCATTCCGGCCGCGGTCGGCGTCCAGCATGCGAGCTCGCTGATCCGCCAGGACGACCTGATCATCGTCGACGGCGACCAGGGCATCGTGATCGTCGATCCGGCGCCGATCGTCCTCGAGGAATATTCGTACCGCCAGTCCGAGAAGCTGCTGGAGCAACGCAAGCTGCAGCGCCTGAAGTTCTCGCCGACGCAAACGTTGTGCGGCACGAAGATCGAGCTGTACGCGAACATCGAGCTGCCCGACGACGCGAAGGCGGCCGTCGAGGCCGGCGCGGTCGGCGTCGGCCTGTTCCGCTCCGAGTTCCTGTTCATGCATCAGAAGGAGATGCCGGAAGAGGAGGAGCAGTTCGCCGCGTACAAGCGGGCCGTCGAGTGGATGAAGGGCATGCCGGTGACGATCCGCACGATCGACGTCGGCGCCGATAAACCGCTCGAGGCGCTCGACGAAGGCTACGAAACGGCGCCGAACCCGGCGCTCGGGCTGCGCGCGATCCGCTGGAGCCTGTCCGAGCCGCAGATGTTCCTCACGCAGTTGCGTGCGATCCTGCGCGCGTCCGCGTTCGGCCAGGTGAAGATCCTGATCCCGATGCTCGCGCATGCGCAGGAGATCGACCAGACGCTCGACCTGATCCGCGAGGCGAAGCGCCAGCTCGACGACGCGGGGCTCGCATACGATCCGAACGTGCGCCTCGGCGCGATGATCGAGATCCCGGCCGCGGCGATCGCGCTGCCGCTGTTCCTGAAGCGCTTCGACTTCCTGTCGATCGGCACGAACGACCTGATTCAGTACACGCTCGCGATCGATCGCGCGGACAACGCGGTCGCGCACTTGTACGACCCGCTGCATCCGGCCGTGCTGCATCTGATCGCGTACACGCTGCGCGAAGCGAAGCGCGCGGGCGTGTCGGTGTCGGTGTGCGGGGAGATGGCGGGCGACCCGGCGCTCACGCGCCTGTTGCTCGGGATGGGGCTCACCGAGTTCTCGATGCACCCGAGCCAGTTGCTCGTCGTGAAGCAGGAGATCCTGCGCGCGCACCTGAAGGCGCTCGAAAAGCCGACGGCCGACGTGCTGGCCGCGTTCGAGCCGGAGGAAGTGCAGGCGGCGCTGCAGCGGCTGTCGGTCGCCGAGCCGCGGGCGGACGCGGCCGCGTAGGCGTTTTCGTCGCCGCCAACTGTAGCGAAGTGTCACGCATGCGCGTCCAGCGCATGCCCGTCGCGCGTCAGTGCCGACCCCCGCACACGGGGCAGTCGGCCTGGCGCGCGATTTTCATCGTCGTCCATTCCATCCGCAGCGAATCGAGCATCATCAGCCGGCCGTTGAGCGTCTTGCCGATGCCGCCGATCACGCGCAGCGCCTCGGCCGCCTGCATCGCGCCGATGATCCCGACGGTCGGCGCGAACACGCCCATCGTCGAACACGCGACTTCCTCGAACGGCTGGTCTTCCGGGAACACGCACGCATAGCAGGGCGCGGCCGCGTCGCGGAAGTCGAACGTGCTGATCTGGCCGTCGAAGCGCAGCGCGGCGCCCGACACGAGCGGCACGCCGTGCGCGACGCACGCGCGATTGATCGCGTGCCGCGTCGCGAAGTTGTCGGTGCAGTCGAGCACGACGCTCGCATGCGGCACGTGCGCGTCCAGCCACGCATCGTCGACGCGCTCCGCGACCGCGTTCACCGTCACCTCGGGGTTCAGTTGCGCGAGCGCGTCGCGCCCCGACTCGACCTTGCTGCGGCCGACCGAGGCCGTCACGTGCAGGATCTGCCGCTGCAGGTTCGTGAGGTCGACCGTGTCGGCGTCGACGAGCGTGAGCGTGCCGACTCCGGACGCCGCGAGATACATCGCGGCCGGCGAGCCGAGGCCGCCCGCGCCGACGACGATCGCATGCGCATCGAGAAAGCGCTGCTGCGCCTCGATGCCGATCTCGTCGACGAGGATGTGGCGGGAGTAGCGAAGGAGTTGATCGTCGTTCATGGGGAGTCGTGAGCGAGGCGGGCGGACGTTCGTTATTTTAGGCGCGCATGAAAAACGGGCCATCGCGGTCTTCCCGCGATGGCCCGTTCGATGCCGGCCGGCGCTTACTTCGGCGCGGATGCGGGCTTCGGCGCGGAAGCCGGCTTCGCGGCGCTTGCGCCCGATGCCTTCGACGCCGTCGCCGCCTTCGCGGCCGGGCTCTTGGTCGTGCTCTCGGCGAGCAGCGACTTCGATTCCTGGACCGGCTTGCCTTCGAGCTTGTTGAGCGCCTGCTGCATCATGAAGTCGTCGGCGCTGCCGAACTCGATCGGCTTGCGATCGCGATCCTTCTGGCGTTGCTCCGGCGTCTTCTTGTCGTTCTGCTCTTCGAGAATGCGCAGCTGATCCATCCGGCGCTGTTCGCGTTCTTCCTGCTCCTTCTTCTCGTTCGGATCCTGCGTGTTCGCGAGGTGGTTCGTGTAGTCGACCTCGCGCGTCACGAGCACGTCGTCCGGATCGCCGTCCGCGTACTGATCGACCGGCACGTCCGGCGTGATGCCCTTGTTCTGGATCGAACGGCCGCTCGGCGTGTAGTAGTACGCGGTGGTCAGACGCAGCGCGGTGTCGGCCGTCATCGGGCGCACCGTCTGCACCGAACCCTTGCCGAACGTCGTCTTGCCCATGATCTGCGCGCGCTTCGAATCCTGCAGCGCACCGGCGACGATTTCCGACGCGGACGCCGAATACGCGTTCGTCAGCACGATCATCGGCACGGTCTTGAAGATCGGCGGCAGGTTCTTCAGCGGATCGCCGTCGAAGGACGGCAGGCGATAGTTGTCGTACGTATCGCGGTAGACCTGCTTCGAATCGGGGATCTGGCCGTTGGTCGACACGACGACCGAGTCGGGCGGCAGGAACGCGCCGGCCACGCCGACCGCGCTCTGCAGCAGGCCGCCGCCGTTGTTGCGCAGGTCGAGGATGAGGCCCTTCAGGTTCGGTTGCTGGCGCGCGATGTCCTGCAGCTTCTGCGCGAGATCGGGCGTCGTGCGCTCCTGGAAGCTCGTGATGCGGACATACGCGTAGCCCGGATCGAGCATCTTCATCTTCACGCTCTGGACCTTGATGATCGCGCGCGTGACCGTGACCGGGAACGTGCGGTCGTCGCTCTTGCGGAAGATCGTCAGCGTGACCTTGGTGCCCGGCTCGCCGCGCATCTGCTTGACGGCCTTGTCGAGCGTCATGCCGCGCACCGGCTTGTCGTTGATGCGCGTGATCAGGTCGCCCGGACGGATGCCGGCGCGGAACGCGGGGGTGTCCTCGATCGGCGAGATCACCTTGACGAGGCCGTCTTCCTGCGAGATCTCGATGCCGAGACCCGCGAAGCGGCCCTTCGTCTGCTCCTGCAGCTCGTCATAGTCGGTCTTGTCGAGGAACGACGAGTGCGGATCGAGGCTCGACACCATGCCCTTGATCGCCGCCGTCAGCAGCTTCTTGTCGTCGACCGGTTCGACGTACTCGCGCTTGATCTGCCCGAATACCTCCGCGAACAGGCGGAGCTGGTCGAGGGGAAGCGGCGCCGTGGCGGTCTGCTCGGCCGATGCGGAAACCTGCAGCGTGGCGAACACGCCCGTGGCGAGGCCCGCGGCAATCAGGCCGATGTTCTTCAAATTCATTCGCATAGAGAGTCTGGTGCGGTCGGGAAGCGCGTGGCGGTAGCGGGGATGTAGCGGACAAGTATAACTGTTCGTCCGATAACTCAGTGGAACGGCGCGAAAAGCGTCGAAAAGGCCGCAGAGGCCCCGGCGGGGGGCGCTGCGGTTCGAAAGCGGGTTCGACCGCAGCGGGGCCGCGAAGGTTCGCGCGGCGTGCAGCGTGCAGCGGGCGACCGGGGCCGGGCGCGCCGCGCCGGAACCGGGCCTGCCCGCCGCGTCGGGCGTCAGCCCGCCTTGCCTTGCTTCGCGACGGCGGCCTGCGCCTGCGCGATCGCTTCCTGGTCGCCGAGGTAATAGTGCTTGATCGGCTTCAGGTTTTCGTCGAGCTCATAGACGAGCGGCACGCCGTTCGGGATGTTCAGGCCGACGATGTCGCTGTCCGAGATGCCGTCGAGGTACTTGATCAGCGCGCGCAGCGAGTTGCCGTGCGCGGCGATCAGCACCTGCTTGCCGGCGCGCACCGCCGGCGCGATCGACTCGTTCCACAGCGGCAGCACGCGCGCGACCGTGTCCTTCAGGCACTCGGTGAGCGGCAGCTGCTCGCGCGGCACCTTCGCGTAGCGCGGGTCGTTGAACGGCGCGCGTTCGTCGGTCGGCTCGAGCGCGGGCGGCGGCGTGTCGTAGCTGCGACGCCACACGAGCACCTGCTCGTCGCCGAACTTGGCGGCCGTTTCCGCCTTGTTCAGGCCCGACAGCGCACCGTAGTGGCGCTCGTTCAGGCGCCACGAATGGACGACCGGCAGGTACATCAGGTCCATCTTGTCCTGCACGTGCCACAGCGTGCGGATCGCGCGCTTGAGCACCGACGTGTACGCGATGTCGAACGTATAGCCGGCCTCCTTGAGCAATTCGCCGGCCTGGTAGGCCTCGTTGCGACCCTGTTCGGTCAGGTCGACGTCGACCCAGCCGGTGAAGCGGTTTTCCTTGTTCCACGTCGATTCGCCGTGGCGGATGAGAACGAGTTTGTACATGGATCTTGCGGTCGGTAGTGATAGGGAAGCGGGGCGCGTCGCGCGGGACCGAACCGGGGCCCGACATCGCGCAAGACGGTTATTTTATAATGGCAGGATTGTCCTCATCCGATTTCTCTTTTTCCGGCGGCATTCCGTGACGTTCTTTACCAATTACACGAACCTGGCCCTTATCGCGATCCTGCTGGTTTCCGGCGGCCTGCTCGCATGGCCGGCCCTGCGCCGCGGCCGCGGCGGCCTGTCGGCCGCCGAGGCGACGCAGCTCATCAATCGCCGCAACGCGGTCGTGATCGACCTGCGCGCCGCGTCCGACTTCGCCGCCGGCCACCTGCCGTCGGCGCGTCAGGTCGCGGCGGGCGAGATCGGCGCGAAAATTGCGCAGGTCGCGAAGAACAAGAGCACCCCGGTGCTGCTCGTCTGCCAGAACGGCCAGCAGTCGCAGAAGGCGGCGCGCGAGGTCGAGGCGGCGGGTTACGCCGAGGTGCACGTGCTCGAAGGCGGCGTGGCCGCCTGGCAGCAGGCCGGGATGCCGGTCGTCAAACAAGGAGTGGCGAAGTGAACAAGGTTTTGATGTACAGCACGCAGGTGTGTCCGTATTGCATGCAGGCCGAGCGCCTGCTGAAGCTGCGCGGCGTCGAGCAGATCGAAAAGGTGCTGATCGATCGCGATCCGGCCCGCCGCGAGGAAATGATGACGCGCACGGGGCGCCGCACGGTGCCGCAGATCTATATCGGCGACACGCACGTCGGCGGCTACGACGATCTGTCGAAGCTCGACCGCGAAGGCGGCCTCGTGCCGCTTCTGCAAGCGGCCTGATTAGGGCAGAATGGCCGCCGGCCGCGCCGCGGCTTGGGCGCGCAGGATTCATCCGTGGCGGCCGGCGAACAGCCGGGCCGCCCCGTCACCACTTTTAGGGAAACACCATGTCCGACGTCGAAAACCAACCGTTCTTCAACATCCAGCGCGTCTACCTGAAGGATATGTCGCTCGAGCAGCCGAATTCGCCGGCGATCTTCCTCGAGCAGGACATGCCGTCGGTTGAAGTCGAAGTCGACGTCAAGGCCGACCGCCTCGCGGAAAGCGTGTTCGAAGTCGTCGTGTCGGGTACCGTCACCGCGAAGGTGAAGGACAAGGTCGCGTTCCTGATCGAAGCGAAGCAGGCCGGCATTTTCGACATTCGCAACATTCCGGACGAACAGCTCGACCCGCTCGTCGGCATCGCATGCCCGACGATCCTGTTCCCGTACCTGCGCTCGAACATCGCGGACGCGATCACGCGCGCCGGCTTCCCGCCGATCCACCTCGCGGAAATCAACTTCCAGGCGCTGTACGAGCAGCGTCTCGCGCAGCTCCAGCAGCAGGCTGGTGCGGCAGGCGCACCGAACGGCGCGCCGAATGGCACGACGCTGAACTGACGTTTCGCTCGGACCGGTGCTGGGTATGAAAGTAGCCGTTCTCGGCGCCGGTGCCTGGGGCACCGCGCTCGCGGGTCATCTGGCCGCGCGGCACGATACGCTTCTGTGGGCGCGCGACGCCGCGCTCATCGCCGGGCTGCAGGCCCGGCACGAAAATTCCCGCTATCTGGACGGCATCGCGTTGCCTGACGCGCTGCGCTACGACGCCGATCTCGGCGTCGCGCTCGCGCATGGCGCCGCGGACGACGCGCTGTGCGTGATCGCCGCGCCGGTGGCCGGGCTGCGCACGCTGTGTCACGCGATGCGCGACGCCGGCTGCGTGCCCGCGCATATCGTCTGGGTCTGCAAGGGCTTCGAGGCCGACACGCACCTGCTGCCGCATCAGGTGATCGCGGCCGAACTGCCCGGACAGCAGAGCAACGGCGTGCTGTCGGGCCCGAGTTTCGCGCGCGAGGTCGGGCAGTCGCTGCCCGTCGCGTTGACGGTGGCGAGCACGTCGGCCGGATGCCGCGAGCGCACGCTCGCCGCGTTCCATCACGGCGCGATGCGGATCTATACGGGCGACGACGTGGTCGGCGTCGAGGTCGGCGGCGCGGTGAAGAACGTGCTGGCGATCGCGACCGGCATTTCCGACGGCCTCGGCCTCGGGCTGAACGCGCGCGCCGCGCTGATCACGCGTGGCCTCGCCGAAATGTCGCGGCTCGGCGTGGCGCTCGGCGGCCGCGCGGAAACCTTCACGGGCCTCACGGGCCTCGGCGACCTGATCCTCACCGCGACGGGCGACCTGTCGCGCAACCGCACGGTCGGCCTGCAACTGGCGGCCGGCCGCACGCTCAACGACATCCTCGGCGCGCTCGGCCACGTGGCCGAAGGCGTGCGCTGCGCGCAGGCCGTGCTGGCGCTCGCGCGCGCGCAATCGATCGAAATGCCGATCACGGAAGCCGTGTGCGGGGTGCTGTTCGACGGCATCGCGCCGCGCGACGCCGTCAGCGGCCTGTTGCGCCGCGACGCGCGCGCCGAGTAGCGCGAGCCGGGTTCGCCCGGCACGGTTGCGCCGGGCGCGCGGCGCCAAAGCGGACTACGCTTGAACAATCTCCGGCGTTCCGCGAGGTCGTCATGCTGCAGATCCATTCCACCACGCTCGATGCGCAAGTCGTCGACATCACGACGCTCGAGGTCGACGCGATCGTCAACGCCGCGAACGGCTCGCTGCTCGGCGGGGGCGGTGTCGACGGCGCGATTCACCGCGCGGCCGGCCCCGGCCTGCTCGCCGAGTGCCGGACGCTCGGCGGCTGCGACACCGGCGACGCGAAGCTCACGCGCGGCCACGGGCTGCCGGCGCGCTATGTGATCCACGCGGTCGGGCCGGTCTGGTACGGCGGCGCGCGTGGCGAGGCCGAGTTGCTCGCGTCGTGCTACCGGCGCGCGATCGAGCTGGCCGAGGAAGTCGCCGCGACGTCGATCGCGTTCCCGGCGATCAGTTGCGGGGTCTACCGCTATCCGGCTGAAGTCGCCGTCGATATCGCGGTCGGCACCGTCGCCGAGATGCTCGCGCAGGCGCCGAACCTCACACGCGTGGTGTTCGCGTGCTTTTCCCCCGATATCTACGACCTGTACCGCGCACGGCTCGCGCGAACCTGACGCATTCGACGCCGCGCGCGGCGAGCGTCAGGCGCCGCCTTCGAAGCCGGCCTGGCGCCACGCCTCGAACACGACCACCGCGACCGTGTTCGACAGGTTCAGGCTGCGGTTGTCGGGTCGCATCGGCAGGCGCACGCGCTGTTCGTTCGGGAAGCGTTCGAGCAGCTCGGCCGGCAGGCCGCGCGTTTCCGAGCCGAACACGAACCAGTCGCCGGGCAGGAACGCACGATCGTGGAAGCGGCCCGAGCCGCGCGTCGTGAACGCGAACATCCGCGCGGGATCGGGCGCTTCGGAGGCGACGAATGCGTCCCAGTCGCGGTGCACGCGCATTTGCGCATACTCGTGATAGTCGAGGCCGGCGCGACGCATGCGCGCGTCGTCGAGCGGAAAGCCGAGCGGCTCGATCAGGTGCAGGTGCGCGCCGGTGTTCGCGCACAGGCGGATCACGTTGCCGGTGTTCGGCGGAATTTCGGGGGCGACGAGGACGACGTTGAACATGTTTCGGTTTGGCTGGGCCGGCCGGAGCCGCGCAACGCGCGCGGGCTCCCGGCCGACCGGTTCGTGACGGCCGCATTCGCGGCGGCCGGCCTCTCTCTCTAATTAATCCCTGGCGGTGCGCAGCGCAACCAGATTCGTCACGCGCGCGGCGCCCGCCGCCTTCAGCGCCTGCGCGGCCGCCGCGAGCGTCGCGCCGGACGTCATCACGTCGTCGACGAGCGCGATGTGGCGGCCGGCGACGCCGCCGGCCACCGCGAAAGCCGCCATCACGTTGTCGCGCCGTGCGTGCCGGTCGAGCCGCGACTGCGGCGCGGTGTCGGCGACGCGCGCGAGCAAGGCTGCGTCCGCTTGCACGCGGAGCCGGCGCGCGAGCGGACGTGCGATCGCCCACGTCTGGTTGTAGCCGCGCGCGACGAGCCGCCGGTGCGACAGCGGCACCGGCGCAACGAGGTCGAAGCCGCTCGCGCCGTGCGTATCGTCGACCAGCCGGGCGAGCCGGGCCGCGAATTCGCCGCCGAGCGCGAGTCGCGCGTGAAACTTCAGGCCGCGCGCGAGCCCGTCGAGCGGCGCGCGGTAATCGGCAAGCGCGAGCGTCGCATCGAACGGCGGCGGCGCGGTGCGGCACGCGTCGCACCGGTACGCGGTCGCGCGGCCGGCGCCGGTACGACGGCCGCCAGGCGATCGCGCATGCCCGACACCGAGCGGCAGCGCGCAGACCGCGCAGCGCAGCCTCGCTTCATTCCAGTACGCGGCATCGCAGGCGCCGCAAATCACTTCGTGTGACAAATTGCCGCACAACGCGCAGCGATTCGGCAATGCGACCGCGGCAACGCGCACGACCAGCGTTCGAACCTGCGACAAAACGACGCGCATCGTGCGCTCGGCGGAACCGCGGACCATCGCAACACTCCTGGCACGCCGCCTCAATGAAGCTTGCGAGGCGAGCGAGTATACTTCGGGCTCTTCGCCAGTGTGCCCGACATGTCCCCAGCTTCGACTTCAACCGGCCGTCCGGCCAATGACACCCGGCGCCTGCGGCGGATCTTCGACCGCCGTGCCGCCACGTTCGATGCGGTCGCGTTCCTGCCGCGCGAGATCGCGCAGCGGATGAACGAGCGCCTCGAATACATCAAGGTGAGCCCCGCGGCCGTACTCGACGCGGGCTGCGGCCCGGGCGACGACCTGCCGGCGCTGCGCGCGCGCTTTCCGGAGGCACCGGTGTTCGGCGTGGACCTGTCCGGCGCGATGCTCGCGCGGGCCGGCCAGCGCGAGGTCGAGCAGACCAACTGGCGCCGCTGGCTGCCGGCGTCGCTCGGCCGGGCGCTGGGCCAGCGCGGCCCGCGCGTCGCGCAGGCCGACTTCGCCGCGCTGCCGTTTCCCGGTGGCGCGTTCGACCTGATCTGGTCGAATCTCGCGCTCCACTGGCATTCGCGTCCCGATACGGTGTTTCCTGAATGGCAGCGCGTGCTGCGCGTGAACGGCCTGCTGATGTTCAGCACGCTCGGCCCGGACACGCTGCGCGAGCTGCGCGCGGCCTGCGCGGACGCCGAAGCGGCGCTCGGCATCGCGCCGCCCGCCGCGCGCGTGATCGATTTCGTCGACATGCACGACCTCGGCGACATGCTCGTCGAGAGCGGCTTCGAGATTCCCGTGATGGACCAGGAAGTGCTGACCGTCACCTACAAATCCCCCGACTCCCTGCTGGCCGACGTGCGCCGCTGGGGCGCCTATCCGTTCGAGCGCACGGCGCCGCAGCACGCGACGCGACGCTTTCGCGCGGCGCTCGGCGACGCGCTGGACGCGCGCCGGCGCGAGGACGGCACGATCCCGCTGACCTTCGAGGTGATCTACGGCCACGCGTGGAAGGCCGTGCCGCGCACGACCGCGGAAGGCCACGGGATCGTGCGCATCGAGGACATCGGCAAGGGGCGTCCGAAGAATCGGTAAAGCGGTAAAGAGGGGTTTTGTTATGTCTGAAATTAGCGGCGCAAAGCGGGGTCGAATTGGCGCCAAAAACGGCCGGAAAGCTTGTCGCACTTGGCTTGGCGGGCGATAGGCGCTTGCTTGTGGATGCCATTGAACCCGCCTATAATGCGTCAGCTTGTCGTCCCGGGGTCCCCGCAATACGGGGCGACGAGTCCGATGCAGGCATGCATCGCATGCCATTCGCGTGAGGCGGCGATGGAAGCAGCGAGGGTTTTGGCGGAGACGGCGGACAGCGAACCGGTCCTCGAAGACTGGCTCATGAAACGCAACTGTTCGGTGTCGCCACGCCAGTTCGTGCTGTTTTATGCGTCGCTCGCGGGCTTCTCGCTGGCGATCGCGGCGTTGCTGATGTGGAGAGGGGTCTGGCTCGTCATGCCCTTCACCGGAATCGAGTTGCTGGCGGTGGGTGTCGCATTTGCGATCTATGCTCGCCATGCGGTCGATTACGAGCGCATCAGGCTGTTTCCGCACCGGCTCGTGATCGAGCGGATGGATGCGGAGCGGCTCACGCAGATCGAATTCAACCCGCGCTGGGTGCGGGTCGAGCCGGGTGCGACGCCACGCGATCCGATTCGGCTGGTATCGCGCGGGCAGACCGTCGTAATCGGGCAGCATCTCGCGCAGTACAAGCGTGCGCAGTTCGCCGACGAACTGCGCGTGTCGCTCAGGCGCTGCGGCTGACGAGGCGCGGTCATCGGCCGGACGAGGTCGGTGGCTTGCGACGGGGGAGGGTTTGAATGGAAATTTTGGGTAAGGATGCTATGAAAACAATCAAGCGAGCCCTCACGGGCGTGCTGGCATGCAGCGGATTGCTCTTTGCCGGTGCGGCCCTGGCGGTCGGTGATAGCCCGGGCGGCCCCCGTGTCAACGAGATCAACTTTCAGCCGCCTGTCACGAAGATCGCCGAGGAGCTCTACGATCTCCACACGATGATGCTGATCCTGTGTACGGTGATCTTCGTCGGCGTGTTCGGCGTGATGTTCTATTCGATCTTCGCGCACCGCAAATCCAAGGGCCACAAGGCCGCCAATTTCCATGAAAGCACGACCGTCGAGATCATCTGGACGATCGTGCCGTTCGTCATCGTCGTGCTGATGGCGCTGCCGGCGACGAAGGCCGTCGTCGCGATGAAGGACACGACGAACGCCGATCTCACGATCAAGGTCACCGGCTACCAGTGGAAGTGGGGCTACGACTACGTGAAGGGCCCGGGCGAGGGCATCGGCTTCCTGTCGACGCTGACCACCCCGCGCGACGAAGTGATGGGCAAGAAGCCGATCACCGACACCTATCTGCAGGAAGTCGACAACCCGCTCGTCGTGCCGGTCAACAAGAAGATCCGCATCATCACGACAGCGAACGACGTCGTCCACTCGTGGTACGTGCCCGCGTTCGGCGTGAAGCAGGATGCGATCCCCGGCTTCGTGCGCGACACGTGGTTCAAGGCCGACAAGGTCGGCACGTTCCGCGGCTTCTGTACCGAGCTGTGCGGCAAGGAGCACGCGTACATGCCGGTCGTCGTCGAAGTCCTGTCGGACGACGACTACGCGAAGTGGGTGACGGCGCAGAAGGCCAAGCTGGCCAGCGCGGCGGTCGACCCGAACAAGGTCTACACGATGGCCGAACTCGTCGCGCACGGCGAGGAAGTCTACAAGGCGAACTGCGCGGCCTGCCACCAGGTGAACGGCAAGGGCCTCGGCGCATTCCCGGCGATGGACGGCAGCCCGATCGTGAACGGCCCGATCGCCGCGCACGTCGAGCGCGTGCTGCACGGCAAGGGCGCGATGCCGTCGTGGGCGTCGCTGTCGGACCTCGACATCGCTTCGGTCGTCACGTACGAACGCAACTCGTGGGGCAACCACAAGAACGACCTGCTGCAGCCGAAGCAAGTGGCCGACGCACGCAACGGCAAGCTGCCGGAAGACACGGCAGGCGCGGCAACGGCAGCGGCCCCGGCGGAAGCGGCTTCGGCGCCGGCGCAAGCCGCGTCGGGCGCCGAGCAGCCGGCGGCAGCGGCATCGGCCGCGCTGTCGACGATCTACTTCGAGACGGGCAAGAGCGTGCTGCCGGCCGACGCGAAGGCGGCGATCGCCGCCGCGGCCGACTATGCGAAGGCACATCCGGACGCGAAGCTCGCGCTGTCGGGCTTCACCGACAAGACGGGCTCGGCCGACGCGAACGCCGAACTGGCGAAGCATCGGGCGCAGGCCGTGCGCGATGCGCTGAAGGCAGCAGGCGTGGCGGAAGACCACATTATTCTCAAAAAGCCGGAAACGATCACGGGCGGGGCTGACGCGAAGGAAGCCCGGCGTGTCGAGATCGGCCCGGCGGCTTGACGTGTCGCTGAGTTAGTCGACGTATTCGCATTAGGAGATTCTCATGTCTAGCATCGGGCACGACGTAGCCGCGGACCACGCGCACGACGACCACGCGCACGAAGCCCCGCACGGCTGGCGTCGCTGGCTGTTCGCCACCAACCACAAGGACATCGGTACGCTGTACCTGCTGTTCTCGTTCATCATGTTCCTGTCGGGCGGCGTGATGGCACTCGGCATCCGTGCCGAGCTGTTCGAGCCGGGCCTGCAGATCATGCGTCCGGAGTTCTTCAACGAACTCACGACGATGCACGGCCTGATCATGGTGTTCGGCGCGATCATGCCGGCGTTCGTCGGCTTCGCGAACTGGATGATTCCGCTGCAGATCGGCGCATCCGACATGGCGTTCGCGCGGATGAACAACTTCAGCTTCTGGCTGCTGCCGGTCGCGGCCGTGCTGCTGGTCGGTTCGTTCTTCGCGCCGGGCGGCGCGACGGCGGCCGGCTGGACGCTGTACGCACCGCTGTCGACGCAGATGGGCCCGGGCATGGACTTCGCGATCTTCGCGGTCCACATCATGGGCGCATCGTCGATCATGGGCGGGATCAACATCGTCGTGACGATCCTGAACATGCGCGCACCGGGCATGACGCTGATGAAGATGCCGATGTTCGCGTGGACGTGGCTGATCACCGCGTACCTGCTGATCGCCGTGATGCCGGTTCTGGCAGGCGCGATCACGATGGTGCTGTTCGACCGCCACTTCGGCACGTCGTTCTTCAACGCGGCAGGCGGCGGCGACCCGGTGATGTACCAGCACATCTTCTGGTTCTTCGGCCACCCCGAGGTGTACATCATGATTCTGCCGGCGTTCGGGATCGTGTCGCAGGTGATCCCGGCGTTCGCACGCAAGACGCTGTTCGGCTATAGCTCGATGGTGTACGCGACGGCGTCGATCGCGATCCTGTCGTTCATGGTCTGGGCGCACCACATGTTCGCCACGGGCATGCCGGTCACCGGCCAGCTGTTCTTCATGTACGCGACGATGCTGATCGCGGTGCCGACGGGCGTGAAGGTGTTCAACTGGCTCGCGACGATGTGGCGCGGCTCGATGACGTTCGAAACCCCGATGCTGTTCGCGATCGGCTTCCTGTTCGTGTTCACGTTCGGCGGCCTGACGGGCCTGATGCTCGCGATGGCGCCGCTCGACATCCAGTATCACGGCACCTACTTCGTGGTCGCGCACTTCCACTACGTGCTGGTGGCCGGCTCGCTGTTCGCGCTGTTCTCGGGCTGGTACTACTGGGCGCCGAAGTGGACGGGCTGGATGTACAACGAGACGCGCGGCAAGATCCACTTCTGGGCGTCGATGATCTTCTTCAACCTGACGTTCTTCCCGATGCACTTCGTCGGTCTCGCCGGCATGCCGCGCCGCTATGCGGACTACCCGGCGCAGTTCACGGACTTCAACCAGGTGGCGACGATCGGCGCATTCGGCTTCGGCCTCGCGCAGGTGTACTTCCTGTTCGCGGTCGCGCTGCCGGCCTACCGTGGCGGCGGCGAGCTGGAAAAGGCGTCGGACAAGCCGTGGGATGGCGCGACGGGCCTCGAGTGGACGGTACCGAGCCCGGCTCCGTTCCACACGTTCGAGCAACCGCCGCACGTCGAATAAGTTTCACCTAGCGTTCCGCCGCTGCCTGCCGCGCAGGCAGGCGCGGCGGGCGCGAAACGGAAGTTTCAGCGAAGTTTCAGATGACCCGGAATCCACAAGAAAGACGAACGCCCGAGCAGATCCGCGCGGGCAACAAGCGGCTCGGCCTCACCCTGCTCGTCATCGCCGCCGTTTTTTTTGTGGGTGTCGTGATCAAGCAGTGGTGGCTGTCCACCCACTGATGCAGTAACTGACGCAGTAGCGAGGAAGTCGTCGTATGTCGAAGCCGGAAGAGGGCGCCGCGGATCGCGCGTTCAATCGTTCGATGCTGGTGAAGCTCTTCGTCGTGGCCGGGCTGATGTTCGGTTTCGGCTTCGCGCTGATCCCGATGTATCGGGCGATCTGCCAGATCACCGGCATCAACAACCTGGTGCAGCGCGATGTCAGCGAGCGCGAGGTGAAGAACTCGCAGGTCGACTACAGCCGCACGGTGTCGGTCGAGTTCGATGCGAACGCGCGCGGGCCGCTCGGCTTCAAGCCGGAGCACAACAGTCTCGACGTGCATCCGGGCGAACTGATGACGATCGTGTACGACGTGACGAACGGGCAGGGCCGGCCGGTCGTCGCGCAGGCGATTCCGAGCTACGCGCCGAAGCAGGCGACGGAGTTCTTCAAGAAGATCGAGTGCTTTTGCTTCACGCAGCAGACGCTGACCGCGAACGAGTCGCGCAAGATGCCGGTGGTGTTCGTGATCGACCCGAAATTGCCGAAGGACGTGAAGACGATCACGCTGTCGTACACGTTCTTCGAGCTGAATACCCCGGCCACGCCGGCCCCGTCGCAGCGCAGTACGGCGGCGGCGCAGGGTGCGGCGAAGCCGGATGCATGACGACGGAGGCGGGGCGATGACGGAGGTCAAGCGGAGCGGTACGTTCGGTCAGGCGCTGAAAGCGGTGCTGTGGTCGTTCTTCGGGGTGCGCAAGCGGCGCGACCTGGAGGCCGACGCGACGCAGCTCAATCCGCTGCACGTGCTGATCGTCGCGTTGATCGCGGCCGGCGTGTTCATCGGCGTGCTGATCCTGATCGTGCGTGCCGTCGTGGGTTGAGGGCGCAGTTAGCGGCTAGCGGCCCGCGGCGACGAAAGAATGCAGTGCGCGGCGCCACGGCGCGGCGTGCAGGAAAGAGCGGTGGCGGTCTCGCCGCGCAAGAAATAAAGCCGGAGCGGTTTCCGGTACACAAATTGGACTGAAGTGGAGAATCAAGCATGAGCGGTCAAAACCAGACCCCGTACTATTTCGTGCCGCATCCGTCGCAGCATCCGATCAGCGCGGCCATCGGCCTGCTGGTCATGCTCGGCTCGGTAGCGCTGTGGATCAACGGTCACGACTGGGCGCCGTTTACGGCGCTGCTCGGCCTGCTGTGGTTGCTCTTCACGCTGTATCACTGGTTCGGCGACGCGATCGCCGAATCGGAAGGCGGTCATTACGGCAAGAACGTCGACAAGTCGTACCGCTGGAGCATGAGCTGGTTCATCTTCTCGGAAGTGATGTTCTTCGGCGCGTTCTTCGGCGCGCTGTTCTATGCGCGTGAAATCGCGCTGCACCAGCTCGGCAGCCTCGACTACAAGCTGATCTGGCCGGACTTCTCCGCCGTGTGGCCGAACGAAGGCCCCGCCGCGCTCGCCGGTCACTTCAAGACGATGGGCCCGTGGCCGGTCCCGACGCTGAACACCGCGTTCCTGCTGTCGTCGGGCGTGACGCTGACGATCTCGCACCACGCGCTGCGTGACGATCATCGCAAGAAGGCGATCGCGTGGCTGGCCGCGACGCTCGTGTTCGGTATCTGCTTCCTGTTCCTGCAGGGCTTCGAGTACTACCACGCGTACAACGAACTGAACCTGACGCTGAACTCGGGCGTGTACGGTTCGACGTTCTTCCTGCTGACCGGCTTCCACGGCTTCCACGTGTTCCTCGGCGGCACGATGCTCGCGGTGGTGCTGGTGCGGATGATCCGCGGCCACTTCAAGCCCGATCACCACTTCGCCTTCGAAGGCGCTGCGTGGTACTGGCACTTCGTCGACGTCGTCTGGCTCGGCCTGTACGTCGTCGTCTACTGGCTGTAAATGGAACGACGGCCCGCGCAGCAATGCGCGGGCCGTTTTCATTGGTGTCGAGCGCGCGGCGGCGAAACCGCGACCGACACCACCTGGCGCCGCCGCGACTCAGTCAGGCGGCGCTTTTGCTTGGTGGCGCGGCCGTGCGGCGAAATGTCACAGCGGCCGGCGCGGCAACGGCATCAACGCCCGATCGGCAGGCCGGTCGAATGGATCCAGCCCATCCAGTTTGCGAACAGGATGAGCAGGAACAGCGACACCGACAGCCCGACGCGGGTGGCGAGCGACCAGACCATGCGCTTCGTATGGCCGCGGTCGTGCATCATGAAGTAGAGCGCCGAGCCCATGCTGGCAATGATGAGGACGAAGGCGATGGGAACGAGTATGTGCATGACACGAACCGGACGACGGCAATTCGAAAGGAAGAGGATAATTATCGCACTTCGCTTTCGCGCAGGTGCCGGGCGGGCCGCATGATGAAGATCCGCTGGCTGCCCGCGTTGCTGATCCTCGTCGTCGTCGCCGTCACGATCCGTCTCGGTTTCTGGCAGCGCGACCGCGCGCACCAGAAGGAAGCGCTGCAGGCGAGCATCGAGCGCTACGAGCAGGCGGCCCCTGTCGACATCGGCGCGCAGCCGGTTCCGCTCGCGTCGATCGAGTTTCATCGCGTGCGGGCAAAGGGCCGTTTCATGCCCGAGCAAGCGGTGTTCCTCGACAATCGGCCGTATAACGACCAGCCGGGTTTTTACGTCGTGATGCCGTTTAAACTCACGGGCGGCGGCGTCGTGCTCGTGAACCGCGGGTGGCTGCCGCGCAATATCGCCGATCGCACGGCGATCGAGCCGTTCGCGACGCCGGCGGGCGACGTCGAGATCGTCGGCATCGCGCGCGCCGATGCGTCGCGCGCGTTCGAGCTCGGCGAAGGCGGGTCGGCCGCGCATCAGAAGATCCGGCAGAACCTCGACGTCGCCGCGTATGCGAAGGAAACCGGGCTGCCGCTGCAGCCGTTCGTGATCCAGCAGACGAGCGACGACGGCGACAAGCTCGTGCGCGACTGGCCGGCGGCGACGACCGGCGTCGAGCGCAATTACGGTTACATGTTTCAGTGGTGGGCGATGGCGGCGGCCGCGCTCGGCTTCGGGCTGTACGCCGCGCGGCGTGCGGCGAAGAAGTCGGCCGGCGCGTGAGCGTCATGCCAGGACGCGGCGAGCGCGCCGCGGGTTCGTTTCGAGAGGTCTGATTTGTCCATGCAATCTCCCCGTCAGGGTCCGGCCGCTGCGCCGATGTCGCCCGCGGCCCGCAAGCGCGGCCGCTGGATGCTCGTGCTGCTGGGTCTCGTGTGCGCCGCGCCGATGATCGCGTCGTACTTCACCTATTACGTGATCAAGCCGAAGGGCGGGTCGACCAACTACGGCACGCTGATCGAGCCGCAGCGCCCGATCCCGGCGGATCTGCAGGTCACCGACGAAGCCGGCAAGACGGTGCCGCTGTCGTCGCTGCGCGGCGTCTGGCTGTTCGTGATGACCGACCGCAGCGCGTGCGACGACGCGTGCGCGCAGAAGCTCTATTTCATGCGCCAGATCCGCGTCACGCAGGCGGGCGAACGGCACCGGATCACGATGGTGTGGCTGCGCAGCGATGCGGGCGCGGTGCCGCAGAAGGTGCTGGACGCGTATCCGGACACGCGCCGGCTCGTTGCCGATCCGGCCGCGGTGGCCGCGTGGCTGCCGGCCGACGCCGGCACGAAGGACAGCGACCATATCTACATGGTCGACCCGAACGGCAACCTGATGATGCGTTTCCCGAAAGACCCGAATCCCAGCAAGATCAAGTCGGACGTGACGAAGCTGCTGAAGTGGTCGAGCATCGGTTAAGGCGAGAGAACGAGGCACCATTCCGATGTCGTATCTACTGCAACTCGGCCTGATCGGCTTGTGCATCGCGCTGCTGCCGCTGTCGTACGTGTGGGTGAAGGCCGACGACGACAAGTTCCGCAAGCTCGTGTGGATCACCACCTTCCTGACCCTCGACCTCGTGATGTTCGGCGGCTTCACGCGGCTGACCGATTCGGGGCTCGGCTGTCCCGACTGGCCAGGCTGCTACGGCACGTCGTCGCCGTTCATCGCGCACGCGGCGATCACGGCCGCGCACCAGGCGATGCCGACCGGGCCGGTCAGCATGACGAAGGCGTGGATCGAGATGATCCACCGCTATTTCGCGATGGCGATCGGCGTGCTGATCATCGCGCAGACCGCGATCGCATGGGCCGCCCGGCTGCGTCGCCGCCCGCTGCACGTGTCGCCGTGGTGGCCGACGAGCCTGCTGCTGCTGATTCTCGTGCAGGGCGCGTTCGGCGCATGGACGGTCACGATGAAGCTGCAACCGGTGATCGTCACGATCCACTTGCTGCTCGGCCTCACGCTGCTCGGCACGCTGGGTTGGCTCGCGGCGCGCCAGACGCCGCTGCCGTCGTATGACCCCGAGGCCGGGCGTTACCGCGCGGCCGCGCTCGCGGCGCTCGTGCTGCTGGTCGTGCAGATCGCGCTCGGCGGCTGGGTGAGCACGAACTACGCGGTGCTCGCGTGCACCGACTTCCCGACCTGCAACGGCCAGTGGATTCCGCCGATGGACTTCCAGCACGGCTTTCACCTGTGGCGCGCGCTCGGGATGACGAAGGACGGCGACGCGATCACGCAGGACGCGCTGGTCGCGATCCACTGGACGCACCGCACGTTCGCGTTCGTCGTGGTCGCGTACCTGGTCGCGTTCGCGCTGAAGATGCGCCGCTTCGAATCGCTGCGGCGGCCCGCGAACGGCGTGCTGCTGGTCGTCCTGCTGCAGTTCGTGACGGGCCTGACCAACATCGTGCTGCAGTGGCCGCTGCCCGTCGCCGTCGCGCACAACGGCGGGGCCGCGATCCTGCTGCTGCTCGTCGTCATGTTAAACTTTCGCATCCTTTCAAGCCGCCCCGGCCGTGTCGCGCAGCCTGCGCGCGACGCCGCCCCGGCGTGACCGCCCCCATGCAAAGCACCCTCTCCCAATCGCCCGGTAGCCGCTTTTCCCAGTACATGGCGCTGACGAAGCCGCGTGTCACGCAGCTCGCGGTGTTCTGCGCGGTGATCGGCATGTTCCTCGCGACGCCGGGCATGGTGCCGTGGCATGTGCTGATCGGCGGCACCGTCGGCATCTGGCTGCTGGCCGGCGCCGCGTTCGCGATCAACTGCCTCGTCGAACAGAAGATCGACTCGATGATGCGCCGCACCGCATGGCGCCCGTCCGCGCGCGGCGAGATCACGACGCCGCAGATCCTGCTGTTCTCGGCCGTGCTCGGCAGCGTCGGCGCATGGACGCTCTATACGTTCACGAATCCGTTGACGATGTGGCTGACGATCGCGACGTTCGTCGGCTACGCGGTGATCTACACGCTGCTGCTCAAGCCGATGACGCCGCAGAACATCGTGATCGGCGGCGCGTCGGGCGCGATGCCGCCGGCGCTCGGCTGGGCCGCCGTCACCGGCGCGGTGCCGGGCGACGCGTGGATCCTCGTGCTGATCATCTTCGTGTGGACGCCGCCGCATTTCTGGGTGCTCGCGCTCTATCGCCGCAAGGATTACGAGAACGCGGGGCTGCCGATGCTGCCCGTCACGCACGGCGAGAAGTTCACGCGGCTGCACATCCTGCTGTACACGGTGATCCTGTTCGCGGTCACGCTGATGCCCTTCATTTCCGGGATGAGCGGGGCCGTCTACCTGACGAGCGCGGTACTGCTCGGCGCGGTGTTCCTCGCGTATGCGTGGAAGATCCATCGCGACTATTCGGACGAACTCGCCCGCAAGGCCTTCCGCTACTCGATCGTCTATCTGTCGCTGCTGTTTGCCGCGCTGCTCGTCGATCACTACGCACGCCCGCTGCTCGGCGTGTAACCGCACGGTTTGAACGCAATGCTCCCATCACGGTTCGGGCGCCGCGCGCGCCAAGGCTGGATGCTCGCGTGCGCATTCACGGCAGCGCTGCTGCTCGCGGGATGCGACAACGCGCCGAAATTCCAGAATCTCGACATCACCGGCAACACGCAGTTCGGCAGCGACTTCGCGCTGCCCGATACGAGCGGCAAGGTCCGCACGCTCGCCGACTTCAAGGGCAAGGCCGTCGTGATGTTCTTCGGCTATACGCATTGCCCGGACGTGTGCCCGACCACGATGGCGGAATTGTCCGAAGCGCTGAAGCAGCTCGGGCCGGATGCCGCGAAGCGCGTGCAGGTGCTGTTCGTCACCGTCGATCCGGAGCGCGACACGCCGGCGCTGCTCGGCCAGTACGTGCCCGCGTTCGATCCGTCGTTCATCGGCCTGCGGCCGGCCGACGAAGCGCAGCTCAAGAAGGTCACGAAGGATTTCCGCGTGTACTACGCGAAGGTGCCCGGCAAGACGCCTAGCAGCTACACGATGGATCACACGGCCGCGAGCTACGTGTTCGACCGCGACGGCAAGCTGCGCCTGTTCGTGCGCGACGGCCAGGGCCCGGCCCCGTGGGCCCACGACCTGAAGCTGCTGGTCGACTGACCGGCCGCCGCCGGGCGCCCGTCCGGCGTTTCGCGTGACGGTCGTGTTCGCGCCGTCACGTTTCCCCGCTCTCGTCTTTGCGCGCATGCGCTGCCCGCCGGGCGGCGCGTCGGCATGCGCGCGTATTGCGCACGTATTGCGCCGAAGCCGCGTTACGGCAGCGCCGGCACGTTGAAGCCCGACGCGGCGCGGGTGATCCGGAATTCCGTCACGCGATACGTGGCGAGCCCCTCGGTGACGAACGGGTCGGTCTCGAGGATCGCGTCGAGTGCGTCGCGATCGATGCGGGCCGCGAGGATCATGCCGCCTGCGCGCGGCACCTTCGGCCCCGCCGCGATGAAGATGCCCTTGTCGAACTGCGGCTGCAGGTACGCGCGATGGCGTTCGAGCGCGTCGTCGATGCGCTCGAGCGACGCGGTGTAGTGGATGTCGATGACGTACATGGATGCCCCTGGAATGATGCCGGCGCTTCGCGCGCCGGCCAGCCGGTCTTTTTAGCACAGCGGATGCGGGCTGTCGCGCCGGCGCGCCGCGTGGGAGCCTGTCGATCGCCGGTTCGCCGCGGCGACGCGTATTCAAGATGTAAGCCTCGTTGCCGTAAATAAAAGAGCAACCGTTTGCGCGCGGCCGGCCGTTCGCGCGTCGGATGCATCGACATCGACAGAGGCACGCAGATGAGCAGAATGAGTTTGA
The DNA here is from genome assembly GCF_015712225.1 of Burkholderia sp. 9775_39. Classification (NCBI taxonomy): domain Bacteria; kingdom Pseudomonadati; phylum Pseudomonadota; class Betaproteobacteria; order Burkholderiales; family Burkholderiaceae; genus Burkholderia; species Burkholderia sp. 9775_39. The sequence goes on along the minus strand of NZ_JACCQC010000018.1, from coordinate 69,688 downwards.
ACCGCAAGCTGTGGCTCGCGCTTGCGCTGGTATGGATCGGTCTTCTGGGCGTCGGCGCATGGAGCGCCTACGAGACGCGCGCGACGATGCTCGCCGAACGCAAGGCCGGCATCGCGAATCTCGTCGACTCGGCGGCGGGCATCGTGAAGGCCTATCACGCGCTCGCGCAGAGCGGCACGCTGCCCGAGGCCGACGCGAAGCGCGACGCGCTCGCGAGCCTCGCCGCGATGCGCTACGGCGATTCGGGCTACGTGTTCGTGATGGATTCGAAGCCGGTCGTGCTGATGCATCCGACGCTGCCGAAACTCGTCAACACGCAGGTCGGCGACTATCTCGATCCGGACGGCAAGCCGCTGTTCGTGACGATCCTGAACGCGGCGAAGGCGACCGGCAGCGGCTTCGCCGAATATCGCGGGCGGCTGCCGCACAGCGAGACGGCCGTGCCGAAGATCAGCTACGTCACGCGGTTCGCGCCGTGGGACTGGAACATCTCGAGCGGCGTGTTCCTGAAGGACATCGACACCGTGTACTACCGGACGCTGTTCGGCCATCTGGCCATGGTGTTCGTGATCGGCTTCGTGATCAGCGCGGCGATGCTGGTGATCATCCGCAACGTGCGCGGCAGCCTCGGCGGCGAGCCGGACGAAGCGGCCGCGCTCGCGACGCGCATCGCGCAGGGCGACCTGACGCAGCCGGTGCCGGTGCGCGCGGGCGACCGCACCAGCATGATGGCCGCGATGCACGACATGCAGGCACGGTTGCAGGCGACGATCGGCGGGATTCGCCAGTCGGCCGAATCGATCGCGTCGGCGAGCCGCCAGATCTCGGCCGGCAACGACGACCTGTCGCAGCGCACCGAGGAGCAGGCCGCGTCGCTCGAGGAAACCGCCGCGAGCATGGAGCAGCTGACCGCGACGGTGAAGCAGAACGCGGACAACGCGCGGCAGGCGAGCGGGCTCGCGAACAATGCGTCGGACATCGCGCGTGCGGGCAGCGACGTCGTGAACCGCGTGATCGGCACGATGGGCGAGATCGACGACAGCTCGCGCAAGATCGCCGACATCATCGGCGTGATCGAGGGCATCGCGTTCCAGACCAACATCCTCGCGCTGAACGCGGCGGTCGAAGCCGCGCGCGCGGGCGAGCAGGGCCGCGGCTTCGCGGTGGTCGCGGGCGAGGTGCGCTCGCTCGCGCAGCGCAGCGCGACGGCCGCGAAGGAGATCCGCGCGCTGATCGTCGATTCGGTCGAGCGCGTGCGCAACGGCTCGACGCTGGTCGGTCAGGCCGGCACGACGATGGGCGAGATCCTGCAGGCGGTCGCACGCGTGACCGACATCATGGGCGAGATCGCGGCGGCGTCCGAGGAGCAGGCGAGCGGCATCACGCAGGTCGGCCGCGCGGTCACGCAGATGGACCAGGTGACGCAGCAGAATGCGGCGCTGGTCGAGGAAGCGGCCGCGGCCGCTGCGTCGCTGCAGGAACAGGCCGCGCGGCTGCGCGACGCGGTCGGCGCGTTCCGGGTCGCCAATACCGGCGGCCCGTCGCCGCGCGGGACCGGTGCGCGGACAGCCGAGCCGGCTTTCGGCACGAAGGCGGCCGACGAGACGGTCGCGGCGTGACGCGTATCGGCCGATTGGCCAATGGGCCGATGCGTCGAGGAAAAATGCAACTAACGGCCGAGCTATGCAGCGGCCGCCGGCACTGCGCTGGTGCATACCCATATGAGCGGGATGTATTTCACTTCCCGCCGATCCTGTGACACCATTTGGCCCTTCCTGCGAGTCCGGGCATACCCGTATCGCGCCCCATTTCCAGTAAGCAAGAAAGCGAGAAACAGATGAAGCGTCGCAGTCTCCTGAAGGTATTTTCCGTGCTGGCCACCGGCGCCGCGCTGACGCTGTCGGCAGGCGCGCACGCCGAAGACAAGGTGATCAAGGTCGGCACGGTCGCCGGCCCGGATTCGGAAGTGTGGCAAGTCGTGCAGAAGGTCGCGAAAGAGAAGGAAGGCCTGAACGTGAAGGTCATCGAGTTCAACGACTACGTGCAGCCGAACGCGGCGCTCGATTCGGGCGACCTCGACGCGAACAGCTTCCAGCACCAGCCCTACCTCGACAGCCAGGTGAAGCAGCGCGGCTACAAGATCGTCAGCGCGGGCCTGACCTACATCTCGCCGATCGGCGTGTACTCGAAGAAGTTCAAGTCGCTGAAGGATCTGCCGCAGGGCGCGAAGCTCGCGGTGCCGAACGATCCGTCGAACGAGAACCGCGCGCTGCTGCTGCTGCAGACGCAAGGCGTGATCAAGCTGAAGGCCGGCGCCGGCACGGGCGGCAACAACGCGACGGTGCTCGACATCGCCGAGAACCCGAAGAAGCTGAAGATCTCCGAACTCGACGCCGCGCAATTGCCGCGCGTGCTGTCGGACGTCGACGCGGCCGTGATCAACACGAACTACGCGCTGGCCGCGAACCTGCAGCCGACCAAGGACGCGATCGCGCTCGAATCGCTGACGAGCCCGTACGCGAACCTGATCGCCGTGCGCGCGAAGGACAAGGATCAGCCGTGGGTGAAGAAGCTGGTCAAGGCGTACCAGTCGCCGGAAGTGAAGGAATTCATCAAGAAGCAGTTCAAGGGCTCGATGGTCGCGTCGTTCTGAACGCCGCTCACCGATCGGACCGCTGAACGAAAAGGGCCTGCATCGCGCAGGCCCTTTTCTCATTGGCGCGGCACGCGCGCCTATGCCTACATCTCCCCGCGCCGCGAGCAGATCGACATGATCTGCTGGATCGCGTAGTTGTCGCGCACGCCGGGCAGCGACTGCACGACGCACTCGTGAAAGCGCCGTTCGCGCGGCAGCAGCATCGCGTTGTTGCGGTACAGCGCGTCGCACGAGCGCTGGATCAACTGGGCCGCCGCGCCGTTGCGGCTTTCGCGCAGCGCGTTGAGCATGCAGTCGTCGTATTGCGCGTTGCCGTCGGTCAGCGCGAACGCCGCGCCCGGCAGTGTCAGCGCGATGGCGGTGAATGCTGCGAATGCGGCGGCTCGGATACCCCGTTTCATCTGCCCTCCGGTGGAGTGGATTGGGTCGGCCGACAGCATAGCGTAAAGCCGCATGCGCGGCCGACGCATTGGCCGACGCGGATCGGCGCCGCCACCGGCAAGGCTTGGCGCGCTTTCTCGGGGCCTCGGCGAGGTGGTGTCCGGCGCACCGCGCGAAAGCACGGAGTCAGGCGGTGGTCTGCGGAAATGGTATCCTCGTGCGTTCGCCGCTGCACGCTTTCCCGGAGCGTGCGCGGGCCGATCGCCCGCGTCTCGTACGCACGGGCGGCGCCCGCCCGACGGCGGCGGGAATCCATCATCCAGAACCGACACAATACGGGGGAGACTCACCCATGAAGCGATTCAAGACTTTCGCGATCCGTTCGATCACGGCCGGCGTCGCCGCACTCGCGCTGGCAGGCGCCGCGCATGCACAGACCGTCAAGGTGCTGTCGATCGTCGACCATCCGGCGCTCGATGCGATCCGCGACGGCGTGCGCGCCGAACTGAAGGCGGAAGGTTACGGCGACGACAAGCTCAAGTGGGAGTACCAGAGCGCGCAGGGCAACACCGGCACGGCCGCGCAGATCGCGCGCAAGTTCGTCGGCGACAAGCCCGACGTGATCGTCGCGATCGCAACGCCGGCCGCGCAGTCGGTCGTCGCCGCGACGAAGAGCGTGCCGGTCGTCTACTCGGGCGTCACCGACCCGGTCGCCGCGCAGCTCGTGAAGGGCTGGGGCCCGTCGGGCACCAACGTGACGGGCGTGTCCGACAAGCTGCCGCTCGATCGCCAGGTCGCGCTGATCAAGCGCGTCGTGCCGAATGCGAAGACGGTCGGCATGGTCTACAACCCGGGCGAGGCGAATTCGGTCGTCGTCGTGAAGGAGCTCAAGGAGATCCTCGCGAAGCAGGGGATGACGCTGAAGGAAGCGGCCGCCCCGCGCACCGTCGACATCGGCCCGGCCGCGAAGAGCCTGATCGGCAAGGTCGATGTGATCTACACGAACACCGACAACAACGTCGTGTCCGCGTACGAAGCGCTGGTGAAGGTCGCGAACGAAGCGAAGATTCCGCTCGTCGCGGGCGACACCGACAGCGTGAAGCGCGGCGGCATCGCGGCGCTCGGCATCAACTACGGCGACCTCGGCCGCCAGACGGGCAAGGTCGTCGCGCGCATCCTGAAGGGCGAGAAGCCGGGCGCGATCGCGTCGGAGACGAGCAGCAACCTCGAACTGTTCGTGAATACGGGCGCGGCCGCGAAGCAGGGCGTCACGCTGTCGCCGGATCTCGTGAAGGAAGCGAAGACGGTCATCAAGTAAGCCGCGGCCCGACCGCCGCGCTTGCAGGCTCGATCCGGGCCTCGACGACATCGCCGGACGGGCGGCTCCCACCCGGGGCCGCCCGTTCGCTTCGCCCGGCCGTACACGTCCGGCCGGGAAGCAACAGGATTTCCCCATCATGTCTCTGTTCTCGTTTCTGGGCGCACTGGAGATCGGCCTGATCTTCAGCCTCGTCGCCCTCGGGGTGCTGATCTCGTTTCGCATCCTCAACTTCCCCGACCTCACCGTCGACGGCAGCTTTCCGCTCGGCGGCGCCGTCGCCGCGACGCTGATCTCGGCCGGCCATGACCCGTTTTCCGCGACGCTGCTCGCGATCGTTGCGGGCGCGCTGGCCGGCTTCGTCACCGGCTGGCTGAACGTGCGCCTGAAGATCATGGATCTGCTCGCCAGTATCCTGATGATGATCGCGCTCTACTCGGTGAACCTGCGGATCATGGGCCGGCCGAACGTGCCGCTGATCACCGAGCCGACGCTCTTCACCGTGCTGCAGCCCGACTGGATGCCCGATTACGTGCTGCGCCCGGCGCTGCTCGCGATCGTCGTCGTGATCGCGAAGCTCGGCCTCGACTGGTTCTTCTCGTCGCAGCTCGGCCTCGCGATGCGCGCGACCGGCGCGAACCCGCGGATGGCGCGCGCGCAGGGCATCGCGACCGGCCGGGCGACGCTCGCCGGGATGGCGCTGTCGAACGCGCTCGTCGCGCTCGCGGGCGCCCTGTTTGCGCAGACGCAGGGCGGCTCGGACATCTCGATGGGGATCGGCACGATCGTGATCGGGCTGGCCGCCGTGATCATCGGCGAGACGCTGCTGCCGGCGCGCCGGCTGGTGCTGACGACGCTTGCCGTCGTGCTCGGCGCGATCGTCTACCGCTTCTTCATCGCGCTCGCGCTGAACAGCGAATTCATCGGCCTGAAGGCGCAGGACCTGAACCTCGTGACGGCCGCGCTCGTCACGATCGCGCTGGTGCTGCCGGCGACGCGCAAGAAGCTGTTCGCGCGCAAGAACGGAGGGGCATGACATGCTGTCCGCACACGATCTCAAACTCACGTTCAATCCCGGCACGCCGATCGAGACGCGCGCGCTGCGCGGGCTGTCGCTCGAGATTCCCGACGGCCAGTTCGTCGCGGTGATCGGCTCGAACGGCGCCGGCAAGTCGACCTTCCTCAATGCGGTCAGCGGCGACCAGCGCGTCGATGCGGGACGCATCGCGATCGACGGCACGGATGTGACGCGCAAGGCCGCGTGGGACCGCGCGCACCTCGTCGCGCGCGTGTTTCAGGACCCGATGGCCGGCACCTGCGAGGCGCTGACGATCGAGGAGAACATGGCGCTCGCGATGGCGCGCGGCGCGCGGCGCGGCTTCCGGGCGGCGCTCGACCGGCCGTCGCGCGAGCTGTTCCGCGACAAGCTGCGGCTGCTGAACCTCGGGCTGGAAAACCGGCTGACCGACCGGATCGGGCTGCTGTCGGGCGGCCAGCGGCAGGCCGTGAGCCTGCTGATGGCGTCGCTGCGGCCGTCGCGGATCCTGCTGCTCGACGAGCACACGGCCGCGCTCGATCCGAAGACGGCCGCGTTCGTGCTGGAGCTGACCGCGCGCATCGTCGCCGAGAGCAAGCTGACGACGATGATGGTCACGCACAGCATGCGGCAGGCGCTCGACTACGGCGACCGCACGGTGATGCTGCACCAGGGGCAGGTCGTGCTCGACGTGTCGGGCGACGCGCGCAAGGGGCTGGACGTGCCGGATCTGCTGCAGATGTTCGAGAAGGTGCGGCACGAGCAGCTCGACGACGACGCGTTGCTGCTCGGTTGACGGGCTGCTGACCGACGGCTGACGGGCCGGCGCGCCGTGACATGACGGGCGCGCCGGCTTCTCCCCGGTTTCTTCCGACGAAAACCGGTTTTGCACCGGTGCTGTGCGACGCGCGCGCATTGCCATATACTGTATATCCATACAGTTGTGGGTGGCGTCATGCTCGCATCCTCCATTACTCCCGAATCCCTTCATCCGTCCCTTTGGCGCGGCTCGCAGCTCGCGCGCGGCGGCCCGCGCACGATCGACACGGGCTTCGCGCCGCTGTCGGCCGAGCTGCCGGGCGGCGGCTGGCCGGTCGGCGGCCTCGTCGAACTGCTGGCCGCGCAGCCGGGCTGCGGCGAGATGCGACTGCTCGCGCCGGCGCTTGCCCGCACCGTCAGCGTCCGGCGGCCGCTCGCGCTCGTCGCGCCGCCGCAGTCGCCGCATGCCACCGCGCTCGCCAGTCTCGGCGTGCCGGCCGACACGCTGCTGTGGCTGCGCGCCGGTAGCCGTACCGATGCGTTGTGGGCCGCCGAGCAGGCGCTCAAGACCGGCTGTTGCGGCGCGCTGCTGCTCTGGCAGGACGCGCGGCCCGATGCGCTGCGGCGCCTGCATCTCGCGGCCGCGCGCACGGGCGACACGCTGTTCGTGATGCTGCGTCCGCTGTCGGCCGCGCGGCAGCCGTCGCCGGCCGTGCTGCGCGTCGCGCTGTATCCGGTGCCGGGCGGCGTGTCGCTCGACATCGTCAAGCGTCGCGGGCCCGCGCGCAGCGAGCCGCTCGTGCTCGATTTGCCGTCGCCCATCGTGGAGAGCCGCTATGCGCGTCTTGCTCGGCATCCATCTGCCGCGCCTGCCGCTCGACGTGTGCGCCCCGCCGCCGTCTGACGCGGCGGCCGGCGAGGCCGGCTGCGCGGTGCTCGAGCAGGGCGTCGTGCTGATCGCCGACGCGGCCGCGCGCCGGCAGGGCGTGCGCGCGGGCATGAAGCGCGGCGGCGTGCTCACGCTCGCGCCCGATACGCAACTCGTCGAACGCGATCCCGCGCGCGAAGCCGATGCGCTGCGCGCGGTCGCGCTCGCGCTGCTGCGTTTCTCGCCGTGCGTCGCGCTCGACGACGAAGCCACGCTGATCGTCGACGTCGGCCCGAGCCTGCGCCTGTTCGGCGGCCTGCCGTCGCTGTGCCGCCAGGTGCGCGCGACGCTCGCGGCGCTTGGCTACGCGGCGCGCCTGTCCGCCGCGCCGACCGGGCGCGGCGCATGGCTGCTCGCGCGCACGTCGGCCCGCGCACGCAGCCGGCGCCGCGTCGCACGCCAGGCCTCGCTCGTCCGCACGCTCGACCGGCTGCCATGCGTGCTGCTGCCCGATGCGCGTCCGTATGCGGGCTGGTTCGACGGCCTCGGCTGCCGCACGCTCGCCGATCTGCGCCGCCTGCCGCGCGCAGGGCTGCAGCGACGCTGCGGTCCCGCGTTGCTGGCCACGCTCGATCGTGCGTACGGCGAAGCGGTCGAGCCGCTCGCATGGATGGCGGTGCCGCCCGTGTTCGACGTGCGGCTCGAGTTGCCGGAGCGCGTCGAATACGCGGAAGCCGTGCTGTTCGCCGCGCGGCGGCTCGTCGTGCAGCTGTGCGGCTGGCTGGCCGCGCGGCACCTGTCGCTCGCCGCGATGACGTTCGATCTCGAGCACGAACGCGGCCGCCAGGCCGTGCCGCCGACCCCGCTCGCGCTCGCGTTCGCCGCCCCCGTGCGCGACGAGGGGCATTTCATGCGGCTGCTCGGCGAGCGGCTCGCGCGCGTCGAGCTGCCGGCCGCGGTGATCGCGGTGCGTCTGAAGGCCACGCGCGTCGAATCGGTCGCGCCGCCGGCCGACGATCTTTTTCCCGAGCCGGGCGGTACGCGGGAAACCCGCGAGCGGTTGCTCGAGTTGCTGGTCGCGCGGCTCGGCGCGGAGAACGTGCTGCGCGCGGCGCCCGTCGCCGATCATCGGCCCGAAGCCGCGAACCGCTGGTTGCCGCTCGATGCGCAGGCGGGCAAGCCGGCCGGCGGGCCGCCGGCCGTGCCGCCGCGCCCCGCGTGGTTGCTGGCCGAACCGCTGCCGTTGCTGATGCGTGGCGAGCGGCCGGTATTCCATACGCCGCTGAGGATGATGTCGTCGGCGGAGCGGATCGAGGCCGGGTGGTTCGATGGTCAGCTCGCGGCACGCGATTACCACGTCGCGCAGGACGAAGCCGGTGCGTGCTATTGGGTGTTCAGGGAACGAGCGGGGAGCGAGTCCGAACCGCACTGGTTCCTGCACGGCCTGTTCGGGTGAACGAAGATGATGGCGGATTTCAGCGGGCTGCCCGATTACGCGGAGTTGTTCTGCCATTCGAACTTTTCATTCCTGCATGGCGCGTCGCATGCGGACGAACTGGTCGAGCGTGCGGTGGAACTCGGCTATCGCGGGATCGCGATCACCGACGAATGCTCGCTCGCCGGCGCGCCGCGCATGCATGTCGCGGCGAAGGCGAACGGATTGCCGCTGGTCATCGGTTCGTATTTCGACGTCACGCCGGATGACGTCGCGCCCGGCCACGACCCGGGCCCCGGTGCGTTCGGGCTCGTGCTGCTCGCGCAGAACCGCGAAGGGTACGGCAATCTTTCCGAGTTGATTTCGTGGCGGCGGATGGCATCGTCGAAGGGCACTTACCAGCTGACGTCGCGGATGCTGTCGGCGCCGCCGGCGGAGTTTGCCCACTTGCGCGGCATGCCCGACTGCTTCGCGATTCTCGTGCCGACGTACCCGGTGCGGGCGGACGTGCTCGATGCGCAGGTCGCGTGGTTTCGCGCGATGTTCGGCGAGCGGGCGCGGCTCGGGCTCGTGCAGTTGCAGCGCGCGCTGGACGGCGCGCAGCGCGACGAGATTCGCGAGGCCGGCAAACGGCGCGGCGTGCGACTCGTCGCGCTGGGCGACGTGACGATGCACGTGCGCTCGTGCAAGCCGCTGCAGGACGTGATGACGGCGATTCGCGTCGGGATGCCGGTCTCCGAATGCGGGTACGCGCTCGCGCCGAATGCGGAGCAGCATCTGCGTTCGCGCGGGCGGATCGCGAAGTTGTTTTCGTCGGCCGAGATCGCGGAGACGTGCGCGATGTTCGATGCATGCGATTTCGAACTCGACTCGCTGCGTTACGAGTATCCCGACGAGATCGTGCCGGCGGGACTGACGCCGACGCGCTATCTGGAACAGGAAACCTTCGCCGGAGCGGCGGTGCGTTATCCGCAGGGCATTCCGGAGAAGGTCGACAAGCAGATCCGCCATGAACTCGACCTGATCGCCCGGCTGAGCTACGAGCCGTTCTTCCTGACCGTCTACGACATCGTCAAATACGCGCGCAGCCAGAACATCCTGTGCCAGGGCCGTGGCTCGGCCGCGAACTCGGTCGTCTGTTATTGCCTCGGCATCACCGAAGTGAATCCCGAGCAAAGCACGATGCTGTTCGAGCGTTTCATCAGCGAGGAACGCGGCGAGCCGCCGGATATCGACGTCGACTTCGAGCATCAGCGCCGCGAAGAAGTGATCCAGCACATCTACGCAAAATACGGCAAGGATCGCGCCGCGCTCGCGGCTGCCGTTTCGACGTATCGTCCGCGCGGCGTGCTGCGCGAAACCGGCAAGGCGCTCGGCGTCGATCCGATGCTGGTCGATCGCGTCGCAAAGGGGCATCGCTGGTTCGACGGCAGTCGCGATCTGCTGCGGCAATTCGCGTCGACCGGGCTCGATCCCGAAACGCCGCTGATTCGCACATGGGCCGAACTGGCCGGGCGCTTGCTCAACTTCCCGCGCCATCTGTCGCAGCATTCGGGCGGCTTCGTGATCAGCCGCGGCAAGCTCACGCGGCTCGTGCCGGTCGAGAACGCGGCGATGGACGGGCGACGCGTGATCCAGTGGGACAAGGACGATCTCGAAGCGCTCGGGCTGATGAAGGTCGACGTGCTCGCGCTCGGCATGCTGTCGGCGCTGCATCGCGCGTTCGACCTGCGCACCGCATGGCGCGGGCCAGCGAAGGACGGCGAACCGTTCACGCTGAAACACATTCCGCAGGACGACAAAGCAACTTACGACATGATCTGTCGCGCCGATACGGTCGGCGTGTTCCAGATCGAATCGCGTGCGCAGATGTCGATGCTGCCGCGGCTGAAGCCGCGCAACTACTACGATCTCGTTGTTCAGGTATCGATCGTGCGGCCCGGTCCGATTCAAGGCGGCGCCGTGCATCCGTATTTGCAGCGGCGCAGGATCGTGGCCGGTGAAGAGGAGGGCGAGGTCACGTATCCGAGCGACGCGCTCAAGGAAGTGCTCGTTCGTACGCTGGGTGTGCCGATCTTCCAGGAACAGGTGATGCAGATTGCGATCGTCGCCGCGGGTTTTACACCTGGCGAAGCGGATGACTTGCGTCGTGCGATGGCCGCGTGGAAGCGCAAGGGCAATCTCGAGAAATATCAGGACAAGATCATCAGCGGCATGCTCGAACGCAACTACACACGCGAATTCGCCGAACAGATCTTCGAGCAGATCAAAGGCTTCGGCGAATACGGGTTCCCCGAAAGCCACGCCGCGAGCTTCGCGAAACTCGCGTACGCGAGCAGCTGGCTCAAATGCCACGAACCCGCGATCTTTCTCGCCGCGCTGCTGAACAGCCAGCCGATGGGGTTCTACCCGCCGTCGCAACTCGTGCAGGACGCGAAGCGTCACCGCGTGAAGGTGCTGCCGATCGACGTGACGCAAAGCACCTGGGAAGCCGCGCTCGAGGCGTTGCCCGACCAGCCGCCGCCGCACGGTCAGCCGGCCGTGCGGCTCGGCCTGTCGCTCGTGCGCGGCCTGAGCGAAGCCGCCGCGCGGTGCATCGAAGCCGCACGCGCCGCCGGCCCGTTCGACAACGTCGACACCCTCGCGCGCCGCGCGCAACTCGAACGTCGCGATCTCGAGGCGCTCGCCGCCGCGAATGCGCTCGCGACGCTCGCCGGCCATCGTCGCGATGCGTTGTGGCAGGCCGTCGCCGCGGCGCCGGAGCGCGACCTGCTCGCCGCCGCGCCGATCGACGAGGTGGAGCAACCTGCGCTCGGCGCGCCGTCGGAAGCCGACGACATCCTCGCCGACTATCACACCACCGGCCTCACGCTGAACCGCCATCCGGTCGCGTTGCTGCGTCCGGCCTTGCGCGCGCAGCGGCTGTCGTCGGCGGCCGAGTTGCGCGACCGTCCCGACGGCCGGCTCGCACGCGCATGCGGGCTCGTGATCGCCCGGCAGATGCCGGGCACCGCGAAGGGCGTGATGTTCATGACGCTCGAGGACGAAACGGGCTGCGTGAACGTGATCGTCCGGCCCGAGCTGCTCGCGCGGCAGCGCCGCGAAACACTCGATTCGCGGCTGCTCGCGGCGTCCGGCGTGTGGCAGGTCGTGAGCGACGTGCGGCACCTCGTCGCGCAGCATTTCGAGGATCTGACGCCGCTGCTCGGCGGCCTGCGCACGTCGAGCCGGGAATTCCACTGATCCGCGCGTCGCACCGGCGCGCTGTCGTCGATGCATACCAGTCAGCCAAATTGGTTCTATTCTGGTCTCATATTCGTGCCGGAAACCCGGCCGGTCCACGCACTGGAACTGTCCCCTTGCATACCACTTCGGGTAAATCCCTATCTCGCACTGCATTGTAAACAAAGGCTTTGCCGGTACTAAAACGCTTGCCGCGCAAGGCTTTCGGCGATTTCCTCGGCGCTAATACCAGTTCGTTGACTGGTATTATTGTGGTTATATAATGCGTTCACTTTCGACGGTCGGAGATCGTCGTCCGACACGCGGAGGCACATGGAAACCGGCTGGGCCGAACTGGCGCCCGATCCCCTCGACGATACGCCGCTCTATCTGCAGCTCGCCCGCAATCTGGCGAGCGCGATCCACGCGGGCGCGTGGCAGGCCGGCGAGGCGCTGCCGTCGGAGCGGCTGCTGTCGGTGTCGGTCGGCGTGTCGCGGATCACCGCGCGTCGCGCCCTCGCGCTGCTGGTCGAGCAGGGCCTGATCAAGCGGGCGCGCGGCGCGGGCAGCTTCATCACGCCGCGCGTTGCCGATCCGCTGTCGCGCCTCGTCGGCTTCACCGCGAAGATGCGCCAGCGCGGCTTCGTGCCCGATTCGGTGTGGCTGTCGCGCACGCTGCGCACCGCGAGCCGCGACGAGCTCACGCATCTCGGCCTCGCGCCCGGCGCGACGGTGGCGCGGCTCGAACGGCTGCGCCGCGCGGACGGCATCGTGATGGCGGTCGAGCATTCGACGCTGCCCGCCGCGGTGGTGCCCGATCCGCAGGTGCTCGGTGCATCGCTGTACGAATACCTGGAGGCGCGCGGCATGACCGTCGTGCGCGCGCTGCAGCACTTTCGCGCGGCGAACGCGACGCACGCGATCGCGAAATGGATGGCGGTGAAGCCGGGCTCGGCGCTGCTGGTGATCACGCGGATCGGCTACGGTGTCGACCAGCGCGCGATCGAAATGAGCGAAACGTATTGCCGCGACGACTATTACGACTTCGTCGCCGAACTGAAACGCTGACGCGCGAGACTGCCCGCGCAGCACATGCAACGGATTTGCAAATCACGACGCGGATGCCCGCGTCACCAGATCATCAAGAGAACGTCATGCTGACTGGAAACATCCTCACCCCCGACGGCTGGATTCACGGTTCGCTCGATAGCGAGAACGGCCGCATCACCACGCTCGACGGCGCGCCCGTCGATCCCGCGAAGAACGACGCGCCGTACATCCTGCCCGGCTTCATCGACCTGCACGTGCATGGCGGCGGCGGCGCCGACGTGATGGAAGGCGGCGACGCGATCGAAACGATCGTCCGCACGCATGCGCAATTCGGCACGACGAGCCTGCTCGCGACGACGATGACCGCGCCGCGCGACGAACTGATGGAAGTCGTCGCGAATCTCGGCACCGCCGCGCGGGCCCGCACGCCGGGCGGCGCCCGCGTGCTCGGCGTGCATCTCGAAGGGCCGTACATCAACCCCGGCAAGCTCGGCGCGCAGCCCGACGCGGCCGTGTCGGCCGTGCTCGACGAGGTGCTCAAGTACCTGTCGATCGCGCCGATCCGCGTCGTCACGCTCGCGCCGGAAATCGCGGGCCACATCGAGATCATCGGCGAGATGGCCGCGCGCGGCGTGCGCGTGCAGCTCGGCCACTCGCTCGCGACCTACGACGACGCGGTCGCCGCGCTCAAGCACGGCGCATGCGGTTTCACGCACCTGTTCAACGCGATGTCGCCGCTGCATCACCGCAACCCGGGCCTCGTCGGCGCGGCGCTCGCGCATGCCGAATACGCGGAAATCATCCCCGATCTGCTGCACGTCCACCCGGGCGCGATTCGTGCTGCGCTGCGCGCGATTCCGCGCCTGTACGTCGTGACCGACAGCACGTCCGCCACCGGCATGCCCGACGGCGAATACCGGCTTGGCAGCCAGCACGTGACGAAGTGCCTCGGCGGCGTGCGGCTCGCCGACGGCACGCTCGCCGGCAGCACGCTGACGATGGACCAGGCGCTGCGCAACCTCGTGTCGCTCGGCCTGCCGATCGCCGACGTGTCGAACCGGATGTCGCGCTACGCGGCCGACTACCTCGGCGTGACCGATCGCGGCCGCCTCGAGCGCGGCGCATGGGCCGACCTCGCGGTGTTCGATCGCGACCTGAACCTCACCGCGACCTACGTCGAAGGAGAATCGATTGTCGAATATGCTTAAGGAAGCGCGCGAGTCCGCCCAGGTCGTCGCCGCGCAGATCGCCGACACCGCGCGCGTCGAAGCGCTCGCCGGCCAATTGCTCGATCACCCGCCGGCCGTCGCGCTGACGGTCGCGCGCGGCAGCTCGGATCACGCCGCCAGCTATTTCGCGAGCCTGACGATGAGCCGCCTCGGCGTGCCGGTCGCGTCGCTGCCGATGTCGGTCGCGACGCTGCAGCAGGCGCCGCTGAAGGTGCAGGACCAGCTCGCGATCGCGTTCTCCCAGTCGGGCAAGAGCCCCGATCTCGTCAATACGATGGCCGCGCTGCGCGAAGCCGGCGCGCGCACCGTCGCCGCCGTGAACGTGCTGCCGTCGCCGCTCGCCGATGCGTGCGAGCACCAGTTGCCGCTGCTGGCCGGCCCCGAACTGTCGGTCGCCGCGACCAAGAGCTATATCGCGATGCTGTCGCTGTCCGCGCAGATCGTCGCGTACTGGCAGCGCGACGCCGCGCTGATGACCGCGTTGCGCGGGCTGCCCGACGTGCTCGCGCAGGCCGGCCGGCTCGACTGGTCGCAAGCCGTCGCGGCGCTCGCGGGCGTCGAGCGGATGATCGTCATCGGCCGTGGTCTGGGCCTCGCGATCGCGCAGGAAGCCGCGCTGAAGCTGAAGGAAACGTCCGGCATCCAGGCCGAGGCATTTTCGAGCGCCGAAGTCCGTCACGGCCCGATGGAGCTGATCGACCGCGACTATCCGCTGCTCGTGTTCGCGCCGCCGGGGCCCGAACAGGCCGGCCTGCTGCAGCTCGCCGCGGACATGCGCGCCCGCGGCGCCGCCGTGCTGCTCGCGGCGCCGGCCGGCACGCCCGGCGTATCGACGCCCGGCGTATCGGGCACTGTGCTGCCGCTCGCGCAGTCCGCCCATTCGGCGCTCGACCCGATCGCCGCCATTCTTTCGTTCTACGTGATGGCGGCGGATCTCGCCGTCGCGCGCGGGCGCAATCCCGACACGCCGCGCCACCTGAACAAAGTCACCGAAACGCACTGATAGCCGAGAAAGCCGATGAGACGCGCCGAGGAATCCCAGTTGAAGAGCCCCACCCACGATCAGATCGTTCTGCTCAGCCCATTGACGGGGCCGATCGTCGCGCTGGCCGACGTGCCCGATCCGGTGTTCTCCGGCGGGATGTTCGGCGACGGCATCGGCATCGACCCGCTCGCGGGCCGGCTCGTCGCGCCGTGCGCGGGCGTCGTGTCGCATCTCGCGCGCACGGGCCATGCGGTCACGATCACGACACCGCAAGGCGCGGAAGTGCTGCTGCACATCGGCATCGACACCGTCGAGCTGAACGGACAGGGCTTCATCGCGCACGTCGAAGCCGGCGCGCGTGTCGAGGCAGGCGCGCTGTTGATCGAGTTCGACCAGGACGCGGTGGCGCGCCACGCGCATTCGCTCGTGTCGGTGATCGCGATCGCGAATTCCGACGCGTTCGAGGTGGTCGAGCGCGCAAGCGGTTTCGCGACCGCCGGCGAGACGCCGTTGCTCGCGCTGCGCGGCAAGGGCGAAGCCGCCGCGCAGGCGGCGCAGGCCGGTGCTGCCGCGCAGAACGAAGTGCGCCGCGAGATCGTGCTCGCGCAGCCGGGCGGGCTGCATGCGCGGCCGGCCGCACGGGCGCGTGAAGCCGTGCGCGGGTTCGATGCGACCGTCGACGTGCTGTTCGACGGCCGCAAGGCGTCGATCGCGAGCGTTGTCGGCCTGCTCGGCCTCGGCGCCGGCGAAGGCGCGACGGTCGAACTGGTCGGGCGCGGCGCGCACGCGCAGCAGGCCGTCGATGCGGTCGAGCGCGAGCTGCTGCGCGAGGCGCACGGCGAAGTGGAAGAAAAGCCGGCGCGGCTGAAGTCGCCCGCGCCGCAAGCCATCGCGCACGCACCCGGCGCGACGCTCGACCCGAACACGCTCGCCGGCGTATGCGCGGCGCCCGGCATCGCGGTCGGCACGCTGGTGCGTCTCGACGATGCGGACATCGTGCCGCCCGAGCAGGCGTCCGGCACGCCGGCCGCGGAAAGCCGCCGCCTCGACCAGGCGCTGAAGGCGGTCGACGCCGAACTCGGCGAAACGGTGCGCAACGCCTCGGCGCGCGGTGCGGTGGGCGAGGCGGGCATCTTCGCGGTGCATCGCGTGCTGCTGGAGGACCCGACGCTGGTCGACGCGGCGCGCGACCTGATCAGTCTCGGCAAGGGCGCGGGCTTCGCGTGGCGCGCGACGATCCGCACGCAGATCGACACGCTGTCGAAGCTCGACGACGCGCTGCTCGCCGAACGCGCGGCCGACCTGCGCGACATCGAGAAGCGCGTGCTGCGCGCGCTCGGCCATACGAACGGCGCCGCGCGCGCGCTGCCCGACGAGGCCGTGCTCGCGGCCGAGGAATTCACGCCGTCCGACCTGGCGTCGCTCGATCGCGAACGCGTGACCGCGCTCGTGATGGCGCGCGGCGGCGCGACGTCGCACGCGGCGATCATCGCGCGGCAGCTCGGCATCCCGGCGCTGGTGGCGGTCGGCGATGCGCTGTACGCGATTCCGGACGGCACGCAGGTCGTCGTCGATGCGAGCGCGGGCCGGCTCGAACATGCCCCGACCGCGCTCGACGTCGAGCGCGCGCGGCACGAGCGCCAGCGCCTGGACGGCGTGCGCGAGGCGAACCGGCAACAGGCCGGTGAGGCGGCCGCGACGGTCGACGGTCGCGCGATCGAGGTCGCCGCGAACATCGCGACGCTCGACGACGCGAACACCGCGGTCGACAACGGCGCGGACGCGGTCGGCCTGCTGCGCACCGAACTGATGTTCATCCATCGCCAGGCCGCGCCGACGGTGGTCGAGCATCAGCAGAGCTACCAGTCGATCGTCGACGCGCTGCAGGGCCGCACGGCGATCATCCGCACGCTCGACGTCGGTGCGGACAAGGAAGTCGACTACCTGACGCTGCCGCCCGAACCGAACCCGGCGCTCGGCCTGCGCGGCATCCGTCTCGCGCAGGTGCGCCCCGATCTGCTCGACGATCAGTTGCAGGGCCTGCTCGCGGTGAAGCCGTTCGGCGCGGTGCGCATCCTGCTGCCGATGGTGACCGACGCAGGCGAGCTCGTGCGGCTGCGCAAGCGCATCGACGAATTCGCGCGCGCGCAGGGCCGCACCGAGCCGATCGAGGTCGGCGTGATGATCGAGGTGCCGTCGGCCGCGCTGCTGGCCGACCAGCTCGCGCAGCACGCGGATTTCCTGTCGATCGGCACCAACGACCTGACCCAGTACACGCTCGCGATGGACCGCTGCCAGGCCGACCTGGCCGCGCTGTCCGACGGCCTGCATCCGGCCGTGCTGCGCCTGATCGACATCGCGGTGCGCGGCGCCGCGAAGCACGGCAAGTGGGTCGGCGTATGCGGCGCACTCGGCGGCGATCCGCTCGCGGTGCCGGTCCTGGTGGGCCTCGGCGTGACCGAACTGTCGGTCGATCCGGTGTCGGTGCCGGGCATCAAGGCGCGTGTGCGCCGTCTCGATTACCAGTTGTGCCGTCAGCGCGCGCAGGATCTGCTCGCGCTCGACTCGGCACAGGCGGTAAGGGCAGCAAGCCGCGAGGTCTGGCCGCTCGACTGAGCGTCGACGGCAGGTTCGCGACCGGTTTCACGACGAAGGCATTCGCTCAACGACGATTAATGACGAGACAAGGATTGGAGGACTGAATGAACGGGAATCCGTTTCTGAAAATACAGGGCCTGGGCCGGGCACTGATGCTGCCGATCGCGGTATTGCCGGTCGCCGGCATCCTGCTGCGACTCGGCCAGCCGGACGTGTTCAATATCAAGATGATCGCCGACGCCGGCGGCGCGATCTTCGACAACCTGCCGCTCTTGTTCGCGATCGGCGTGGCGGTCGGCTTCGCGAAGGACAACAACGGCGTGGCGGCGCTCGCGGGCGCGATCGGTTACCTGATCGAAACCGCGATCATGAAGGACATCGATCCCAAGCTGAACATGGGCGTGCTGTCCGGGATCATCGCGGGGGTCGTCGCGGGCCTGCTGTACAACCGCTACAAGGACATCAAGCTGCCGGACTACCTCGCGTTCTTCGGCGGCAAGCGGTTCGTGCCGATCATCACCGGGCTGGTCTGCGTGATACTGGGCATCGCGTTCGGGTACGTGTGGCAGCCGATCCAGCATGCGATCGACGCGGCCGGCCAGTGGCTGACGACGGCGGGCGCGATCGGTGCGTTCGTGTTCGGCTTCCTGAACCGTCTGCTGCTCGTCACCGGCCTGCACCACATCATCAACTCGCTCGCGTGGTTCGTGTTCGGCAACTTCACGCCGCCCGCCGGCGGCGAGATCGTGCACGGCGACCTGCACCGCTTCTTCGCGGGCGACCCGACCGCGGGCACCTTCATGGCCGGCTTCTTCCCGATCATGATGTTCGGCCTGCCGGCGGCGTGTCTCGCGATGCTGCACGAGGCGCCGAAGGAGCGCCGCGCGATGGTCGGCGGCCTGCTGTTCTCGATGGCGCTGACGTCGTTCCTGACCGGCGTGACCGAGCCGATCGAGTTCAGCTTCATGTTCCTCGCGCCGGTGCTGTACGTGATCCACGCGGTGCTGACGGGCTTGTCGCTCGCGATCTGCCAGATTCTCGGCGTGAAGCTCGGCTTCACGTTCTCCGCCGGCGCGATCGACTACGTGCTGAACTACGGGCTGTCGACGAAGGGCTGGATCGCGATTCCGCTCGGCATCGCGTACGGCGCCGCGTACTACGGGCTGTTCCGCTTCTTCATCCGCAAGTTCAACATGGCCACGCCGGGCCGCGAGCCGGCGTCGACCGATGCGGCCACGGAATCGTACGCATCGGGCGGGTTCGTCGCACCGGCCGCGGGCGCGGCTGCAACGGCTGCCGCACCGCGCGCGCAACGCTACATCGCCGCGCTCGGCGGCGCGGCCAACCTGTCGGTCGTCGACGCGTGCACGACGCGCCTGCGCCTGACCGTGGTCGATCCGGAGCAGGTGTCGGAGCCGGAACTGAAGTCGATCGGCGCGCGCGGCGTGCTCAAGCGCGGCGGCAACAGCGTGCAGGTGATCATCGGGCCCGAGGCCGACATCATTGCCGACGAGATGCGCGCCGCGATCGGCGGCGGCGCGACCGGTGCGGCCGCGCCGGCGACGGCCGCCGCGCAGCCGGTCACGGGCGCGGCCGCCGGCCCGCTCGATCCGGAACCGACCCGCTGGCTCGCGGTGTTCGGCGGCGCGACCAACGTCGCGTCGCTCGATGCGGTGGCCACCACGCGCCTGCGCGTGGTCGTGCGCGATCCGTCGGCGGTCGATCGCGAGCGTCTCGGCACGCTCGACGTCGCGTGGGTGTCGCTCGACACGTTCCACATCGTCTGCGGCAACGCGGCCGCACGCTATGCCGAACAACTCGGCGCGCGCCTGCCGCCGTCGGGCGGCGGGGCGGCAGCCCAACCGGCGTGATGCGGTGAAGCCGGCCTGACATCCGCGCGGCGGATGCGGGTCGGCGGTCAAGAGAGGCCAAAAGAAAACGGCTTGCGACGACGATGTCGCAAGCCGTTTTTGCTTTGGAGACGGCGGTGCGCGATACGCGATGCGTTGCGCCGCATCGCTTGTCGCTCGACTGCCTGGCCGGTCAGCCGATCACGGATTCGTCAGCGTGAAGGTCGGCTTCCGGTAGCCGACGCCGGCGCGGTCGAGCTTCGGCAATTCGCGTTGCGTGAGCAGCGTCGCGAAGCCGGCCCAGTCGCGCTGCAGCGCGGCGATGTCGACGTGATGCGTGTCGCCGCGCTTGAAGCGCACGCCGGCCGCATACGGCAGCTCCCAGTCGGCCCGGTGCCACGCGCGCTCGGCGAGCGCGAGCAGTCGCGGATAGGTCATGTATTCGAGAAAGGTGTCGTTGCGCATCACCTCGCCCCACGCCTGGCCCTGCATGCCTTCGATGCGCGGCGCGGGGCCCGTGCCCGTCACCTCGAACGGGTTGCCGTCGCGGTCGCCCATCACTTCGGCGTTCTGCGGCAGGTTCTCCGGCGCGAGCGAGAACACCTTGTACTCGTCGGTCGCGTGCGAGCCCCAGTAGTAGCCGCGCTCGCGCGGATTGAGCGTGTACGGGAAGTCGAAGTACAGGTAGTCGGGCAGCGCGAGCACCGTCTGGTAGCCCTTGCCGCTCAGGTCGCGCGCGCTGTCCGACGCGCCCCAGAAGATCGTGTCCCACAGCGACACCATCACGTGGCGCGTGCTGAAATCCTGCGGCCCGTTCGCATGCTTGATGCCGTCCTGCCACGCGGCCATCGTGCCGATCCCGTTCGCGTTGACCGCCGCGCTCACCTGTTTCGCGAAACGCGTCGGCAGCTCGTCGATCGACTTGATCTCGCCGCGCTGGAGCAGCGCCGTGCAAGCGGGCGAACGCGCCCACGGCTTGTCCTGCGCGGCCAGATCGATGCGCCCCTTGTTCGGGTCGGTGCCGTTCAGCGGCTGGAAGCCGCCGCCGAGGAAGATGTTCTTCGCTTCGTCGCCGCCGTAGTGCCACGTCTGCAGCGGCGCCTGCGCGTCCGCGTGCATCGCCGCGATCTCGCGGATCACCTTCGACGCGAAGTTGAGCGCGCCCGGCACGCACGGGTTCAGGTCGCTGCGCCGGTCGTAGAACTGCACCGTCGTCAGGTTCGTCGTGTCCTGCGGGTCGAGCAGCCGGTATGCGTTCGCTTCCTGCTCGCGACCCGCCGCATGCAGCCGCCGGTAGCGCGCCTCCATCGTCACGACGGCCGCCCGCGCATGCGCGGGCATGTCGATCTCGGGAATGATCTGAACGAAGCGCGCGGCCGCGTAGCGCACGAGCGCCACGTAGTCGTCGCGCGTCAGGTAGCCGCCGCCCGAGCGATTGTCCGGCCCGGAGCCGAGCTGCGGCAGCAGGCAGCGCGTCTCGCTCGGGTCGTGGCAGCGGCGTCCCCCGATCTCGGTCAGCTCGGGCAGGCCGGGAATCTCGATGCGCCAGCCTTCGTCGTCGGACAGATGCAGGTGCAGGCGGTTGAGCTTGTACGCGCTCATCTGGTCGATCAGGCGGCGCAGCGTTGCCGGCTGCTTGAAGTTGCGCGCGAGGTCGACGTGCATCCCGCGATGCGTGAAGCGCGGCGCATCCTCGACGAGCATCGCCGGGATCGGGCCGCCGCCGGCCGGCGCGAGCGAGTAGAGCGTCTGCACGCCGTAGTAGAGGCCCGCGCGATCGTAGCCTTCGATCAGCACGCCGCGCGGCCCGATCGCGAGCCGGTAGCTGCCCGGTGTCGCGAGGTCGGCCGGCAGCCGGCGCGGCGCGACGAAGCCGCGTACCGGCACGCCTGCGCCGTCGAGTCCGAGGGTCGTCGCGCGCTCGCGCAGCGCCGCGACCTGTGCGTCAGGCAGGTCCGGCAGCGCGAGTTCGACGCCGCGCAGCTCGAGCGTGCCGGGCAGCGGCAGCTCGCGCTTCACGCTCGGCAACGCGCGACCGGGATCGGGCCGCGCGGCCACGGGCGGCGCGTTGCCGGTCGAGTTGTTCTGCGCGTCGGCCGGCAGCGATTCGACGTAGCGCAGCTCGTTGTCGGTGTCGTCGTAGCGCAGCACGGCCGGCGGCGCGCCGTCGACGACGACGTACGGACGCGGAATCACGTCGCTGTAACGCAGCAGCCAGTATTCGGCGACGAACGGCAGCTCGATGCGCTCGCCGGGCGCGAGCCGCACCGAGCCCGGCTGCGGCGTCAGCTCGTACAGGTCGCCGGTGAGCCGCCGCAGCGCGAAGCCCGGCCGGTCGATCCGCAGCAGGCGGCGGATGCTGTGCAGGTAGAGCTTCCAGCCGCCGTCGGCGATCGCCGCATGGCCGCGGTTCTGCAGGATCAGGCGGCCGGTCGCGCAGGCGGCGCCGTCGGCGCCGAGATCGGCGCACGGTACGCCGGCCGCGGCCGCGTGGTTGTTGTCGACGGCCACGCGCAACGCGAGGCCGTTCGACAGCAGCATCGCGAGGCTGGCCGCCTGGGCGGCGGCCGCTTGCGCGGTGCCGGCGTTCGCGCCAGCGGCGGCCGACGCCGGCGCCGCGGAGATCGCCGCCGGCGACAGCACGGCGATCAGCAGGCCGGCAATGAGGGAGGGCAAGGTACGCTTCAATTCGAACTCCTGAGAAAAAGGGGGCGTAGCGGCGCCGTGACGCGACGTCGCTGCGATCGGGTCTTTCAGTGGAGCTGCGGGAGATACCAGCACGCGGAGCGATGCGGCTGCGCCGCGCGCATTCGGCACGCGGGCGCGTGCGTTACGGAACGGGAGGCGGGCATGCGTGCCGGTCGGCGCGGCGCGGCGGCGTGCGCGGAATCATCGGCGGCTCGCGGCGTTCGCTGCAGCGGCGAGACGGCCGCAATCGACGGCGCGCGGTTGGCCGCGCACGAGCGCGACGACGGCACGCGCCGTGGCATGCGGACGTCGACACGGCGCGCACGCGCACGCCACACACGGGATTCGCATGTCTCCCCCACCCAGAAGGAATCGGCCTGTCAGCGGCCGTGTCCAACGATCTTATGAAACCTTTTATTGGTATTCAAGTGGTATCAATCTGGCGCTAAATTGGCATCGCCGTGCGACGTCCCGCCGGCGCGGCCGTGACGAAAAAAAACCTCGCGCGAAGCGAGGTTCTTTCCGTTGTCGGACGGCGGCCGCGCGTATCGCGCGCGGTGCGTCACTGCGTCAGTCGCGGCGCGCACGCACCGGCGCTTCCTGCGGCTTCTGCCGCGCTTCGAGCCACATCGCGTTGACGATGCCGAACGACAGCGCGACGCCGATACCGAGAATCCAGCTGAAATACCACATGATCCGACTCCTTGCGAAACGGTGGGCGAGGGCGCCTGCGCGCCCCGGCCCGGTTCAGTGCGTCAATACATCGAGTGCTTGTTCTCTTCGAGCGTCTGGTGCGTGACCTTGCCGCGCATCACGCGATACACCCAGCTCGTGTAGAGCAGGATGATCGGCAGGAACACGATCACCGCGAACAGCATCACCTGCAGCGTCATGTGGCTCGACGTCGAATCCCACACGGTCAGGCTGCTGCGCGGGTCGAGCGACGACGGCATGATGAACGGGAACATCGAGAAGCCGGCGGTCAGGATCACGCCGACGATCATCAGGCCCGTGCAGAAGAACGCCGTCTTCTCCTGCTTCGAGCCGGCGAGCAGCAGCGCGAGCACGCCGCCCGCGATCCCGACGACGGGCGCCGCGATCATCCACGGATACTCGCCGTAGTTCGCGAGCCAGAGGCCCGAACCGGCGGCGACGTCCTTGAGCAGCGGGTTCGCGACGGTGTCGGTCGGCGCGGCGTGGGTGATGTGGAAGCCGCCGATATACGAAGCGACGAGCACGCCGGCCAGCACGAACAGCACGACCGCGAGGAACGACGCGACGCGCAGCGCGATCGACGCACGGCGCGCGATCACGCCGTCGGTCTTCATCTTGATGAACGCGGCGCCGTGCGCGACGAGCATCGTGAGGCTGACGAGCCCGCACAGCAGCGCGAACGGGTTCAGCAGCGCCCAGAAGCCGCCGTAGTAGGTCACGCGCAGGTCGCTGTCGAACTTGAACGGCACGCCCTGCAGCAGGTTGCCGAACGCGACGCCGAACACCAGCGCCGGCACGAAGCCGCCGACGAACAGGCCCCAGTCCCAGCCCGCGCGCCAGCGCGGGTCGGGCCGCTTGCTGCGGTAGTCGAAGCCCACCGGCCGGAAGAACAGCGCGAACAGCACGAGCAGCATCGCGAAGTAGAAGCCGGAGAACGACGCGGCGTAGACGAGCGGCCACGCGGCGAACATCGCACCGCCGGCCGTGATCAGCCACACCTGGTTGCCTTCCCACGTCGCGCCGACCGTGTTGACGATGATGCGGCGCTCCTCGTCGGTCTTGCCGAGGAACGGCAGCAGCGCGGTCGCGCCCATGTCGAAGCCGTCGGTGACGGCGAAGCCGATCAGCAGCACGCCGACGAGCAGCCACCAGATCAGCTTGAGAGTTGCATAGTCCATAGCGATTCCTTGTTCGGTTGCGAGGGCGTGCTCAGACCGCGGCCCGCTCGCCGGCGGCGGCGAGTTCGTGGTGATAGCGGCCGGTATGCAGCGACGACGGGCCGAGGCGCGCGTACTTGAACATCAGCTTGATCTCGATGATGAACAGTACCGTGTAGAACGCGATGAAGCCGGCGAGGCTCAGGTACAGGTCCGTCGACGTCAGGCTGGACGCGGACAGATGCGTCGGCAGGATGCCCGCGATCGTCCACGGCTGGCGGCCGAGCTCGGCGACGACCCAGCCGAATTCCGCGGCGAGCCACGGCAGCGGGATCGCCCACACCGCATAGCGCAGGAACCAGCGGCGGTTGTCCTGCAGCAGCTGCCGGCGCGCGCAGAACCAGAACGCGGCGACGAAGGTCGCGAGGAACAGGAAGCCGAGGAACACCATGATCCGGAACGAGAAGAATACGGGCGCGACCGGCGGGATCGTCTTCTTCGCGGCGGCCTTGATCTGCTCGGGCGTCGCATCGACCACGTTCGGCGTGAACTGCTTGAGCATCAGTCCGTAGCCGAGATACTGCTTGTGCTGGTCGAACAGCGCGCGGGTCGCGTCGCTCGTGTCGCCTTCCTTGATCTTCTGCAAGGCGCCGTACGCGACCATCCCGCTCTGGATGTGTTCCTCGCTGTGCTTCGCGAGCTCGCGCAGGCCGATCACCGGCTCGTCGATCGAGCGCG
Organism: Burkholderia sp. 9775_39; assembly: GCF_015712225.1. Taxonomy (NCBI): domain Bacteria; kingdom Pseudomonadati; phylum Pseudomonadota; class Betaproteobacteria; order Burkholderiales; family Burkholderiaceae; genus Burkholderia; species Burkholderia sp. 9775_39. The sequence continues at coordinate 45,004 of NZ_JACCQC010000018.1, read as the reverse complement.
TCGCGATCAGGCCGAGCGCGTACGGGATCTTGATCGCGTAGTCGGTGCGCTCTTCCTTCTGGTTCGGGATGCCGATCAGCGTGAACGATGCCGGCGCCGGCTGGGTTTCCCATTCCGATTCGATCGCGGCGAGCTTCATCTTCTGCACTTCGCCGGTCGTGTAGCCCGATTCGTCGCCGAGCACGATCACGCACAGCGTGGCCGCGAGGCCGAAGCCGGCCGCGACCGCGAACGAGCGCAGCGCGAAGTCGACGTCGCGCTTTTTCAGCAGGTACCACGACGAAATGCCGAGCACGAACATCGCGGCCGTCACGTAACCGGCCGACACGGTGTGCACGAACTTCACCTGCGCGACCGGGTTGAACAGCACGTCGAACAGGCTCGTCAGCTCCATGCGCATCGTCTGGTAGTTGAACTCGGCGCCGACCGGGTTGTTCATCCAGCCGTTCGCGACGAGGATCCACAGCGCGGACAGGTTCGAGCCCAGCGCGACGAGGAACGTGACGACCAGGTGCTTGACCTTCGACAGGCGGTTCCAGCCGAAGAAGAACAGGCCGACGAACGTGGATTCGAGGAAGAACGCCATCAGGCCTTCGACCGCGAGCGGCACGCCGAAGATGTCGCCGACGTAGTGCGAGTAGTACGACCAGTTCGTGCCGAACTGGAATTCGAGCGTGATGCCGGTCGTCACGCCCATCGCGAAGTTGATCCCGAACAGCTTGCCCCAGAACTGGGTCATGTCCTTGTAGACCTGTTTGCCGGTCATCACGTAGACGGCTTCCATGATGACGAGCAGCCAGGACAGGCCGAGCGTCAGCGGCACGAACAGGAAGTGGTAGAGCGCCGTGATGCCGAACTGCAGACGTGACAGATCGACGACTTCGCTACTTATCATGGTGGTCTCCCTCGGTAGATGCAGGCGCCGGCACCGACAGCAACTTCTCGGCCACGGCGGCAGGCGGCAACGACATGTGCTCGGCCTGCGGATGATTGAAGAATGCGTATTTGAGCGACATCAGGAGGATCAGCTTGACGATCAGCACCAGCGCGATGTCGCGGGCGAGGGTGGGGCCGCGTGCCCACGCGGCGATGCGCGCGCGCCAGCCGATCGTGCCGGCCGGCCGCGAAGGCTCTTTATTGATCGAGATCAAGGCGATTATCCTGAATCGATTGAGATCGGATTGGGGGCGACTTTACGTCGGATTGGTGACGGCCGTGAAGCTGTTTTAATCCTTTTGCGCCTGACATGCCAATTTTAAAAGGACGGCTTTCCGCTGCCGAGTGCTGCGCTGCGGCAGACCGTCGCGAAGCGTGGGGTAAAAATTGAGGTGGATCAAGGTTATGCGGAAGGGCGCTGCAAATGACGCAATATCCGATGAATCAGGTCAATTAATCGGCGTAGAAACGGCGTGTGAAACGCGTTGAAAAGCGGGTGAAAAGCAGCGGAAAAACGGACGAAAAAAAACCGCTGCCGGTCAGGCAGCGGTTTTCGACGAAGCGCTCTAAATTGCCGCGATTTACGCGTATTCGGCGAGCGCCGTGCGCATCTTTTTCATCGCGCTCGCTTCGATCTGGCGGATGCGTTCCGCCGACACGCCGAACTCGGCGGCGAGATCGTGCAGCGTCGAGCCGCCCGAGCCGTCGTCGTCGACGTGCAGCCAGCGCGCCTCGATGATGCGGCGGCTGCGTGCATCGAGCGCGTCGAGCGCCTGCGCGATGCCGTCCGTCTGCAGCATGTCGCGCTGACGCGCGGCGAGCACGGCGGTCGGCTCGTTGTGCGAGTCGGCCAGGTAGGCGATCGGCGCGTACGACTCCTCGCCGTCTTCCACCTGGCCTTCGAGCGCGATGTCGCCGCCCGACAGGCGCGTTTCCATCTCGGTGACTTCCTCGCGCTTGACGTTGAGCTCCTGCGCGAGGCCGTCGATTTCCTCGGGCGTCATCGCCTGCATGCTCTTCTTGTGGCTGCGCAGGTTGAAGAACAGCTTGCGCTGCGCCTTCGTCGTCGCGACCTTCACCATGCGCCAGTTGCGCAGGATGTACTCGTGGATCTCGGCCTTGATCCAGTGAATCGCATACGACACCAGGCGCACGTTTTGCGCCGGGTCGAATCGCTTCACGGCTTTCATCAGGCCGATGTTGCCTTCCTGGATCAGGTCGCCGTGCGGCAGGCCGTAGCCGAGATAGTTGCGCGCGATCGACACGACGAGACGCAGGTGCGACAGCACGAGGCGGCGCGCCGCGTCGAGGTTGTTGTCGTCGCGGAATTCGGTTGCGTAGCGGCGTTCCTCCTCGGCGGTCAGCAGCGGGATGCGGTTGACGGCCTGGATGTACGCGTCGATGTTGCCGAGCTGGCCGGGCAACATCGATTGGGCTGCGAGCGCCAGCGAGCCTGCCGATTCGGCCTTGGCCGGCGTCGGGCTCAGGGTGTTCGGGAGGGTCAGGGCGTTGCTCACTAAAAACTCCTTTGGAATCAGGGACAAACCCCCGGTCTCGAATGAGATTCCGTGGATCATCTTAGCACTCCCGCAAGGTGAGTGCTAATTCCTTAGAGCGGGCGGGGGCATCGGAGTTCCCCATTTTTCTATCGAACCAGCCGAGCCGATAGTCCATTCTGCGACCAGGGTGGCGCCACGAAGTTCCGTAAGCCGTTGTTTCTGATGGGAATCAGTAGACGATTTCGATTTTTGTCGTTTTGGAAGGAAGCCATTTCGTTTCGTGATGCCGATCCGAAAAGTCCTTTACCATACCATTCAGTTCGCTCGGGCCCGGCCGTTGCGGCAGGCTCCATTCAACCCACAAAGTTGGAGTGTCAGATGAACAATAAGAAGAATCGCCGGCCCCGCAGCCGGCTGGTGCTGCATGCGATGCTGGCAGCGTCTCTTCTGGGCGGATCGGGTGCGGCTTTCGCGGATCGCTGGGGGATCCAGGCGGGCGGCGGGTTTTCGGATCGTCACGGGGTCGACAAGGCCGATATCGGCGTGGTGTGGGATCCGGGCTGGAACTGGTGGGAAGTCGGCGGCTGGCACTTCGCGTTCGTCGTCGAAGGGCATGCCGGCTACTGGCACACGGGCGGCAACGTCCACAGCAGCATCGGCGAGTTCGGCGTGACGCCGATGTTCCGCTTCATCAAGAGCAGCGGGCAGATTCGCCCGTTCATCGAGGCGGGCGGCGGCGTCCGGCTCCTGACGCACCCGACGATCTCGGACAATTTCTCGCTGTCGACCGCGTTCCAGTTCGCGCCGACGGGCGGCGTGGGCGTGCAGTTCGGCCAACGGCAACAGTATCAGGTCGGCTACCGTTTTGAACATGTGTCTAACGCGGGTATCAAAGAGCCGAATCCTGGTATAAATTTCCACCAGTTCTACCTGCAGTACAACTTCTGATCCGTACGCCCGTGCAAGGCGGGCGCGTTGCCGAGGAGTCAGGCGATGGCGAAGGTGGTCGATGCGATCCGCGCGCTCGAGCGCGACCGGTTCCGGGCGATGGTGGACGGCGACGGCGAGGCGCTCGACGCGCTGTTGTCGGACAAGGTGTTTTTCGTCCATACCAACGGCAAACGCGAAACCAAGCAGCAGTTCATCGACGCCATCGTCGCCGGCCGCCGCCGCTATCGCCAGATCGAAATCCAGTCGCAGGACGTGCTGCCGGTCGGCGACGAGACCTGCGTCGTCACGGGGCGCGCGTTGATCGAGATGGAAACCAACAACGGCGGCCTCGTGTTCCCGATTGCCTATACGTCCGTCCACACGCACGACCACGGTCGCTGGAGCCTGTTCGCGTGGCAGGCGACGCGGTGCGCGACCGAGGCGTGAGCGCGGGTAACGCGCTTTTTCATGTCCCGACCGAAGCGGCCTTCTGAGCCGCTTTTTGTTGCCGCGTGCGGCGCGGATCGCGCGTCGCACGGGCGGTCACGCCCCGCTCGCTGACGTTTCAACCCTGCATCGAAGCCCCGCGTTCAGGCCGCCGCGCGGCGATCCGCGCAGTGCCATGCCGAGCGGTTGATCGCGCTGACGACCGCATCGAGCGCCGCACTCGCCGCATCGGCGTGCACGCCGACACCGTGCCGCAGCGGCGCGTCGCCGACCCGGCAGCCGACCGATACCGCGACCCGGCCGTCCGCCGTGCGCGTGGATTCGCACGACGCGATGTCGATCGTGGCGCCGGCGGCGCTCGCGAATGCCGCGGCGAAACGTCGCACGGCGTCGTCGGGCGTCGCGTCGGCGGCGGGCGCCAGCGCGATCTCGCGGTTTTGCCAGCGCGCGCCGATGCCGTGGCGCGCGGCCGGGCCGTCCGTCTCGAAGAATTCGCGCGCGAACAGCGCGCAGATCGTGTCGCCCGTCACTTCCTCGCCCGATGCGTCGGCGAGCGTCTGCACCGCATGGCTGAACTCGATCTGGACGCGGCGCGTCGGCGTGAAGCCCATCCCGCGTTCGAGCAGGAAGGTCGCGCCGCCCTTGCCGGACTGGCTGTTCACGCGGATCACCGCGTCGTAGCTGCGGCCGAGATCCGCCGGGTCGATCGGCAGGTACGGCACTTCCCAGATCGCATCGGGGCGCTGCTGCGCGAAGCCCTTGCGGATCGCGTCCTGGTGCGAGCCGGAAAACGCGGTGAACACGAGGTCGCCCGCGTACGGATGGCGCGGATGCACGGGAATCTGGTTGCAGCGTTCGACGACGCGGCGCACGGCGTCGATGTCGGAGAAGTCGAGGCCCGGGTCGATGCCTTGCGTGTAGAGGTTCAGCGCGAGCGTGACGAGATCGACGTTGCCGGTGCGCTCGCCGTTGCCGAACAGGCAGCCTTCGATGCGGTCGGCGCCCGCGAGCAGCGCGAGTTCGGCCGCCGCGACCGCGGTGCCGCGATCGTTGTGCGGATGCACGGACAGCACGATGCTGTCGCGATACGCGAGGTTGCGGTCCATCCATTCGATCTGGTCGGCGAACACGTTCGGGGTTGCGGCCTCGACGGTGGCCGGCAGGTTGACGATCATCTTGTGGTCGCGGGTCGGGCGCCACGTCTGCGCGACCGCGTCGCAGATCTCGCGCGCGAACGTCAGCTCGGTCATGCTGAAGGTTTCCGGCGAGTACTGGAAGGTCCAGTGCGTCTCCGGGCGCGCGGCCGCGTGTGCCTTGATGATGCGCGTGCCGTCGATCGCGAGCGCCTTCACGTCGTTCTTCGACATGCCGAACACGATGCGGCGGAACGACGGGCAGACCGCGTTGTACAGGTGCACGATCGCGCGCGGCACGCCTTCGAGCGCATCGAACGTACGGGCGATCAGGTCTTCGCGCGACTGCACGAGCACCTCGATCGTCACGTCGTCGGGAATCCGCTTGTCGTCGATCAGCTTGCGGACGAAATCGAAGTCGGTTTGCGACGCCGACGGAAAACCGACTTCGATCTCCTTGAACCCGATGGCGACCAGCATTTCGAAGAACTCGAGCTTCTGCTCGATGCTCATCGGCTCGATCAGCGACTGGTTGCCGTCGCGCAGGTCGGTGCTCATCCACACGGGCGCACGCTCGATGGTGCGGGCCGGCCAGCGGCGGCCATTGAGGCGAACGGGCTCGAACGGACGGTACTTGTCTTGCGGATTGCGCATCATCTTCTGGACCTCGGGTCTCAAGTCGCGAGCGAAGACGGGGCGGCATGGGCGACGGTTGGCGCTGCCTCGCATCCCGGCGCACGATGGCGCCGCGGATGCGGATGATCTTCGCGAATCGGCCGACGGATAGACGGACGAAGGCTGACGACTTCGGGTTGTAAAAACTGCGAGAGGGGTACTGCGAGGAACTGCTGGGAGGACCGTGCGAACAGCACACGGCGCTACGACAGCCTTAGGCTAGTCGTAGCGATAGCGGCCGCGCTAGGCGGCCGGAGGTAATTCGGAGGGTGTTCGGAAAGGAACGCATGACGGCCACTCTATGCCAGGATGCGCTCGCGTGTCAAATGTCGGGATAAAGGGGCAGGTCGTCAGCGCGCGATGCGGGCGACCTGCACGATCGTCGCGACCTGGCGCGCCACGGTGTCGGGCACCGGCACCTCGCCGCGCAGCACGGCGTCCGTCCACGCGGCCGTGGTCGCCGCATCGCGCGACTCGGGCAGCGCGACGGGCGGTGCGTCGGTCGACGAACGCTCGGCCTCGATCAGCGTGTCGCACACGCCGTCATGCAGCCAGTCGACCTGCACCTGGCGCCGCGTGTCGGCCACCGCTTCGCCTTCGGTGCCGCGCGCGAGCAGCGCGCCGCCGAGCGCGGCGTCCGGATGATCGCGGAACAGCTGCGCGAGGCTGTCACGGTACGGCGGGTGCGTGTAGTTGACGAGCCGCAGGCCGGCCGGCGCGAACGGCTGCAGGATCTTCACGAGCGTATGCGTCGAGTTGCGCACGCCGAGCACGCTGCGCATCGACAGCAGGTGCGCGATGCGCGGCGCCAGCACGTCGATCGGCGCGAACGCGACGCGGCGTTCGGCGAGCGTGTCCTCGATCGCATCGTGCGACGTCGACGGCGGGAGCGACAGCGCCGAGAAGATCTCGGCGCTCGTCACGCGGCCCGGATCCTGCTCGACCCCATGCACGAGCACCGGCACGCCTTCGCGCGCGAGCAGCAGCGCGAGCAGCGGCACGAGGTTCGGTTGCTTGCGCGCGCCGTTGTAGCTCGGAATCGACACCGGGCGGAACGCGGCGTCCTGCACGTGCACCGGCTCGAACGACGCCTGCGCGGCGGCGAGCATCGCGGCCAGTTCGTCGGCGGATTCGCCCTTCAGCCGATAGGCGATCAGGATCGCGCCGAGTTCGACGTCCGACACGCGCGCATCGAGCATCGCGCGATAGAGCGTGAACGTGTCCTCGGCGGACAGGGCGCGCGCGCCGTGCGGGCCGCGGCCGATTTCCTTGATGAAGCGGGCGCAAGGGAACGGAGCGGCGGCGGGATCGTGGGAAGCGGTCATCGGAACGTGGGGCGGGCGGCCGGCATCGGGCCGCGCGGTGAGCGGTGAGGAATGTCCCGAGTATCGCACGGGCGCGGGCGCGCATCGTGCCGCGCTACACTCTGGTTCCCGGCGGCGCGCGCACCGGCTGCGCCGCGCCCATGCCGCTGCCGGCCGAATACGACTACGAGAGACATCCCATGAAGCTCTACAGCTATTTCCGCAGTTCCGCGTCGTACCGCGTGCGGATCGCCCTGAACCTCAAGCAGTTGCCGTTCGACTATGCGCCCGTGCACATGCTGCGCGATGGCGGCGAGCAACTGAAGGACGCGTACCGCGCGCTGAATCCGGATGCGGTCGTGCCGACGCTGATCGATGGCGACGCGACGCTGCAGCAGTCGCTCGCGATCATCGAATATCTCGACGAAACCCATCCCGAGCCCGCGCTCCTGCCGAAGCAGCCGGTCGATCGTGCGTACGTGCGCGCGGTCGCGCTGCAGATCGCGTGCGAAATCCACCCGCTCAACAACCTGCGCGTGCTCAAGTACCTGAAGCACACGCTGAAGGTGCCCGAGGACGCAAAGAACGCGTGGTACCGGCACTGGATCGAGGCGGGCTTCGAAACGCTCGAGGCGCGTCTTGCGAACGACCCGCGCACCGGCAAGCTGTGCTTCGGCGACACGCCGACGCTCGCCGACGTGTGCCTCGTGCCGCAGGTGTTCAACGCGAACCGCTTCTCGATCGACACGACGCGCTTCCCGACGATCCAGCGGATCGTCGACCATGCGGCGACGATCGACGCGTTCAAGGCCGCCGAGCCGGGCGCGCAGCCTGACGCGGAATGAGCGCGGCGCCCGTGGCGAGCATGATCGGGCGCGCATGAAAAAGGGCGCCCGAAGGCGCCCCGTGCGATGCAGGCCGGCGGCGTTCAGCCGAGCAGCGCGTCCGCGAATTCCACCGCGCTGAACGGCTGCAGGTCCTCGACCTTCTCGCCGACGCCGATGAAGTAGACGGGCACCGGCCGTTGCCGCGCGATCGCGGCGAGAATCCCGCCCTTCGCGGTGCCGTCGAGCTTCGTGACGATCAGGCCGGTCAGGCCCAGCGCGTCGTCGAAGGCCTTCACCTGCGTGAGCGCGTTCTGGCCGGTGTTCGCGTCGATCACCAGCAGCACTTCGTGCGGCGCGCCGTCGTGCGCCTTCGCGATCACGCGCTTCACCTTCTTCAGCTCCTCCATCAGATGCAGCTGCGTCGGCAGGCGGCCGGCCGTGTCGGCCATCATCACGTCGATCTTGCGCGCGCGCGCGGCGCTGACCGCGTCGAAGATCACCGCGGCCGGATCGCCGCTCTCCTGCTGCACGACCGTCACGTTGTTGCGCTCGCCCCAGACCGCCAGCTGTTCGCGCGCGGCCGCGCGGAACGTGTCGCCGGCAGCCAGCAGCACCGACTGGTCGAAGCTCTGCAGGTGCTTCGCGAGCTTGCCGATGCTGGTCGTCTTGCCCGCGCCGTTCACGCCGGTGATCATCATCACGAGCGGCTGCGCGCGGCCGAGCATCAGCGATTTCTCGAGCGGCGTCAGCAGCTCGACGAGCAGGTCGTGCAGTGCAGCCTTCACCTGCTGCGGATCGGTGAGCCGGCCCGCGCGCACCTTTTCGCGCAGCGCGCCGAGCAGGTATTCGGTCGCGTCGACGCCCGCGTCGGACATCAGCAGCGCGGTTTCGAGCTCCTCGTACAGATCCTCGTCGATCTTCGTGTTGACGAAGACGCCGGTGATGCTCGAGCCCGTCTTCGCGAGCCCCGTCTTCAGGCGCGCGAGCCACGACTTCTTCGCGGACGCGTCCTGCAGCGGCGGCGGCACGATCTCGACCGTCTCGACGACTTCGTCGCGGCCGTCGTTGGTCGGCGTGACGGTCATCACGACGGCCGGCGCAGCCGGTTGCGCGGGCGCTGGCGGCACGCTGGCCGCGGGCGGCGCGTCGAGCACGGGCGCGTCGGACGCTTCGTCCGCTTGCTGCGCGTCGGCCGATTGCGATTCCGCCGGATCGGGCTCCTGCGTTTTCTTGAATCGTTTGAAGAAACTGAACATGGTCTGACGTCGGGAAGAGGGCGGGCCGCCGCCGGGAGCGGGGCGCCGGACGGGCCGTTCTGCGTTCGCGCGGGCGCGGCGCACGGCGGCCGAAACCGTGCATTTTATCAGTGCGGCGTGGCGCTCGCGTCAGTGCGCGTCGCCGCTGTGGTAACGTGCGCCTGTTTGGCGGCGCGCCCCTGCGCGTGCCCGGTCCCTCCGTTGTCGATATCCCGTATGTCCCGTTCCTCTTCCGGCCGCCCCGCGGCCTCTCCCGGCCGCGGCAAGCCGCACACGATCCGCATCATCGGCGGCGACTGGAAACGCACGCCGCTCGCGGTGCTCGATCTCGACGGCTTGCGCCCGACCCCCGATCGCGTGCGCGAGACGCTGTTCAACTGGCTCGGCCAGGATCTCGAAGGCCGCCGCTGCCTCGACCTGTTCGCGGGCACCGGCGCGCTCGGCTTCGAGGCCGCGTCGCGCGGCGCGGCGAGCGTCGTGATGGTCGAGCGTCATCCGCGCGCCGCGCAGCAGTTGCGGGCGATCAAGGACAAGCTCGGCGCCCGTTCGGTCGAGATCGCCGAAGCCGATGCGCTGCGGCTCGCGGCCGGCCTGACGCCGGGCGCGTTCGACGTCGTGTTCCTCGATCCGCCGTTCGACGACCTGGCCGCGCTCGAGCGTGCGATCGCGCTGTCGGCGCCGCTCGTCGCGGCGGGTGGCGCGTTGTACGTCGAAACGGGGGCGGAACTCGATCCGGCCGCGCACGACGCGCTCGCAGGCTGGCAGGTGGTGAAGCACGGCAAGGCCGGTGCGGTTCACTATCATTTGCTGCGGCGCGAAAATGATGAATAATGCGCGTTCCATACGAGGCGGCGCGCCGCAAAGGCGACGCATGCCCATCTCGGCAGCGGCGCGTGCATCGCACGGCTGCCATCCCGTTTGCGTGATGACAGGAGGAGCGACATGGTAGTCGCCGTGTATCCCGGTACGTTCGATCCGCTGACGCGCGGGCACGAAGACCTCGTGCGGCGTGCGTCGAGCATTTTTGATACGCTGGTGGTGGGCGTTGCCGACAGCCGCGCGAAAAAGCCGTTTTTCTCGCTCGAGGAACGTCTGACGATTGCGAACGAGGTGCTCGGCCATTACCCGAACGTGAAGGTGATGAGTTTCACCGGCCTCCTGAAGGATTTCGTCCGCGTGAACAATGCGCGCGTGATCGTGCGCGGGCTGCGCGCGGTGTCCGATTTCGAGTATGAGTTCCAGATGGCGGGGATGAACCGCTATCTGCTGCCCGACGTCGAGACGATGTTCATGACGCCGTCCGACCAGTACCAGTTCATCTCGGGGACGATCGTGCGCGAAATCGCGCAATTGGGCGGCGATGTCAGCAAATTCGTGTTTCCGTCCGTCGAGAAATGGCTGACCGAGAAGGTCACCGCGATGGGAGGCCCTGCCGCGTGATGCGGCGCCGGCCGGTTTCGTTGCGAAGCCGGCCGCCGGCCTGAAGAAGTGAGATCAGTATGGCTTTGATGATTACCGACGAGTGCATCAATTGCGACGTGTGCGAGCCCGAGTGCCCGAACGGCGCGATTTCGATGGGCCCGGACATCTACGTGATCGACCCGAACAAGTGCACCGAGTGCGTCGGCCATTTCGACGAACCGCAGTGCCAGCAGGTGTGTCCGGTCGAATGCATTCCGCGCGATCCGCAGCATGACGAATCGCATGCGCAATTGATGGAGAAGTACCACGCGCTGATCGCCGTGAAGGGCGGCGACGCGTCGTGATCCGGCGCTGACGCGCGCTTGAGTGGCGCGCGCGTCGCGCTTTCAGCCCGGCGCCATTCGGCGCCGGTTCTTCCGTATCAGGCCAGCAGCTCGCGCAACGCCGCGACGAGCGCGTCGCATTCGGCATCGGTGCCGACGGTGATGCGCAGATGCTGGTCGATCCGCGGCAGCCGGAAGTGCCGCACGAAAATTTCCCGTTCCTTCAGCTTCGCCGCGATCGCGCCCGCATCGTGCGCGGGATGGCGCGCGAACACGAAATTCGCGGCCGACGGCACGATCTCGAAGCCGAGTGCGTCGAGCGCCTGCGTGAGCCGCGCCCGGCTGTCGATCACGCGCCGGCAGGTGGCGTTGAAATAGTCGGTGTCTTCGTACGCGGCCTGCGCGGCGACCTGCGCGAGCCGGTCGAGCGGATACGAGTTGAAGCTGTCCTTTACGCGGTTCAACGCGTCGATCAGCGTCGCATCGCCGAACGCGAAGCCGACGCGCATGCCCGCGAGCGAGCGCGCCTTCGACGTCGTATGCACGACGAGCAGATTCGGATGGCGATCGATCAGCGTAATGGCCGACTGCGCGCCGAAATCGACGTACGCTTCGTCGATCACGACGACCGACGACGGATTCGCGGCCGCGATCCGTTCGACGTCCGCGAGCGGCAGCGCGCGCCCGGTCGGTGCATTCGGGTTCGGAAACAGCACGCCGCCCGCGTCGTCGAGATAGTCGTCGACACGGATCGAGAAATCGTCCGCGAGCGGCACGACCGTGGTCTCGACGCCGTACAGGCGCGCGTAGGTCGGATAAAAGCTGTACGTGATGTCGGGGAAGCGCAGCGGCCGGTCGTGCTTGAGCAGCGCCTGGAACGTGTGCGCGAGCACCTCGTCGGAGCCGTTGCCGACGAACACCTGTTCGGGCTTGATGCGGTGATGGGCCGCGACCGTCTCGCGCAGCGCGCGCGCGACCGGGTCCGGATAGCGGCGCAGCGTGTCGCCGGTGCCGCCGAGTTCGCGGGCGATCGCCGCGACGACGCGCGGCGACGGCGGATAGGGATTCTCGTTGGTGTTCAGCTTGACGGGGTGCGCAAGCGCGGGCTGTTCGCCCGGCACGTAAGGCACGAGTTGCTGAACGACGTCGCTCCAGTAACGGCTCACCGCTTGGCTCCTGTCGGGCAAAACGTCGAGATTACCGCATGTGCGCGTCGCGGTGGGGCGGACGAGGCCGCCCGGTTGCGCCGGACGGCCGATGCGCCAGGCGGGTGCGACGGGCGTCAATTGCGATGCAGCTGCATCGTCGCGCGGTCGAGTTCGCCCCTGACGACCATCGGCATCACGGCGAGCGCGCGTTCGATCGATGCGTCGATCACGTCCTGCTCCTCGCGGCGCGGCGGCTTCAGCACGAAGTTCGCGACGTCGGGCTTCGCGCCAGCGCGCGCGCTTTCCGGAATCAGGTCGCGCGGATGGCCGATGCCGATCCGCAGCCGCCAGTATTGCTGCGACGACAGGTGCGCGGTGATGTCCTTGAGGCCGTTGTGGCCGCCGCTGCCGCCACCGAGCTTCAGCTTCACGGTGCCGGGCGGCAGGTCGAGCTCGTCGTGCGCGACGAGGATCTGGTCGGGCAGGATCTTGAAGAATTGCGCGAGCGCGACGACCGACTGGCCGGAGCGGTTCATGTAGGTCTGCGGCTCGAGCAGATGGACTTCCTCGCCATGCAGGCGCGCTTTCGCATAGAAGCCGTGGAAGCGGCGTTCGTCGCGCAGCGTCGTGCCGGCTTCGCGGGCGAGCTGGTCGATCAGCCAGAAGCCGGCGTTGTGGCGCGTCGCGGTGTATTCCGCCCCGGGATTGCCGAGGCCGACGATCAGTTTGATCATGACGTTTCGAAGGCGGCAACGGCCGCCTGGGCGCAGAAAAAGAAAAACCCGCCGGGCAAGCCGCGGCGGGTTGCGTCGACCGTTTCGTGAAACGGATCGAGGGGGCGCGTACGCAGCCGCTTAGGCAGCCGGCGTTTCGCCTTCTGCTGCGTCCGACACGGCGCCAGCCGGGACCGTCGCCGAGGCGACAACCGGGTTTTCCGCGTCGACGTGCGCGACCAGCGTCACGCCCTTCGGCAGTGCGATGTCCTTCGCGTGCAGCGACTGACCGGCTTCGATCTTCGACAGGTCGACTTCGAGGAACTCCGGCAGGGCAGCCGGCAGGCACTCGACTTCGATTTCCGTCGCGACGTGCGAAACGATCGCGCTCGACAGCTTCACGGCCGGGCTGACTTCAGCGTTCAGGAAGTGCAGCGGCACCTTCGTGTGCAGCTTCTTCTTCGCGTCGACGCGCTGGAAGTCCACGTGCAGCACCAGTTGCTTGAACGGGTGGTATTGCACGTCGCGCAGCAGAACCTGTTGCGACTGGCCGGCCACTTCGAGGTCGAGGATCGACGAGTGGAAAGCTTCCTTCTTCAGGGCGTGCCACAGGGCGTTGTGATCGAGTTCGATCTTTTGCGGGGCTGCTTCGCCACCGTAAACGATACCCGTGGTCTTACCGGCGTTGCGCAGGCGGCGGCTCGCACCCGTACCTTGCTGTTGGCGCTCGAAAGCGACGACTTTCATGTGATTCTCCAATGGCTGCCCGCGACCAGGCAGTAAAACGGGGCCATCAACTGGCGGCCCCCGATGAAACGGCCGGGGTTTCGTCTATCCCGTCCGATTGTGCAAAAAGCGAAGCGTCGCCGCTTCGCTTTCTGCGCATGCTTTGTTCAGTCGATTCGCGATCAGGATTCCGCGAATAGCGACATCACCGAATCGCCGCGGCGAATCCGCGAGAACGTTTCGGCCAGCAGGCTCGCGCTCGTCAGCGAGCGGATCTTCGAGCAGGCCAGCGATTCGGCCGACAGCGGAATCGTATCGGTGACGACCAGCTCGTCGAGTGCCGACGCGGCGATGCGATCGGCGGCGCCGCCGGACAGCACCGGATGCGTCGCGTACGCGAACACCTGCTTCGCACCGCGGTCCTTCAGCACTTGCGCGGCCTTGCACAGCGTGCCGGCCGTATCGACCATGTCGTCCATGATCACGCAGGTGCGGCCTTCGACTTCACCGATGATGTTCATCACTTCGGCGACGTTCGCCTTCGGACGACGCTTGTCGATGATCGCGAGATCGCAGTTGAGCTGCTTCGCGAGTGCACGGGCACGCACGACGCCGCCGACGTCCGGCGACACGACGAGCAGATCCGAGTAGTTCTGCTTGCGCAGGTCGCCCAGCAGGATCGGCGTGGCGTAGATGTTGTCGACCGGGATGTCGAAGAAGCCTTGAATCTGGTCGGCGTGCAGATCCATCGTGATGATCCGCTCGACGCCGGCGATTTCCAGCATGTTCGCGATGACCTTCGCCGAGATCGCGACGCGCGCCGAACGCGGGCGGCGATCCTGACGGGCATAGCCGAAGTAGGGGATGGCAGCAGTGATCCGGCCAGCGGATGCGCGCTTGAGCGCATCGACCATGATCATCAGTTCCATCAGGTTGTCGTTCGTCGGTGCGCATGTGGATTGCAGGACGAAGACGTCCTTGCCGCGCACGTTTTCCTGGATCTCGACCTGGATCTCGCCGTCGGAGAAACGGCTGACCATTGCTTTGCCGAGGGGGATACCAAGGATATTGACGACTTCCTGGGCGAGCGCGGGATTCGCGTTGCCAGTAAAGACCATCAGGCCATCATGGCTGTGGCTGCTCATCGTGCACCTGCTTCAGGCTTGGGCGGGAAATGCGGGAAAATTTTTGGCAGGGGAGGAAGGACTCGAACCCTCGCATGCCGGAATCAAAATCCGGTGCCTTGACCAACTTGGCGACTCCCCTACACTTAACTGATAACTTCACCGAACTCGTGTAGGCCGTTCGGCAAAGTAAAACTTCATGACGCGAAAGTGAAGAGCGGATGCTCGTTCAGACTCTCGGCAACTGCGCTATTCCAACTGGCGGGCAGTTTGGCTTTCGCCGCTTCTGCCTCGTGCTTGCTGTGAAACGCTGCAAACACGCTTGCTCCGGAGCCGGTCATCCTCGCGGGGGTCACATCATACAACCATTTGACCACCTGCGCAACTTCCGCGTACTTCCTTGTTACAACTTCCTGCATATCGTTCCGGCCGAAGCTATCTGGCCATCCCGCATCGCTGGTTTGCTGTGCAAGAAAGTCAGCAATTGTGACGGGCTTCGTATCTCTTGTCAACAACTCATCTGAAAATATTTCAGCGGTCGGGACATGAACGCGTGGCGTCACAACCAAGAACCAGCGAGTCGGCAATTGTACCTCAGCTAATTCTTCTCCGATACCCTCTGCGAACGCATTTTTTCCAAAAATAAAAAACGGCACGTCGGCGCCGAGTTTGACCGCGAGCGATTGAAGTTCGGCGCGCGGCAAATCGAGTTGCCACAGGCGGTTCAGTGCGAGCAGCGTCGTCGCCGCGTCGGAGCTGCCGCCGCCGAGGCCGGCGCCCATCGGCAGGATCTTGTCGATCTCGATGTCGACGCCGTGCGCGGTGCCCGTATGCGTTTTCAGCAGGTTGGCCGCGCGCACGACGAGGTCGCTTTCTTCGGGCACGCCGGGCACGTCGGTGACGCGTGCGACGCGGCCGTCGTCGCGCAGCGCGAAGTGCAGCGTGTCGCCCCAGTTCAGCAGCTGGAATACGCTCTGCAGATCGTGATAGCCGTTCGGACGGCGGCCGGTGATGTGCAGGAACAGGTTGAGTTTCGCGGGCGCCAGGCAGTTGCGCAGCGAGCGGGTCGAATCGGTCATGCGGGTATCGGGGCTAGGCGCGCGTGCTCACTGATCGAGCACGAGCTTGATGTCGAGCGGCGGCGTCGCGCGCACGAGGTTGACGCGTTTGACGCCCGTGGCCGGGGCATCCGCGTAGGCAAGGTAGTCGATCGTCCAGCCGTCCTGACGGATCTGCTTGACGCGCGTGCCGTCGGCCGGGTCGCGCACGGTTTCCGCCGGCG
This sequence comes from Burkholderia sp. 9775_39, assembly GCF_015712225.1. Taxonomy (NCBI): domain Bacteria; kingdom Pseudomonadati; phylum Pseudomonadota; class Betaproteobacteria; order Burkholderiales; family Burkholderiaceae; genus Burkholderia; species Burkholderia sp. 9775_39. Next base: position 29,259 of record NZ_JACCQC010000018.1, on the reverse strand, counting down.
TCGCGGGGGCAACGGTCGGCAGCAGCCAGTAGCGCAGGCCCGCGAGCGGCAGCTCGAAGCCGAGCGTTTTCTGCATCAGGTCGCCGACGTCGGGCGCATATTGGGTCGGACGGTTCGGCAATTCGAGCGACGCCGCGCGCGGCGTCGATTTCACGACCGCGAGCGTCTGGCCGAGCGGGCTGCGCAGCTCGAGCGACACGTCGTCGCCGTGCTCCTGCCAGTCGAAGTTGCCGTACACGTTCTGCGGGTTGCCGAGCCGATCGTCGTACCGCACCGCGAAGCGGCCATGGTACGCATGCGTCGCGGCCGTCTGCAGTGCGGCGCCCGTCGACGTGCCGGCCGGCGGCGGCGTGCTCGCGCAGCCGGCGAGCGCGAGCGCCGCGCCGGCCGCGGCCAGCGTGCGCTGCGTGCGGAAGGACAGGGAAAACATCGGGAACATCCGCATCAGAGGCCGTTGATCTGCAGGCGTTTCAGCGTCTGCACGAGCGTTTCGTTGTCGGGCTCGAGCTTCTGTGCGGCGCGCCACGCGTTGCGCGCGTCGTCCTGCGCGCCGCTCTTCCACAGCACTTCGCCGAGATGCGCGCCGATTTCGGCGTTCGGCTGCAATTCGTACGCGCGTTGCAGCACTTTCGTCGCGCCGGCCGTGTCGCCCATCCGGTACTTCACCCAGCCGAGGCTGTCCATGATGTACGCGTCGTTCGGCGCGAGCGCCATCGCCTTGTCGATCAGCTTGCTGGCCTCGGGCAGGCGCTGGTTGCGATCGGCGAGCGAATAGCCGAGCGCGTTGTAGGCCTGCGGGTTGTCGGGCTGCGTGCGGATCAGTTCGCGCAACTGCTTTTCCATCGTCGCGTAGTGGCCGGTCTTTTCGGCCGCCATCGCGTAGTCGTAGCGCAGGTCGGGATCGTCCGGGAAGTCCTGGACGGCCTGCCCGAGCCGCGCCTCCGCTTCCGGATAGCGCTTCGCGGTGAACAGGATCGACGCATCGGTGCGCGCCACCACGGCCGCGTCGCGCGGATCCGTGATCGGCAGGTTGTCGAGCACCTTGCGCGCCTCGTCGGTCTTGCCCTGTTTCTGCAGCAGCTGTGCGCGCGTGATCTGCGCGGGCAGGTAGTGCTGGCTCGTCTGGTCGACCTTGTCGAGCCATTGCGACGCCTGCGCGTCGTTGTTCTGGTCGATCGCGATCTGCGCGAGGTAGATGTAGCCCTGGCCGACGTCGAGGTTCGGCTGCTTGTCGCCGAGCTGCACGTACTGCTTCAGGTAGCCGGTCGCCTCGTCGAGTTTCTTCTGCTGGATCTTGATCAGCGCGAGCGCCATCAGCGGCGTCGGATCCTTCGAGTCGAGCTTGCGCATCGTCTCGAACTGCTTCTGCGCGTCATCGAGGCGGTCGTCGGCGAGATAGAGCTGCGACAGCGCGAGCCGCGCGTCGCGGGACTTCGGATTCTGCTGAACATATTTCTCGAACGACGCGATGCCCGCCGCGCGTTCCGCCGGCCCCATCTGCGACAGCATCAGCGCCGCCGGCAGGTAGTCGGGGCGGATCTGCAGCGCCTGCTTCAGCGACTGCGCGGCGCCGTCCTTGTCGTCGACCGCGAGCTGCTGCCGCGCGATCGCGAGCTGCGCCTCGGGGCGATTCATGTCGTTCTTCAGCATGTCCTTCAGCACCGCGAGGCCGCCGACGCGGTCGGGGCCGCGTACCAGCAGCGCCTGCAGCGCGAGGATCGCCGGACCGCGCGTGTCGCCGGTCGCGCGGGCCAGCTCGCGCGCGAGCATCGGCTGCGCATCGGCCGGCTTGCCGGCGAGCACCAGCAGCGCGGCGTCGACCTGCGATGCCCGGTTCGAATCCGGTGCGTACTGGCGCCACAGATTCGCGGCGGACAGTGCGTCGGCCGGGCTCTGCGCGCCGAGCGCGATTTCGGTCGCGCGCTGCGCCATGCGCGGGTCGCGCGTGTCGCGGGCCAGCGCGAGGTAGGTCTGGTAGGCCGGTGCCGGCTGGTTGCGCTGAAGCGCGACCTCGGCGGCGAGCACCTGATAGACGATCTGGCTCGTCAGCGGCACAGCGGGGAGATTTTTCTGCTCGTCCGGCATCACATGCTCGAACGCACCCTGCGGCTCCGCGTCGTCCGAGGCCGGATCCTGCGCGTGGGCCGGAAAGGCGGTGAGGGTCCAGGCGGCAAACAGCGCGGCACCGAGTGCACGGCGGACCGGGAAGGCGCGCGCGCCGCGCACGGCGGCGGGGCGCTTCTGAAGCAGCTTCGAGGGCAGGGTCATGGAAATCCGTTCGATGTTTCAACCGATTGTAACGCGCTCGCTACAATACACGCACGATCGTGATAGGGTCCGTTTACCTGTGGAACCCACATGCGAATGCCCGAAATCGCCCGCCTCGCGTGCTGCCAGGCCGGGCGATTTCGGGCATTCCCGTGTTTAATTCGGGGTCGTCGCGAGAACGGCCGTTCTCGTGGCGCCCCATGCGCATTCTTTCTGTAAGTAGACCGTAGCCTCAGACCCGCAAAACATGCCAGAGTTGCCAGAAGTCGAAGTCACGCGCCGGGGCATCGAGCCCTTTGTCGCGGGCCGCCGCGTCGAGCGTGTCGACGTCCGTACCGCGATGCTGCGCTGGCCCGTGCCGGCGGGGCTCGCCGAGCAGTTGCGCGCGCGCGAGGTGCTCGCCGTCGAGCGCCGCGGCAAATATCTGCTGTTCGAGGTCGATGCGGGCTGGTTCATCGTCCACCTCGGGATGACGGGCACGCTGCGCGTGCTGCCCGCGGCCGGCGTGCCGGTCGCCGCGAAGCACGACCACATCGACTGGATCTTCGACGAATTCGTGCTGCGGTTCCGCGATCCGCGCCGCTTCGGCGCCGTGCTGTGGCACTCGCGCGAAGCAGGCGACGTGCATGCGCATCCGCTCCTCGCGAGCCTCGGCGTCGAGCCGTTTTCGCCGGCGTTCACCGGCGCGCTGCTGCATGCGCGCACGCGTGGCCGCACGGTGTCGGTCAAGCAGGCGCTGCTCGCGGGCGACATGGTCGTCGGCGTCGGCAACATCTACGCGTCGGAGAGCCTGTTTCGCGCCGGCATCCGGCCGACGACGGCCGCCGGCAAGGTTTCGCTGCCGCGCTACGAGCGGCTGGCCGACGCGGTGCGCGCGACGCTCGCGGACGCGATCGAGCGCGGCGGCAGCACGTTGCGCGATTTCGTCGGCAGCAACGGCGAAAGCGGCTACTTCCAGCTCGACTGTTTCGTCTACGATCGCGCCGGCCAGCCGTGCCGCGTATGCGGCACGCCGATTCGCCAGATCGTGCAGGGCCAGCGGTCGACCTATTACTGCCCGACGTGCCAGCGTTGAAACCCTTTTCCACAATTCGATAACTTGAAGCCGCCCCGCATCGCCCCCGCTCCGTTCCCCGCCACGCCGCTGCACCGCACGTTCGCCACGCGTCTCGTCGCGTGGCAGCGCGCGCACGGCCGCCATGACCTGCCGTGGCAGAACACCCGCGATCCGTACCGGATCTGGCTGTCGGAAATCATGCTGCAGCAGACGCAGGTATCGACCGTCATTCCGTATTACACGCGCTTTCTCGATCGCTACCCGGACGTCGCCGCGCTCGCGGCCGCGCCGAGCGACGACGTGATGGCGTTGTGGGCGGGCCTCGGCTACTACTCGCGCGCGCGCAACCTGCACCGCTGCGCGCAGGTCGTCGTCGCCGAGCACGGCGGCGCGTTTCCGGCGACGCCCGACGCGCTGGCCGAACTGCCGGGCATCGGCCGCTCGACGGCCGCCGCGATCGCGTCGTTTGCGTACGGTGCGCGTGCGACGATCCTCGACGGCAACGTGAAGCGCGTGCTTGCGCGGGTGTTCGGCGTCGAGGGCTTTCCGGGCGAGAAGCGTGTCGAGAACGACATGTGGGCGCTCGCCGAATCGCTGCTGCCCGATGCCGCGAACGCGGCCGACGTGAGCGCGTATACGCAGGGGCTGATGGATCTGGGCGCGACGCTGTGCGTGCGCGGCAAGCCCGATTGCGCGCGCTGTCCGTTCGCGGGCGACTGCGTCGCGCAATCGACCGGCCGCCAGCGCGAACTGCCGGCCGCACGGCCGAAGAAGGCCGTGCCGACGCGCAAGACCTGGATGCTCGTGCTGCGCGATGGCGACGCCGTGCTGCTCGAGCGCCGGCCGCCGACCGGCATCTGGGGCGGACTATGGAGCCTGCCGCAAGCGGACGGCGATGCCGCGCTCGCGGATCTCGCGCGCGGTTTCGGTGGCGGTCGCACGGTGCCGCTCGCGCCGCTCACGCATACGTTCACGCATTTCCGGCTCGAGATCGAGCCGCGGCTGAGCGATTTGGCGGACGGCGGCGGCCTGCCGTCGCAGGCGCGGGACGCGGACACCGCATGGGTGCCGCTGAGCCGGCTCGACGCGTACGGCGTGCCGGCGCCCGTGCGCAAGCTGCTCGATGCGCTGAGCGGGCCGCTGCTGTAACGAACCGGGGAAAGGCGCGGCGCGGGCGGCGTTCGACAGGGCGGCGGCCCACTGCGCGTGGGAAAGGCTTTCGGACGTGCGATGCGCGACGAATCAGCCGCGATAGTCAAGCCGGCCTTACAGCCAGCCGTGCCGGTCGAGCACGTGGTGCACGGCGTCGATGCGCGCACCGACGTCCGGAAACTCCATCAGCTTCTGTCGCGCGCGCAGGTCGAGCGGCAGCAATTCCGCGAGGCGATTCGATACCCAGCTCGGATCGTCGAGGCGGAACGGTTCGCCGAACGGCATTTTTTCCGGATCGGATTTCTTCAACGCGTCGATGATGCGCTCGAGCACCTCGGCGCACGAACCGAACTGCGCGAGCGCCTGTTCGCCTTCGAGCGGGATGTCGTCGGGCAGCGGCTCCGCGATGCCGACCAGCAGCCCGTTGCCTTCGACGCGATACGACAGCAGCTCGAAACGCTGCGTGCCGATCGCCTGCAGATACAGCATCCCGAATTCGCCGGTATCGCACTCGGTGATGCGCGCCATGCAGCCGATGGTTTCGGGCACCGACACCGCGCCGTCCTGCGCGACTTCGGGCCCGCTCTTGAGCAGGCACACGCCGAACGGGGCGTCGTCGCGCAGGCACGTGCGGGACATGTCGAGATAGCGCGCCTCGAACACCTTGAGCGGGAGCAGGCCTCCGGGAAACAGCACCGTGTGCAGCGGAAACAACGGCAGGTCGATCAGGGTGGTCGATAGGGAGGACATGGCGCGCGGGCGTTGGGCGGGTGTCGCTAGGGTCGGTCGACCTCGGAGACGAGCCGCGACGACGCGTCGACATCCACTGGCGCGTCACGATGCCGCACGATCACGTTCGCCTCGCGCGCCAGGCGCGCGGCGAGCGTTTCCGCGATGAACACCGAGCGATGCTGGCCGCCCGTGCAGCCGATGGCGACGGTCAGGTAGCTGCGGTTGTCATCGCGGAAGTGCGGCAGCCATTTCATCAGGAACGCATGGATGTCGTCGATCATCTGATGGACGATCGGCAGTGCGTCGAGAAAGGCGATGACCGGCTGGTCGAGCCCGGTGAGCGGGCGCAACTGGTGGTCGTAGTACGGATTCGGCAGCGCGCGCACGTCGAACATCAGGTCGGCGTCGAGCGGCACGCCGCGCTTGAAGCCGAACGATTCGAACATCACCATCAGATCGTTGTTCTTCTGCTCGATGAAGCGCTTGACCCAGGTGCGCAGCGCGTTCGCGCGCAGCGTGCTGGTATCGATCTGGTGGCCGAATTCGGCGAGCGGCGCGACGAGTTCGCGCTCGCGCTCGATCGCTTCCTCGAGCGACGACAGCAGGCCGACATCCGCATCGTGCGACAGCGAGCCGGACAGCGGATGGCGGCGGCGCGTTTCGGAGAAGCGCTGGATCAGCGCCTGGGTGCTCGCGTTGAGGAACAGCACGCGCACGTCGTGTTCGCGGGACAGCTCGCGGATCAGGCCGGGCATCTCGTCGAGCGACGCGCTCGAGCGCGCGTCGATCGCGACCGCAAGCCGGCGCTGGCCGTCCTGGGCAAGGTAGCGGGCGAGTTCGGGGAGCACGTGCGGCGGCAGGTTGTCGACGCAGTAATAGCCTGCGTCTTCGAGCGCGTTCAGCGCGACGGACTTGCCTGAGCCGGAGATGCCGGTGATGAGGACGATGCGCATGGGAACGGAGAATCCTGACATTTCATCATAGCACCGGCTCGACGCGTCGGCGTTGCGCGGCCGGCGCGTGCGGGTTACACGAGTTTGCCGGGGAACTGACTGTCGGGATCTTGCATCGCGAGTCGTTGCCGATCCATGAAATCGCGCAACGTGTCGATTCCGCGCAACTGCAGGATCGTGTTCCGGACGGCCGCCTCGACGAGCACCGCGAGGTTGCGGCCGGCCGCGACCTGGATCGTGACCTTGCTGATCGGCAAGCCGAGCACGTCGACGGTCTGGCTTTCGAGCGGCAGGCGCTGGAATTCGCCGTCGGGGCGCCGCACGAGCTGAACGATTAGCTTCAGCTTCATTTTCCGCCGCACGGCGGTTTCGCCGAAGATCGTCTTGATGTCGAGCAGGCCGAGGCCGCGCACTTCGAGCAGGTTTTGCAGCAACGGCGGGCAGCGCCCTTCGACGAAATCGGGGCCAAGACGGACGAAATCGACCGCGTCGTCGGCGACGAGGCCGTGGCCGCGGCTGATCAGCTCGAGGCCGAGCTCGCTCTTGCCGAGGCCCGAATCGCCGGTCAGCAGCACGCCCATCCCGAGGATGTCGAGGAACACGCCGTGCAGCGTCGCGCGCGGCGCGAGGATGCGCGACATGTAGAGCCGCAGGCTGTCGATCACCGCGGCGGCCGACATCGGCGTCGTGAACAGCGGAGTGGACGAGCGCGTGCAGCGCAGCACCAGTTCGGGCGGCGCCGCGGCGCCGCCGGCGACGACGAGGAACGGCGGTTCGAGCGCGATCAGCTCGGCCATGTGGCGCGAACGGTCTTCGTCGGTCTGGCGCTGGTAGTAGTCGATTTCGGCTTCGCCGAGCACCTGGATCCGGTTCGGGTGGATCAGGTTCAGGTGGCCGACGAGGTCGGCGCTCGACGTGGCGTTGCCGACCGTGTCGGCCGAAAAGCCGCGTTCCCAGCCTTCATGCCCCGTCAGCCAGCTCAGTTTCAGCGTGGCTGCGTTGTCGTCGAAGATGCTCTGGGCGTTGATGCTGGACGTATCCATGACTCTCGTCACTCCAATGGGCCGGTGCGGGCGCGCGGCGACGGACGTCGCCATGCCGGGCCGGCGCCGGGCGGCCCTGGACGGCGGCGTAGGCCGCCTCGTACGGGGAAATATTCCGCCCGGAACAACTCAAGGTTGCCACTGAGTGAGCAGGCGATGCAACTCGGCGATATCCGTTTCGTTGTGCAGACGCTCGCGGGCGTCGCGATCGGACAGCAGTTGCGCGATTTCCGACAGGATCTCGAGGTGCTGCTGGGTGGCTTGCTCGGGAACGAGCAGGAAGATCAGGAGGCCGACCGGCTGGCCGTCGGGCGCTTCGAACGGGATCGCATCGGCGAGGCGGACGAACGCGGCGAGCGGGTGCTTGAGGCCCTTGATGCGGCCGTGCGGAATCGCGACACCTTCGCCGAGCCCGGTCGAACCGAGGCGCTCGCGCGCGAACAGGTTGTCCGTGACGGTGCTGCGGGCGATGCCGTTCTGATTCTCGAACATCAGCCCGGCTTGTTCGAAGACGCGTTTCTTGCTGGTGACGGAGAGGTCGATGACGACGTTCTCTATGGGCAGGATTTTGGCTAGGCGATTCATGTTGGCAGGCGATTGGGCGGCCTGGGGTCTCCTTGCGGCGGCGGACTGATTTTCCATGTTCGGCGATATCAAGGCATGTGGCATCGGCAACCTGCAGCGCAGCTACCGCATCCAACGCCCCCCGGCGATAACCGGAACATTATAGAGCACAGCCGCGTGCGTGGCGCAGCACGGACGGACCGGTTGCACCTTCGCGCGGAGTCACAAAAAAAACGCCCGGCGAACCGGGCGGCGTGCGTGTTGCGGTGACGGTTATTGCGGCGGCAGCTCGATCTGGTCGATCGACGGCTGAAGCTTGATCGGGTCGTGCGCGTGCGTTTGCAGGCGCTCCATGTGCTTGACGACCTGGCGATCCAGCTTGTCGATCAGCAGATCGATCGCGGCATACAGGTTGCCGTTCGCGCTTTCGACGAAGATGTCCTTGCCCTTCAGGTGCAGGTTGATTTCCGCGCGCTGCTGCTTGTCCTTTTCCTTGTGGTTGTCGACCGAGAGGATCACAGTGCCATCGATCACCTGATCGCTATGCCGTAGCACCCGGTCCAGCTTGGTGATCACGTATTCGCGAATCGCAGGCGTGACTTCGAGATGATGTCCACTGATCTTCAGGTTCATAGTGCTTCTCCAAGCGAGTGGCCACCCGGCCGCATCGAGGCGGCGCTCCGGTCGACTTGCCCGTGCCGCACGAAGCGGCGTATCGCGGACAGATCGTCCGGCCTGTTCCCCGTGTGCGCGGTGGCCGGGACACGCCTGCCGCCGGGCAGGCAGCAGGCTTAAAGAGACTTGCGCAGATTCACTGCCGGGATCTTGAGGGCTTCGCGATATTTCGCAACCGTGCGGCGCGCGACCACGAAACCCTGTTCTGCCAGCAGCTCGGCAATGCGGCTGTCCGAAAGTGGCGATTTTGGGTCTTCAGCTCCTATCAGTTGCTTGATGAGGGCTCGGATGGCGGTCGACGAGGCGGCGCCACCGGTGTCGGTCGAGACGTGAGATCCGAAGAAGTACTTAAATTCAAGCGTCCCGAACGGGGTCAGCATGTACTTCCCGGTTGTCACACGGCTGACAGTCGACTCGTGTAGGCCCAGCGTATCAGCTATTTCCCGCAAAACCAAGGGGCGCATGGCAATTTCACCGTGCGCAAAGAAATTCTTCTGACGCTCGACAATAGCCTGCGCGACACGCAGGATCGTGTCGAATCGCTGCTGGATATTCTTGATCAGCCAGCGCGCTTCCTGGAGCTGCTGTTTCAGCGATCCGGCCGACGGATCGCCGCGGCTGTTGCGCAGGATGTTCGCGTACAGGTTGTTGATCCGCAGGCGCGGCACGACTTCCGGATTGAGCTCCGCGAGCCAGCCCTGGCCGGCCTTCTTCACGATGATGTCGGGCACGACGTAGTCGGCCTCGGCCTTGCCGTATGCGGCGCCGGGGAACGGCTCCAGCGAGCGGATCAGTGCGTGCGCGTCGCGCAGCGCGTCGTCGCTCGCCTTCAGGTGCTTGCGCAACCGTGTGAAGTCGCGTGCGGCGAGCAGTTCGAGGTGCTGCGACACGATCTCGAGCGCGAGCGTGCGCGTCGGGGACGGATCGAGACGCAGCAGCTGCAGCTTCAGGCATTCGGACGCCGAGCGCGCGCCGACGCCGGCCGGGTCGAAGCTGTGCAGCAGCGCGAGCGCCGCGTTCAGTTCGTCGCAGTCGATTTCCAGTTCGGGCGGCAGGTCGGCGAGCACTTCGTCGAGCGTGGCGGTCAGGTAGCCGTCGTCGTCGAGCGATTCGATCAGGAACATCACGAGCGCGCGATCGCGCGGGCCGGCCTGCGTGACGCGCAACTGCGCGGCGAGGTGGTCGCGCAGCGACGTCGCGGCTTCCTGCACCTGCAGCGGCGGCAGGTCGTCGTCGTCGGACGCGCCGCTCGAGCGGCCGTATTCGTCGAGGTTCCACTGCGGGCCGTCGTTGCCGTCGCCGGACCCGTAGCCGTCGTATTCGTCGGCGCCGGCCGGCTCGTCGCGCTCCGCGCGATCGCTGGACGGGCTGCTGCCGTTGGTCGCGGCGGGCTCGGTGTTCTGTGCGGGCGGCGTCTGCGCGATCAGCGATCCGTCCGCCGCGACGCGCAGCGGGCTCGCGATCCATTCGTCGTCGTTCTCGAGCAGCGGGTTCTGCGCGACGGCCATCGCGACTTCCTGCTGCAGTTCGAGCGTCGACAACTGCAGGAGCCGGATCGACTGCTGCAGCTGAGGCGTCAGCGCAAGATGTTGCGACAGGCGGAGTTGAAGGCTGGCTTTCATGGCAAGGAGGGAGTCATACCGGCAGTTTGCCACGACCCAGGCGCATTGAGCCATCCGCGATTACGCGCGGCGCGCCGCCCGGCCGCGGGCATGCCCGCGGGCGTGGATGCAAAGCGGGGCGCAGCCCCGCGCGGCGATGCCGGGCGGGGTGCAGCCAGCCACGAGGAGGACGTTACATGCGGAAGTGTTCGCCGAGGTACACGCGGCGCACGCTTTCGTTTTCGATGATTTCGCTCGGCGCGCCGGCGGCCAGCACCGAACCGTCGCTGATGATGTACGCGTGGTCGCAGATGCCGAGCGTTTCGCGGACGTTGTGGTCCGTGATCAGCACGCCGATGTTGCGCTGTTTCAGGAACTTGACGATCTTCTGGATCTCGAGCACCGCGATCGGATCGACGCCGGCGAACGGTTCGTCGAGCAGGATGAAGCTCGGGTTGGTCGCGAGCGCGCGCGCGATCTCGACGCGGCGCCGTTCGCCGCCCGACAGCGACAGCGCGGGGTTCTCGCGCAGGTGGCCGATCTGCAGCTCGTCGAGCAGCGCTTCGGTACGCGACGAGATCGCGTCCTTCGACAGCCGCTTGCCGTCCTCGTCGTGCTGCAGCTCGAGCACCGCGCGGATGTTTTCCTCGACGGTCAGCTTGCGGAACACCGACGCTTCCTGCGGCAGGTACGACAGGCCGAGCGACGCGCGCTTGTGGATCGGCAGCAGGCTGATCGAGCTGCCGTTCAGCGTGATTTCGCCCGCGTCCGTCGGCACGAGGCCGACGATCATGTAGAACGACGTGGTCTTGCCGGCGCCGTTCGGGCCGAGCAGGCCGACGACTTCGCCGCTCTTCACGTCGAGCGACACGTCCTTGACGACCGTGCGTGAGCCGTAGCGCTTCTTCAGGTTGCGCACGACGAGCGAGCTCGTCGTGCCGGCCGGCTGGCGGTTCGGAAGCGCATTCATTGGCCCGGCGCTCCCTGGATCGTGGTCGACGGCGACAGCTTGGCCGGCGCCCCGTTCAGCGGCGCGGGGCCGCCGTTCTTCGGCGACAGCATCGCGCGCACGCGGCCGTTCGGGTTGCCCGGCGCCGCGACGTCCTTGCCGCCCTTCGCGGTGTAGAAGTCGCGCTGGCCGTCGTACGTGATCACGCTGCCGTGCACGGTATCGGCGACCGTCGACGTGCCCTGCAGGCGGCGCACGGTCGCGGCGGTGGTCAGCGTGGTGAGATCCTGCTTGCCGTCGTAGTCGATGCGCTCGGCGTCGCCGTCGATGTATTCGTCGAGGCCTTCGCGCTTCTGGCGGAACGTCGCGTGCTTCTTGCCGCTGCCGAACGACGTCGCGTACTGATAGCCTTCCGGGTCCTGGCGCACTTCGACGCGATCGCCCTTGATGATGATCGTGCCCTTCGTGATCACGACGTTGCCGGTCGCGACCGTGACCTGCTTCAGATCGTCATAGGTCAGGTTGTCGGCCTCGACGTTGATCGGCTTGTTCTGGTCGGCCTTCTCGGCATGGGCGAGCGGCGCCAGCCCGACGAGCGGGAGCGCCACGAGCGTCGCGGCGAGCGCGGCGCGGACGGCGCGCGCAGCGCCGCCGGAAATCTGTCGAGGGAACGGTTCGTTCATGCAGTCACGTGAGGGATGCGTCACCTGGGTTGACCTTTCGAGCCGCCGGACGTGTCCGCCGCGGCGATCGTGCCGCGCACGTTGCCGTAAAGCTCGATGACCCGGGTGACGTTGTTGTACTTCATGCCGTCGGTCGCGTTGACGAGCGACAGGCCGCGCTGAAGTTTAACCGGCTTTTCGGTCTGGATCACATCGTCATTGACGAAGATCCGGAAATGCTGGGAATCGGCCTGCATCTGCGGATCGCCGCCGCCGGCCGCGCGCAGGATGCGCGCATCGTCGTACAAATCGACGATCGACACGTCGCCGTTGACGGTGCCGCGCTTCGCGGTGGTCGTCACGACCGGCTTGCCGGGCTGGAACGCGCGCATGGCCGGATCGGTCAGGTCGCTGCCTTCGGTGTCTTCGTAATGGACCAGCTTCGCGGCCGTCAGCCGGTACTGGGTCGTGCCGGTCTGGTCGAGCTCGGTGACCGAGAAGTTGTCGGCGAAATAGTCGGGCGTATGGCGCTTCGGCTGCACGGCGCCCTCGCCGGGCGGCGGCAGCGTGGCCTGCAGCAGCCACCACGTGACGCCCGCGAGCGCGGCGACCGCGACGAGCGGCAGCATCTGGGTCCAGCGGAAATGCGTGCTCATCGGTCAGGCTCCGCAGGCGGCGGCGAGCAGCGCGTCGTAGCGGCGCTGCGCGCGCAGGATCGCATCGCAGACCTCGCGCACGGCGCCGTGGCCGCCGCGGGCCTCGGCGACCCAGTGCGCGCGGGCGATCACCTCGGGGTGCGCGTTCGCGGGGGCCGTCGCGAAGCCGCAGCGCAGCATCACCGGCAGGTCGGGCCAGTCGTCGCCCATGTAGCCGCAGGCGTCGGCCGTCAGGCCGAGCGACGCGATCAGGTCGGCGAACACGGTGAGCTTGTTCTCGACGCCCTGGAACAGGTGCGCGATCTTCATTTCCTTCGCGCGCGCCGCGACGATGTCCGAGCGGCGGCCCGTGATGATCGCGGTCGCGATGCCGGCTTCGCCGAGCAGCTTCACGCCATGGCCGTCGAGCGAATTGAACGACTTCATCGCGTCGCCGGCCGCGGTAAACAGCAGGCCGCCGTCGGTCAGCACGCCGTCGACGTCGAAAATCATCAGCTTCACGCGGCTCGCGCGTTCGGCCGCAGTCAGCGCTGCGCTCATCAGATCACCTTCTTCGAAAACAGGTCGTGCATGTTCAGCGCGCCGATCAGCGCGCCGTCGGCATCGACGACCAGCATCTGGTTGATCCGGTGGCGCTCCATCAGTTCCACGGCCTCGACGGCCAGGTGATCCGGCGCGATCGTGCGCGGGTCGCGCGTCATGACTTCGGTGATCGGCAGCGTGCGGAAATCGCCGTCGCGGGCGAGCACGCGGCGCAGGTCGCCGTCCGTGAAGATGCCGGCGACCTTGCCGTCGGCGTCGACCACGGCCGTCATGCCGAGGCGCTTCGCGGTGATCTGGAACAGCGCGTCCGACAGCGTCGCGTTCAGCCCGACGGACGGGACGTCGTCGCCCGAGCGCATCACGTCGCGCACGTAGGTGAGCAGGCGCCGGCCGAGCGCGCCGCCCGGATGCGAGCGCGCGAAATCTTCCGAGCCGAAGCCGCGCGCGTCCAGCACGGCGACGGCGAGCGCGTCGCCGAGCGCGAGCGCCGCGGTCGTGCTCGCGGTGGGCGCGAGGTTCAGCGGGCACGCTTCCTTCGACACCGCGGCGTTCAGGTTCACGTCGGCGAGCGTGCCGAGGCTCGACCCCGCGCGGCCCGTGATCGCGATCAGCTTCGCGCCGATCCGCTTCACGAGCGGCAGGATCGCGACGAGTTCTTCCGACTCGCCGGAATAGGAGATGCCGATGAAGACGTCGTCGGAGGTGACCATCCCGAGGTCGCCGTGGCTGGCCTCGGCAGGGTGGACGAAGAAGGCCGGCGTACCGGTGCTGGCCAGCGTGGCTGCGATCTTGCGGGCGATATGCCCCGATTTGCCGATCCCGGAGACCACGACGCGGCCGCGGCAGCCGAGCAGCAGCGCCACGGCCTGGACGAAGCCGCCGTCGAGCTGGTCGCGCAGCGCGCGCACGGCGTCCGCCTCGATGTCGAGCACGTCGCGGGCGAGCGCGAGCGCCCGATCATCATTGATTTTCGCTATCATGCGCGGAGTATAGCAAAGGCGTTTGTTCGCCGCGCCACGCCTTCGGACTCGTCCGAGGTCGCCTGTCCACCGCCACCACCCGCGCCCGCATTGCCGTGGCCCCGACGAACGAGGACGCTTCGCCTGTGATTTCCCCGCTCGAAATGACCCTGCTGCTGCTGCTGGCCTCGGTGGTGGGCGTCGTCGTATTCCGCTCGTTGAACCTGCCGCCGATGCTCGGCTATCTGACCGTCGGCATCCTGGTCGGCCCGCACGCCTTCGGCGTCGCGGCGGATCTCGAACGGGCCGAGCACCTCGCGGAATTCGGCGTGGTGTTCCTGATGTTTTCGATCGGCCTCGAATTCTCGCTCGCGAAGCTGAGGGCGATGCAGCGGCTCGTGTTCGGACTCGGCCTCTTGCAGGTCGTCGCGACCCTCGTGCTCGCGCTCGTGCTCGGCGCGCTGTTCGAGCGCTGGGTGCACATCACGTGGCAGGGCAGTATCGCGCTCGGCGGCGCGCTCGCGATGTCGTCGACGGCGATCGTGTCGAAGATGCTCGCCGAGCGGCTCGAGATCGAGACCGAGCACGGCCGCAACATCTTCGGCGTGCTGCTGTTCCAGGATCTCGCGGTGGTGCCGCTCTTGATCGTGATCGCCGCGTTCGGCGCCGAGTCGTCGAAGGATCTCGCGCTCACGCTCGGCTTCGCGGCGGTCAAGATCGTAATCGCGCTCGCGCTGCTGCTCGTCATCGGCCAGCGCTTCATGACGCGCTGGCTCAACGTCGTCGCGCGGCGCCGCTCGCAGGAGCTGTTCGTGCTGAACCTGCTGCTCGTCACGCTCGGCGCCGCGTTCATCACCGACCGCTTCGGGCTGTCGCTCGCGCTCGGCGCGTTCATCGCCGGGATGCTCATTTCCGAGACGCCGTTCCGCCATCAGGTGGAGGAGGACATCAAGCCGTTCCGCGACGTGCTGCTCGGCCTGTTCTTCGTGACGACGGGGATGCTGCTCGATCCGCGCGTGATCTGGGAGCATCCGCTGATCGTGCTCGGCTTCTTCGTCGGGCAGATCCTGTTCAAGGCGACGATGATCGCCGGGCTCGCGCGGCTGTTCGGCGCGACGCCGGGCGTCGCGATGCGCACGGGCATCGGCCTCGCGCAGGCCGGCGAATTCGGCTTCGTGCTGCTGAACCTGATCCTCGACCGGCATCTCGTCGATTCGACGCTGCTGCAGGCGATCCTCGCGTCGATGCTGCTGTCGATGCTCGCCGCGCCGTTCCTGATCCAGAACGCCGACCGCATCGTGATGCGGCTGTCGTCGACCGAATGGATGCAGCAGTCGCTGCAGATGACGCGGATCGCGACGCAAAGCCTGAAGCAGCGCGGCCACGTCATCATCTGCGGCTACGGCCGCGCGGGCCAGAACCTCGCGCGCATGCTCGAACAGGAAGGCATTTCGTACGTCGCGCTCGACCTCGACCCCGATCGTGTGAGCGCGGCGGCGACCGCCGGCGAATCGGTCGTGTTCGGCGACGCGGCGCGCCGCGAGTCGCTGCTCGCGGCCGGTATCCACCGGGCGGCGGCCGTCGCGATCACCTACGCGAACACGCCGTCCGCGCTGCGCGTGCTGCACCACGTGCACGAGCTCGAACCGACGCTGCCCGCGATCGTGCGTACCGTGGACGATGCCGACCTGGAGAAACTGCTCGCGGCCGGCGCGACCGAGGTGATTCCGGAGATCGTCGAGGGCAGCCTGATGCTGGCGTCGCATACGCTGGTGCTGGTCGGCGTGCCGATGCGCAAGGTCGTGCGGCGCGTCGAGGAGATGCGCGACGAGCGTTACAGCCTGCTGCGCGGCTATTTCCGCGGCGCCGACGACGCGGACGACGACGATCACGAGCAGGTGCGGCTACAATCGGTGCCGGTCGATGCGCGCGCGGACGCGGTCGGGCGTTCGCTGGAAGAACTCGGGCTGTACGCGCTCGGGCTGGAAGTCACGGCGATCCGCCGGCACGGCATCCGCGGCGTCGAACCCGATCCGCAGACCAAGCTGCGCGCGAGCGACATCGTGGTGCTGCGCGGGCTGCCCGAGGCGCTCGCGCTCGCGGAGGAGCGGTTGTCGCGCCATCGGCGCGACCCGCCGGCCGCGGCCGCGTGAGCCGCGATTCACAACCTGACCCGTATTGATCAGAAACGGTGCCCGATCTTCGCGCACCGTTTTTTTCGGAGAGTTTCATGCCGCATTCGTCGTCGGGCGCACCGCTCGATCCGGTCGCCTTCATCCATAGCCAGATCCGCACGGTGCCGGACTGGCCGCAGCCGGGCGTGCAGTTCCGCGACATCACGACGCTGCTGCAGAGCCCGAAGGCGCTGCGCATCCTCGTCGACCTGTTCGTCGAACGCTATGTCGACGCGAAGCTCGACTACGTCGCGGGCCTCGACGCGCGCGGCTTCATCATCGCGCCGATCGTCGCGTACGAGCTGAGCGTCGGCTTCGTGCCGATCCGCAAGGTCGGCAAGCTGCCGTACAAGACCCGTTCGGAATCGTACGACCTCGAATACGGCAGCGCGACGGTCGAGATCCACGAAGATGCGTGCCGCCCCGGCGACCGCGTGATCATCATGGACGACCTGATCGCGACCGGCGGCACGATGATGGCGGGGCGCAACCTGCTGCAGCGGCTCGGCGCGGTGGTCGTCGAGGGCGCGGCGATCATCGACCTGCCCGATCTCGGCGGCTCGGCGCTGCTGCGCAACGCCGGACTGCCGGTCTACACCGTTACCGAATTCTCCGGCCACTGAACGCCGGTCCCCCGGGGCGGGCCGCCCCGGCTTGCGCTGATTCACGCCTGGTTCACATTCCGCAGCGAGGTCACGATGCCCAACTTCATGCTGTTTCTCGCCACGTCGATCGCGATCACGTTCGCGCCGGGTCCCGACAACCTGCAGGTGCTCGCCCGCGGCATCTCGCAGGGTCGCGCGGCCGGCTTCGTCGCCGCGCTCGGCTTCACGGCGGGGATCCTGTTCCACACGACGCTCGCGGCGCTCGGCGTCGCGGCCGTGCTGCGTTCGTCGCCGGTCGCGTTCCAGATCCTGAAGCTCGCGGGCGCCGCGTACCTCGTGTGGATCGGCATCAAGGCGCTGCGCAGCCAGGGCCTCGCGAACGCGCATGCGCGGCCGCCGCAGCCGCTCGGCACGATCTTCCGGCAGAGCGTGATCGGCAACCTGATGAACCCGAAGGTCACGCTGTTCTTCGTCGTGTTCCTGCCGCAGTTCGTCGATCCGCACGGCGCGCAGAGCGTGACGCTGCAGATGTTCGAGCTCGGCGCGCTGTTCATGCTGCAGACGGCCGCGGTCTTCTCGCTGTTCGGCGTCGGCGCGGGCATGATCGGCACGTGGCTGAAGCGCCGCCCGAAGGCCGGCGTGTGGCTCGACCGGATCGCCGGTGCGACGTTCATCGCGATCGGCATTCGCGTCGCGCTGAAGGATTGATGACGATGACGTTTCCGTGCATCGCGGCCGCGCGCCGCTTCGATCCGGCCGCGCACCTGCGTTTCGAGATCGCCGGCCAGGCGGTCGGCTGGGTGCGCCGCCAGGATGTCGCGAAGCTCGCGCGCTGGCCCGACGTGTTCGAGCTGACCGGCGAGCGCGTCGTGCTGTCGGCGCGCTACGATTCGGTCGACGCGCGCAGCATGGCGCTGGCCAGCGCGATCGGCGCGCTCGCCGCCGAAGGCGCGATTCCCGGTTGGCGCGACGAGATCTACGCGATCCGCAACCGCTTCGACGATCCGCCGCTCGCGTACATCGAGCGCGCCGCGTCGCGCTTCTTCGGCACGCAGACCTATGCGGTGCACGTGAACGGCATCGTAGAATATACGGTTACGCCGGGCGAGCCGCCCGCCGCGGCCGCGCCGAAGATGTGGCTCGGCCGCCGCAGCGCGACCAAGGCCACCGACCCCGGCATGCTCGACAACGTCGTCGCGGGCGGGATCGGCTGGGGGCTGGGCGTTCACGAGACGCTCGCGAAGGAATGCTGGGAAGAAGCCGGCATTCCGGCCGACCTGGCGGCGCGCGCGATCGCGGGCCGCACGGTGCTGGTGCTGAATTCGCTGCCGGAAGGCACGCAATCCGAACTGATCTTCGTGTACGACCTGCCGCTGCCGCACGACTTCGCGCCACGCAACCAGGACGGCGAAGTGGCCGAGCACCTGCTGGCCGGCGTGCCCGAGGTGATCGGCTGGTTGCGCGAAGGCCGCGCGACGATGGATGCGAGCCTCGCGACGCTCGATACGCTGCTGCGCCACCGCTGGATTGCGGCGGCCGACGCGGCCGGCATCGACGCGCTGTTCGTCCCGGCGGCGTGACGCGCGCCGAGCGCGCAGCCGCGCGGCGCGAACGGGCAATTTGACGAATACGGAAACAATGGGAGTAGCGGTCATGCCGACCGATCACAGCTTTATCTTGAAACTGTCGTGCCCCGACCGGCACGGCATCGTCCATGCGGTCTCGGGCTTCCTGTTCGAGCGCAGCAACAACATCCTCGATTCCGCGCAGTTCGGCGACAGCCGCACCAGCGAGTTCTTCATGCGCGTGCACTTCGAGCAGGACGGCGGCGGCGTGGATGCCGCGTCGGCGCTCGACACGCTTCGCAAGGAATTCGCGCCGCTCGCCGAACAGTTCTCGATGCGCTGGGAGCTGCACGATGCGGCCGTGAAGCCGCGCGTCGTGATCATGGTGTCGAAGATCGGCCACTGCCTGAACGACCTGCTGTTCCGCTATCGCACGGGCCAGCTGCCGATCGAGATTCCAGCGATCGTGTCGAACCACAAGGAGTTCTACCAGCTCGCGGCGAGCTACAACATTCCGTTCCATCACTTTCCGCTGATCGGCGGCTCGTCCGATGCCGCGAAGGCCGCGCAGGAAGCGCGCGTGCTGGAAGTGATCGACGAGCACCAGGCCGATCTCGTCGTGCTCGCGCGCTACATGCAGATCCTGTCGCCGAATATGTGCGAGCAGCTCGCCGGGCGCGCGATCAACATCCACCATTCGTTCCTGCCGAGCTTCAAGGGCGCGAAGCCGTACTACCAGGCGTTCGACCGCGGCGTGAAGCTGATCGGCGCGACCGCGCACTACGTGACGACCGATCTCGACGAAGGCCCGATCATCGAGCAGGAAGTCGAACGTGTCGATCACAGCATGACGCCCGACCAGCTGACCGCGATCGGCCGCGACGTCGAGTGCGTGACGCTCGCGCGGGCGGTGAAGTGGCACGTCGAGCACCGGATCGTGCTGAACGGGACGAAGACGGTCGTGTTCCGCTGATTCGCCGGCCCCGGCAGGCCCGCGCCGCAAACGAAAACGCCGCGCCCTTCACGGGGCGCGGCGTTTTTGCTTTCCGCTGGCTGCCGGGCGGCTTCAGATCAGCCGCAGCAGGTACAGCTCGCGTTTCAGGTACGCATAGAAGATCGGCGCGGCGATCACGCCCGGCAGCCCGAACGCGGCTTCCATGATCAGCATCGCGAGCAGCAGCTCCCACGCGCGCGACTCGATCTGGCCGCCGATGATCTTCGCGTTCAGGAAGTATTCGAGCTTGTGGATGACCACGAGGAACGCGAGCGACGCGATCGCGGTGCCCATGCTGACCGACAGCGACACCGCGACGATCAGCGTGTTCGAGATCAGGTTGCCGATCACCGGCAGCAGGCCGACGATGAACGTGACGAGCACGAGCGTTTTCGACAGCGGCAGCCGCTGGTGGAAGATCGGCAGCGCGACGAGCAGGTAGATGCCGGTGAATGCCGCGTTGATCGCCGAGATCTTGATCTGCGCGAACACGATGCGGCGGAACGCGTCGGAGAAGCGCGACACGCGCATGACGAGCGCGGTCGACAGCGGCCGGCGCACCTTGCCCTGCTCGACGCCGATCGCGATCATCGCGCCGATGATCATCCCGAACAGCACGTGGCCGAAGCCGCGCGCGACGCTCTTGCCGCTTTGCTGGAGCTGGTCCATGTGCGAGTGCATCAGCACGGCCGCCTTCGTCTTCATCTGTTCGACGTCGACGGGCAGCAGATTGGCGATCCACGCCGGCGTGCGTGCGCGGGTCTGCTCGACGATCTGCATCAACTGGTCGAGCAGGCTCTGCAGGTTCGGCACCGTGTGCTCGAAATGCTCGATGATGCCGATCGTCAGGCCGGTGAGCGCGCCGACGATCGCGATCGACAACAGCACGACGGCGACCCAGCGCGCGCGCATGCTGGTGGTGTGACGTTCGATCACGGGTGCGATCGTGTGGATCAGCTGGTAGACGAGCAGGCCGGCGAGCATCCCGCCGAGCAGCCGGAGCTCGAGGACGAGCCACATCATGACGAGCGCGAAGAGATAGCTGCCGATCTCGAGCGCCGACAGCTTCGGCAGGCTCAAGTCGCTCGTCAGCCGCACGCTGCGCAGGTGCGGCTCGCGGTTCTGCGTGTCGCGCGACTCTTGTTGCTTCTCCATCGTGGATTCCTGTCGTCCGTGTGTCGTGCCGCGCAGCGCGCGGCAGCGTGCGGGCCGCCCGGCGCCGCACCGGATTGGTGCGGATGGCGAACCTTACGACCGTAAAGTATAGCTGCCATTATGGTCCGCAAACGGGCCGTTTGGCGCGTGGTGTAAACGCAGAAGGGAAAACGAGGAGGCGCGCGGCCGGACGGCCGCGCGCGGGCAGGGTGGAGCGGCGTCAGCCGGCCGCGACTTTGCGGGTCGGACGCTTGAGCAGCGGCGCGAGGTACTTGCCGGTGAAGCTCGCCTTCGTCTTCGCGACCTGCTCGGGCGTGCCCTGCGCGATGATCTGGCCGCCGCCGGCGCCGCCCTCGGGGCCGAGGTCGATCACCCAGTCGGCCGTCTTGATCACGTCGAGGTTGTGCTCGATGATCACGACCGTGTTGCCCTGGTCGCGCAGCCGGTGGATCACTTCCAGCAGCAGCGCGATGTCGTGGAAGTGCAGGCCGGTGGTCGGCTCGTCGAGGATGTACAGCGTGCGGCCGGTGTCGCGCTTCGACAGCTCCAGCGACAGCTTCACGCGCTGCGCCTCGCCGCCCGACAGCGTCGTGGCCGACTGGCCGAGGCGGATGTAGCCGAGGCCGACGTCGAGCAGCGTCTTCAGCTTGCGCGCGATGACCGGCACCGCGCTGAAGAACTCGTACGCATGCTCGACCGTCATGTCGAGCACTTCGCTGATGTTCTTGCCCTTGTACTGCACTTCGAGCGTTTCGCGGTTGTAGCGCTTGCCGTGGCACACGTCGCACGGCACGTAGACGTCCGGCAAAAAGTGCATTTCGACCTTCAGCACGCCGTCGCCCTGGCACGATTCGCAGCGGCCGCCCTTCACGTTGAACGAGAAGCGGCCAGGATCGTAGCCGCGCTCCTTCGACGTCGGCACGCCCGAGAACAGCTCGCGGATCGGCGTGAACAGGCCCGTGTACGTGGCCGGGTTCGAGCGCGGCGTGCGGCCGATCGGCGACTGGTCGACGTTGATCACCTTGTCGAAGTGCTCGAGGCCCTCGATCGCCTCGTGCGGCGCCGGTTCGGCCGCCGAGCCGTACAGGTGGCGCGCGACCGCGTGATACAGCGTGTCGTTGATCAGCGTCGACTTGCCGGAGCCCGACACGCCGGTGATGCAGGTCAGGAGGCCGACCGGCAGTTCGAGATCGACGTGCTTCAGGTTGTTGCCGTGCGCGTCGACGATGCGCAGCATCCGCTCCGGATCGGGCGCGAGCCGCTCGTCCGGGTACTCGATCACGCGCTTGCCGAGCAGGTACTGGCCCGTCAGCGACTGCGGGTTCGACTGCACCTGCTTCGGCGTGCCTTCGGCGACCACGACGCCGCCGTGCTCGCCCGCGCCGGGGCCCATGTCGACCACGTAGTCGGCCGTGCGGATCATGTCCTCGTCGTGCTCGACGACGATCACCGAGTTGCCGAGGTCGCGCAGGTGCTTGAGCGTCGCGATCAGGCGGTCGTTGTCGCGCTGGTGCAGGCCGATCGACGGCTCGTCGAGCACGTACATCACGCCCGTGAGCCCCGAGCCGATCTGCGACGCGAGCCGGATGCGCTGCGCCTCGCCGCCCGACAAGGTCTCGGCGCTGCGCTCGAGCGACAGGTAGTCGAGGCCGACGTTGTTCAGGAACGTCAGGCGCGCGACGATTTCCTTGATCACCTTGTCGGCGATCTCGCGCTTCGCGCCGTCGAGCGTCAGCCCGTCGAAGTAGCCGAGCGCGTCGCGCAGCGGCCAGCCGCTGATTTCATAGATGCCGCGCGCGTAGTCGCCGGTGCCGATCCGCACGTGGCGCGCCTCGCGGCGCAGGCGCGTGCCGTCGCACGACGGGCACGGCTGGTTGTTCTGGTACTTCGACAGCTCTTCGCGCACCGCGACCGAATCGGTCTCGCGGTAACGGCGCTCGAGGTTCGGGATGATCCCTTCGAACACGTGCTCGCGGATCGTCGTGCGGCCGCGCTCGTTGATGTACGAGAACGGGATCGTCTGCTTGCCCGAGCCGAACAGCAGCACCTTGCGGATCTTTTCGGGGAGATCCTCGAATGCGGCGTCGATGTCGAACTCGTAGAACGCCGCGAGGCTCTGCAGCATCTGGAAGTAGAACTGGTTGCGGCGGTCCCAGCCCTTCACCGCGCCCGCGGCCAGCGACAGCGATGGGTGCGCGACGACCCGCTTCGGGTCGAAGAACGTGATCTGGCCGAGGCCGTCGCATTCCGGGCACGCGCCCATCGGGTTGTTGAACGAGAACAGGCGCGGCTCGAGCTCCTGCAGCGAGTACGAGCAGATCGGGCACGCGAACTTCGAGCTGAACAGGTGCTCGTGATCGGTATCCATCTCGAGCGCGATCGCGCGGCCGTCGGCCAGGCGCAGCGCGGTTTCGAACGATTCGGCGAGCCGCTGCTTCATGTCCGGGCGCACTTTCAGGCGATCGACGACGACGTCGATCGTGTGCTTGTCGTTCTTCTTCAGCTTCGGCAGCGACTCGACCTCGTAGATCTTCGCGACGCCTTCGTTCGCGGCGCCGCCGCCCGAGCGCACGCGAAAGCGCACGAAGCCCTGCGCCTGCATGTCCTCGAACAGCTCGGCGTGCTCGCCCTTTCGGTTCGCGACGACGGGCGCGAGGATCATCAGCTTGGTTTCCTCGGGCAGCGCGAGCGCCGCGTCGACCATCTGCGACACGCTCTGCGCCTCGAGCGGGATGTCGTGGTCGGGGCAGTACGGCGTGCCGACACGTGCGTACAAAAGTCGCAGGTAGTCGTGGATTTCCGTGACCGTGCCGACGGTCGAACGCGGGTTGTGGGACGTGGCCTTCTGCTCGATCGAGATCGCCGGCGACAGCCCCTCGATCAGGTCGACGTCGGGCTTCTCCATCAACTGCAGGAACTGGCGGGCGTACGCGGACAGGCTTTCCACGTAGCGGCGCTGGCCTTCGGCATAAAGGGTGTCGAACGCGAGCGACGACTTGCCCGACCCGGACAACCCGGTAATCACGACCAGCTTGTGGCGCGGCAGGTCGAGATTGACGTTTTTCAGGTTGTGGGTGCGTGCCCCACGGATACGGATCTGTTCCATGAACCTGGCGAAAATGGAGGGAACCAAACCTGCTACTATAACGGCTTTTCGAGACCGTCGTTTACGGCCCCCAGCCTTTACAGCAGGTGGCAGCAAGGCGACACCTGCGCCGGGGAATGCGGTCGCGCCGCACGGTTCCGGGCGGCCCGCAGGCCGTCTGCATCCGGCCCCGACGCGTCGCCCGAAAGGCCGCCAGGCCGCCGGTCCTGATCTTCCGCCGCCCGCCGCCGGGCGGACATTCCGATCATTCGAAATTCATTCCCGATGTCCAATCCGTCTGCCACGTCTTCCCGCATGACTGCGCCCGAACTGCGCGCGACCACGTCGCTCGCGGCGATCTTCGCGTTGCGCATGCTCGGCCTGTTCATGATCATGCCGGTGTTCTCGGTCTACGCGAAAACCATCCCGGGCGGCGACAACGTGCTGCTCGTCGGGATCGCGCTCGGGGCCTACGGCGTCACGCAGTCGCTGTTCTATATCTTCTACGGCTGGGCGTCCGACAAGTTCGGCCGCAAGCCGGTGATCGCCACCGGCCTCGTGATCTTCGCGCTCGGCAGCTTCGTCGCCGCGTTCGCGCACGACATCACGTGGATCATCGTCGGCCGCGTGATCCAGGGGATGGGCGCCGTGTCGTCGGCGGTGCTCGCGTTCATCGCCGACCTGACTTCCGAGCAGAACCGCACGAAGGCGATGGCGATGGTCGGCGGGTCGATCGGCGTGTCGTTCGCGGTCGCGATCGTCGGCGCGCCGATCGTGTTCCACTGGGTCGGGATGAGCGGGCTGTTCGCGATCGTCGGCGTGCTGTCGATCCTCGCGATCGGCGTCGTGCTGTGGATCGTGCCCGATGCGGCGAAGCCCGTGCACGTGCCCGCGCCGTTCGCCGAGGTGCTGCACAACGTCGAGCTGCTGCGCCTGAACTTCGGCGTGCTGGTGCTGCATGCGACGCAGACGGCGCTGTTCCTCGTCGTGCCGCGCCTCTTGGTCGACGGCGGGCTGCCGGTCGCCGCGCACTGGAAGGTCTACCTGCCGGTGATGGGGCTCGCGTTCGTGATGATGGTGCCGGCGATCATCGTCGCGGAAAAACGGGGCAAGATGAAGCCGGTGCTGCTCGGCGGCATTCTGGCTATCCTGATCGGTCAATTGCTGCTGGGCAGCGCGCCGCATACCATCCTGATTGTGGCGGCGATTCTCTTCGTCTACTTCCTCGGGTTCAACATCCTGGAAGCGTCGCAGCCGTCGCTCGTGTCGAAGCTCGCGCCGGGTTCGCGCAAGGGCGCGGCCACGGGCGTCTACAACACCACGCAGTCGATCGGGCTCGCGCTCGGCGGCATCGTGGGCGGCTGGCTGCTGAAGCATGGGGGCGCGAACACGGTGTTCTACACGTGTTCGGGGCTCGTGGCCGCGTGGCTTATAATCGCGGCCAATATGAAGGCGCCGCCGCGCAAGGCCTGAACCTCACTCGGGCAGGCATCGGCAGCGCGCCGGCGTGCCCGGCGGGCCGTTCCGGCGACACACGCGGGCGGCCCGGCATCGAATTTACTGGAGAAACACATGGCATCCGTCAACAAGGTCATCCTCGTCGGCAATCTCGGCGCCGATCCTGAAGTCCGTTACCTGCCGAGCGGCGACGCGGTTGCGAACATCCGTCTCGCGACGACCGATCGCTACAAGGACAAGGCGAGCGGCGATTTCAAGGAAATGACCGAGTGGCATCGCGTCGCGTTCTTCGGCCGTCTGGCGGAAATCGTCAGCGAATACCTGAAGAAGGGTTCGTCGGTCTATATCGAAGGCCGCATCCGCACGCGCAAGTGGCAGGGCCAGGACGGCCAGGACCGTTACTCGACCGAAATCGTCGCCGAACAGATGCAGATGCTCGGCGGCCGCGGCGGTTCGGGCGGCGGCGGTGGCGGCGGTGACGAAGGCGGTTATGGCGGCGGCTACGGTGGTGGTGGCGGCGGTCGCGGCGAGCAGGCGGAGCGTGGCGGCGGCGGTCGTGCCGGCGGCGCGGCGCGTGGCGGTGCGGGTGGTGGCGGCCAGAGCCGTCCGAGCGCACCGGCAGGCGGCGGCTTCGACGAGATGGACGACGATATCCCGTTCTGATCGCCAGTCGCACCCTCGCATCACGATGGGCCCGAATATCCGAGTCAAGCCAGTCGCTTGGCCCGGGTTTTCGGGCCTTGTTTCGTTTACGTCGTTCCCGCCGGCCGCACGCCGGATGAACCGTGGCTGACGCACTCCCCGACCTCATCGCGCCCGATCTCGACGTCCTGTTCTGCGGGATCAATCCCGGCCTGCTCGCGGCCGCGACCGGCCATCACTTCGCGGGGAGAAACAACCGCTTCTGGCGCGTGCTCCATCTCGCGGGCTTCACGCCGACGGAAATTTCGCCGCTGGACGATCGCGAGATCCTCCGTTACGGCTGCGGGCTGACGGCCGTGGTGCCGCGGCCGACCGCGCATGCCGATCAGCTTTCGCGCGCGGAATTCGCGGCCGCCGGCGCCGCGTTCCAGCAGAAAGTCGCGCAGCATGCGCCGCGCTTCGTCGCGTTTCTCGGCAAGGCGGCCTATTCGGCGCTGTCGGGGCAGCGCGAAGTCGCGTGGGGATTGCAGTCGGCCCGCATCGAGCATGCGCGGGTGTGGGTGCTGCCGAATCCCAGCGGGAGAAACCGCGCATTCGGGCTCGACGATCTGATCGATGCGTATCGCGAGCTTCATTCCGCGGCGATCACGGAGGGACACGATGCGACGCAGTAAGACGGCGGCTCCGTGGCCGGGCGCCATCGTGCCACGCGCATTCTTCAACCGCATGGCCACCGAGGTCGCGCCGCAACTGCTCAACAAGATCCTCGCGGCCGCGGACGGCCGGGCCGGCCGCATCGTCGAAGTGGAAGCGTATGCGGGCGCACTCGATCCGGCGGCGCACACCTATCGCGGCAAGACCCCGCGCAACGCGACGATGTTCGGGCCGCCCGGGCACTTCTACGTTTATTTCACGTACGGCATGCACTGGTGCTGCAACTGCGTGTGCGGCCCGGACGGCGCGGGAACGGGCGTGCTGATCCGGGCGCTGGAGCCGCTGCACGGACTCGAACAGATGCGTGCGGCGCGGCCGCCGCGCACGCGCGATCGCGACTTGTGCCGCGGGCCGGCCCGGCTGACGCAGGCGATGGGGATCGGCGGCGCGCAGGATGGCGTCGACCTGGCCGGCGCGCATCAAGGGTTCGCGATCGTCGACGACGGGCTGGCGCCACCCGCCGATCTGGCGGGCGGGCCGCGCATCGGCATTCGCGTCGGCCAGGATCTCCCGTGGCGGTGGAGCGTGCCCGGCAACCGCTACGTATCGGGCGCGGTGCCGCGCGTGTGACGCGTGGCGCGCACTGTCGCGTCCAATTCGACCTGCGTCACGCGGTCGCCATGATTGACCCGCTAAGCTGGCCGTTTCGACGTTTCGAGCGAGGGGACACCATGCGGCGGGTAGTGTTCAACCAGAAGGGCGGCGTGGGCAAGTCGACGATCGTCTGCAACCTGGCGGCGATCAGCGCGAGCGAAGGATTGCGCACGCTCGTCATCGATCTCGATGCGCAGGCGAACTCGACGCGCTACCTGCTCGGCGATGCGGCGGCCGACGCGCAACCTGGCGTGGCCGGTTTCTTCGAAACCGCGCTGACCTTCAACTTCCGGCCGGTCGACGTCGCGTCGTTCATCCACGCGACCCCGTTCGACGGACTCGACGTGATGCCCGCGCATCCGGATCTCGACACGCTGCACGGCAAGCTCGAATCGCGCTACAAGATCTACAAGCTGCGCGACGCGCTCAACGAGCTCGATACTTACGATGCGGTGTACATCGACACGCCGCCCGCGCTGAATTTCTATACGCGCTCGGCGCTGATCGCGGTCGAGCGCTGCCTGATCCCGTTCGACTGCGACGATTTCTCGCGGCGCGCGCTGTACACGCTGCTCGAGAACGTGAAGGAAATCCAGCAGGACCACAACGCGGCGCTCGAAGTCGAAGGGATCGTCATCAACCAGTTCCAGCCGCGCGCGAGCCTGCCGCAACGGCTGGTCGACGAACTCGTCGACGAAGGGCTGCCGGTGCTCGCGTCGCGGTTGTCCGCGTCGGTGAAGATCCGCGAATCGCATCAGCAATCGACGCCGGTGATCCATCTCGAGCCGACCCACAAACTCGCGCAGGAATTCCGCGCGCTGCATCGCGAACTGGCCGGCTGACCCCGTGCCCCACCGCATCGACCAAGGCCGCTTCGAGCGGCCTCGTTTTTATTGCGATCGTAATTCATCCGATCATTGAATTCGTCATTAATAATCCAGAAAACGATTTCATAATAAATCCCGAAAAAACGATTACATCGGCGACCACTCCATTTTTAATGAGGGCCGGTTTTCTAATAAACGGAATAATGGATTGGTAAATATTGCGCGACGTCACGATGCGCTATGCTGTAAAAAGGTAAAAAGGCATTGCGGGTCGGAGCGTGCGGGAATTGTGCCCGCGATGTCGGCACGCCGGGCTGAGGCGGCCACTCTAAAGGGTAATAAGGGTTTATACCTATCATTAATGCCATTTAATTGACAATTAATCGCTCTAGAATGACTTCCTTCAACCGCTCGTGCTCAAACAGGTACGGGTCGTCAATAAGGAAGCGCTGTCGATCAAGCTTCCATTTTTCTTTATGTCGTCTCTCGCATTGCTAACAGGAGCGTGCCCGATGTCCGTATTTGCCCCCGAAAAACTCGCCGCCGATTATCAATCCGGTATCGCCGCCTGGTTCGCGATCGCCCGTCCGGCGATCCACGGTTTCGAGGCCGTCGTCGAACTCAACCTGCAAGCGGCCCGCACGGCGCTCGAGGAATACGAGGACAAGCTGAAGAACGCGTTCAACGGCAACAACCCGGCCGCGGGCTTCGCGCAGCAGGTCGCCGCGCCGCAGGAAGCGGCCGGCAAGGTCGTGTCGTATGGCCGCCATCTGTTCGACATCGCGGTGTCGACGCAATCCGAATGGGCGAA
Organism: Burkholderia sp. 9775_39; assembly: GCF_015712225.1. NCBI lineage: Bacteria > Pseudomonadati > Pseudomonadota > Betaproteobacteria > Burkholderiales > Burkholderiaceae > Burkholderia > Burkholderia sp. 9775_39. The sequence continues at coordinate 821 of NZ_JACCQC010000018.1, read as the reverse complement.
GGTCGCGCAGGCCCAGTACGAACAGAACGACAAGCGCCTGAAGGACGTGCTCGGCGAACTGTCGAAGCACGCACCGGCCGGCTCGGCGCCGGTGGTGGCCGCGCTGAATTCGGCGTTGTCCGCGGCGACCGCCGCGGCCGACTCCGTGCGTGCAGCGACGGGGCAGGCGATCGAAGCGGCGCAGAGCGGTTTCGATGCAGTCAGCGAAACGGCCACCCGCGGCGCCAAGCAGACGGCTGCGGCCGCCCGCAAGGACGCCGCGGCTGCGCGCGAATCGGCTGCGTGATCTGAACGCGTGCTGAACGCGTGTCGCGCGCAGGCGCGACACGCTTGATCGGCGCCGGACGGCGCCGGCGCCGCGTGTGCCACGCGGGGGCCGGCGAGCGTCCGATGCGCCGCAAGACGCCCGTGCACGGTTGCCCGTGCGGCGGTGTGTCGTGCCGCCGGTGCGAACAGGCGCCGCCCGCCAACACGGCGCGCGACCGCGACCGCGATCGCACCGGTTGGCCCGACGCGCGCCGTCGCCCCGTGCCGGCGTCACAACGACGAACTGATTTCGATGCAGGAATTGAACATGACGGATGTAGTGATCGTATCGGCCGCGCGGACCGCGGTCGGCAAATTCGGCGGCTCGCTGGCGAAGATTGCGGCGCCCGAACTGGGCGCGACGGTGATCCGCGCAGTGCTGGAGCGAGCGGGCGTGAAGCCCGAGCAGGTCAGCGAAGTGATCATGGGCCAGGTGCTGACGGCCGGCTCCGGGCAGAACCCGGCGCGGCAGTCGCTGATCAAGGCGGGGCTGCCGAACGCCGTGCCGGGGATGA
>NZ_JACCQC010000017.1:0-176926 GCF_015712225.1 Burkholderia sp. 9775_39 | reverse complement strand
ACCCGCATGAAGGCGCGCCGATGATCGGCCCGATCCTGCTCGCGCTCGCGCCGGTCGCGCTGCTGGTCGCGTTCGGTCATGGCCTGCGGCGCACCGGCTTCATCGCCGCAGCGTTCTGGCCGCACGCGGCCATCTACGTGAAGCTCACGCTCGTCGCGCTGTTCTGGGGCGGCACGTTCATCGCAGGCCGGATCCTCGCCGCGACGATGTCCGCGACCTCGGCGGCCACCGGACGCTTCGCGATCGCCGCGCTGCTGCTGGTCGTGCTGACCTGGCAGGTCGAAGGCGGGCTGCCGACACTCAGCGGACGCCAGATCATGACGACGTTCGGCCTCGGCGCGACCGGCATCTTCCTGTACAACGTGTGTTTTTTCGCGGCGCTCGCGCGGATGCCGGCCGGGCGCACCGCGCTGTTCGTCGCACTGAATCCGGTCGCCACCGCCGTGCTGCTGTCGGTCGTCGTGCGCGAACGCCTGTCGCTGTCGCGCTGGGCCGGCATCGCGGTCGCGCTGTGCGGCGCGCTGATCGTGATCAGCCGCGGCGATTGGCTGCGCGTGCTGACCGATCTCGGCAATACGTTCGGCGCCGGCGAACGCTTCATGCTGTGCGCGGTGCTGAGCTGGGCCGCCTACACCGTGATCGGCCGGCGCGCGCTCGACGGGCTGTCGCCGCTCGCGGCCACCACGTACGCGGCGCTCTGGGGCCTCGCGCTGCTGCTCGTCACGCACCTGTTCGACGCGACGGCGACTGGCGGCACGCCGCTGACGTGGCAGGCCGTCGCATCGATGCTCTATCTCGGCGCCGTCGGCACGGTGATCGCGTTCGTCTGGTATTCGCAGGGCATCCGCCTCCTCGGGCCGGCCCGCGCGGCCGTGTTCACCAACCTGGTGCCGGTGTTCGGCGTGCTGCTGTCGGTCGTGCTGCTCGGCGAGCCGCTGTCGCCGTCGATGCTGGCCGGCGGCGCACTCGTGATCGCGGGCGTCGCACTGACCAATCGCGCGAACCGCTGATGCGTCGGCGTGCGCCGCGTTCGGGGACGGATGCCGAATACCGGATGCAGGCGCCCGCCATGCCGTTGCGTGCTGCATACGTCGGGCCGATACGCCCCCCGATCTTCTCGCAGCCCCGCCAAAAACCGCCTATCGTGAATGAAGCGCCCCCGTTTGCCGCCGTTCGACCGTGCGTCGCCCGCCGCGGCAACGGCCTTGCGTTCCGGCGCCATTCACCGCGGTCGTCGCGCACGCTCGCCCGTGCACGCGATCGCGCCCGCCCACCGACTACCAGGAGGCACACATGAAAGCTGCGCTGCTCGTCAGCTCCGTCCTGCTCGCCATGGCGTCCGCCTCGGCCTCGGCCCAAGGTTCGATCACGAAAGTCGAGAACGGCGCGCTCGTCGCCGCCAACGGCATGACCGTCTACGCATTCGACAAGGACAAGCCCAACGCCGGCACCAGCGCCTGTACAGGCCCGTGCGAAACCCTGTGGCCACCCTACAAGGCCAGCGCGACCGACGTACCGGTCGGGCCCTACACGATCGTCAAGCGCGACGACGGCAGCCCGCAATGGGCGTACAAGGGCAAGCCGCTGTACTTCTTCTCGAAGGACATGAAACAGGGCGAGCGCAACGGCGACAACTTCAAGAACGTGTGGCACGTGGTCGCGCCGTAAGCCTTCTTTCGCCGCCTTCCGCGCATTTCGCGAAGACGTAAAAAAGCCCGCCCCCGATCGTCGATCGGGGCGGGCTCCGGCCGCTTCGCACGTCGCACCGGCCGCATGCAGCCGGTGCGCGCGTGGGCTCAGCGGCTCGACGGGAAGCTGAACACCGTCCCCTCGCGCACGCCGGCCGACGGCCAGCGTTGCGTGATCGTCTTGCGCTTCGTGTAGAACCGCACGGCGTCCGGACCATAGGCATGCAGGTCGCCGAACAGCGAACGCTTCCAGCCGCCGAACGAGTGGTATGCGACCGGCACCGGCAGCGGCACGTTGATGCCGACCATGCCGATCTGGATGTTGTCGCCGAAATAGCGCGCAGCCTCGCCGTCGCGCGTGAACAGGCACGTGCCGTTGCCGTACTCGTGCGCATCGATCAGCGCCATCGCCTCGTCGAGCGACTTCAGGCGGATCACGCCGAGCACCGGCCCGAAGATCTCGTGCTGGTAGATCGGCATGCCGGGCTTCACGTTGTCGAACAGGCACGGGCCGAGGTAGTAGCCGCCGTCATGGCCGTCGACCTTCACGCCGCGACCGTCGACGACGAGCGTCGCGCCGGCTGCCACGCCCGCTTCGACGAAACCCGTCACCTTCTCGAAATGCTGCTTCGTGACGAGCGGGCCCATGTCGACGCCCGCGCCGTTGCCCGGGCCGACCTTCATCTTCTCGATCTCGGCCTTCAACCCCGCGACGACCTTGTCGCCCGTTTCGTCGCCGATCGCGACGACGAGCGGAATCGCCATGCAGCGCTCGCCGCACGAGCCGTACGCGGCGCCCATCAGCGCGTTCACCGCATTGCCGATGTCCGCATCCGGCATCACGACCGCGAAGTTCTTCGCGCCGCCGAGCGCCTGCACGCGCTTGCCGTGCGCGCAGCCGGTCGAGTAGATGTATTCGGCGATCGGCGTCGAGCCGACGAAGCTCACGGCCTTCACGCGCGGATCGGTCAGGATCGTGTCGACCGCTTCCTTGTCGCCGTTCACGACGTTCAGCACGCCCGGCGGCAGGCCGGCCTCGAGCGCGAGCTCGGCCATGCGCAGCGTGGACGACGGCGTACGCTCGGACGGCTTCAGCACGAACGTGTTGCCGCAGGCGACGGCCATCGGCCACATCCACAGCGGCACCATCACCGGGAAGTTGAACGGCGTGATGCCGGCCGCGACGCCCAGCGCCTGGAACTCGCTCCACGAATCGATCGCGGGGCCGACGTTCTTGCTGTGCTCGCCTTTCAGCAACTCGGGCACGTAGGTCGCGTATTCGACGTTCTCGATCCCGCGCTGCAGTTCGCCCATCGCATCGGCGAGCACCTTGCCGTGCTCGGCCGTGATCAGCGCGCACAGCTCGTCGGCGTGTTCCTCGAGCAGCGTCTTGAAGCGGCTCATCACGCGGGCACGCTTCAGCGGCGGCGTGTTGCGCCACGCCGGGAACGCGGCCTGCGCGGACGCGATCGCGGCTTCGACGGTCAGCTTGTCGGCGAGCGCGACGCTCTTGTGCGATTCGCCGGTGGCCGGGTCGAACACCGGCTGGACGCGGCTGCCGCCGTCGACGCGCTTGCCGTCGATCAGGTGGCCGACGGTGGAAGTCACATTGCTGTCGTGTTTCATGTTTCGGGCTCTTTCGTGAATTCGGTTATCGCTGCGGGCGAGCGGTGGCTCAGTCCACTTCGTTCAGTGCGTCGGACAGCGCGTTGACCAGGTTGTCGATCTCGCGCTTCTCGGCGATGAACGGCGGCGCGAGCTGGATCGTGTCGCCGCCGTAACGCACGTAGAAGCCCTTCGCCCAGCAGCGCATCGCGATCTCGTACGGGCGCCGTGCCGGCTCGCCCGGCAGCGCGGCGATCGTCAGGCCGGCCGCCAGCCCGTAGTTGCGGATGTCCGCGATGTGGCGCTGGCCCTTCAGCCCGTGCACGGCCGCCTCGAAATGCGGCGCGAGATCGCGCACGCGGGCCACCGCGTCTTCCTTCACCAGCAGGTCGAGCGCCGCGACGCCGGCCGCGCACGCGACCGGATGCGCCGAATACGTGTAGCCATGCGGGAACTCGAGCATGTACTCGGGGCCGCCCGCGGCCATGAACGTGTCGTAGATTTCCTTCGTCGCGATCACGCCGCCGAGCGGCTGCACGCCGTTCGTCACCTGCTTCGCGAAGTTCATGATGTCCGGCACCACGCCGAATGCGTCGGCGCCCGTCATCGCGCCGGCGCGGCCGAAGCCCGTGATGACCTCGTCGAAGATCAGCAGGATGTCGTGCGCGGTACAGATGTCGCGCAGGCGCTTCAGATAGCCCTTCGGCGGCACGACCACGCCCGCCGAACCGGAGAACGGCTCGACGATCACGGCCGCGATGTTCGACGCGTCGTGCAGCGCGATCAGCTCGAGCAGGCGGTCGGCCAGCTCGGCGCCGTGCTCGGGCATGCCGCGCGAGAACCTGTTCTCGGCCAGTTGCGTATGCGGCAGGAAATCGGCATCGAGGCCCTGACCGAACAGCTTGCGGTTCGGTCCGATCCCGCCGACCGAGATGCCGCCGAAGTTCACGCCGTGATACCCCTTCTCGCGACCGATCAGGCGCGTTTTCGTGCCCTTGCCCTTTGCGCGCCAGTACGCGCGGGCGAGCTTCAGCGACGTGTCGGCCGCTTCCGAGCCCGAACCCGTGAAGAATACGTAGTCGAGGCCGGCCGGCGTCAGCTCCTTGATCTTGTTGGCAAGTTCGAACGATTTCGGATGGCCGAACTGGAAGGCCGGCGCGTAGTCGAGCTGCGCGACCTGGCGGCTCACGGCCTCGACGATTTCCGTGCGGCCGTGACCGAGGCCCGTGCACCAGAGGCCCGACAGGCCGTCGAAGATCTTGCGGCCTTCGGCGTCGGTGTAATACGCGCCCTTGCCGGACACGATCATGCGCGGATCGGCCTTGAACTGACGGTTGGCCGTGAACGGCATCCAGTGCGCATCGAGCCAGGCGGCGTCGGTGCGGAGGTTCGTGTCGTCGTGCTGGGCGGTGGTGATGTCGGTCATGTCGGTCGGCGCGGCGCGCCCCTCCTCCTTGTGATGATGTTGCACATTGTCGGGACGCCAATTAGTCTTTTGAATATCGCAATATCAATGTTCACTTGCTCAACTATGCAAGCAAAGAAACCGAAGAGCCGCGCGCTGCTCGGGCAGCTCAGCGACATGGATCTCCGTCTGCTGCGGGTCTTCAAGGGCGTCGTGCAGTGCGGCGGGATGGCGGCGGCCGAACTGGAACTGAATATCGGCATCTCGACGATCAGCCGGCACGTGAAGGATCTGGAAACGCGGCTCGGCCTCGTGCTGTGCCGGCGCGGCCGCGCGGGCTTCACGCTGACGCCCGAGGGGCAGACGGTGTACGAGGAAACGCTGCGGCTGCTCGCGTCGATGGAAGCATTTCGCAGCAGGATCGACGGCATTCACGACCGGATGGGCGGAGAACTGCACATCGCGGTATTCGACAAGACGGCCACCAACGCGAATGCCCGCCTCGGCGACGCGATCCGCCAGTTCGCCGACGAAGCGCCCGACGTCGCGCTGAACCTGCACGTCGCGTCGATCAACGAGGTCGAGCGCGGGATCATCGACGGCAGTTACCAGGTCGGGATCATTCCCGTGCACCGCAACTCGGGCAGCCTCGTGTATTCGGAGCTGTTCGACGAACGGATGCTGCTCTACTGCGGCCGCCAGCATCCGCTGTTCGATGCGCCGCACGGCAAGCTTACGTGGACGACGATCCGCAACCACGCGTTCGCCGGGCTGGGTTTCCATTCGCCGAACATGGAGCTGAGCCATCGCGCGAAGCTCACCCGCAGCGCGACCGCGTCGGACCAGGAATCGATCGCGACGCTGATTCTGTCGGGCCGCTATCTCGGCTTCCTGCCCGATCACTATGCGGAGAGTTTCGAAAACAAGGGGCTGATGCAGCCGATCGCGCCGCACCGGTTCAATTACCGTTGCCGGTTCGTGAGCCTGCTGCGGCGCTCGCCGCGGCCGTCGCGGGCGGCGCTGCTGTTCCAGTCGTGCCTCGACGCCGCGCATGCGGCGGCACGGCCGGCGGCGTAGCGGCGGCTTGCGGTCCGGTCAGGCGGCGTCGCCGCCCGTACGCGGCTGTGCCCGCTTGCGCGCGACGAAATGGGTCGCGACGAGCGCGGCCGCAAAGCCGGACGCCGCGCCGACGCCGAGCGCCCAGCGCGGGCCGAGATGGTTTGCCACCCAGCCGGCCACCGGCGCGCCGATCGGCGTGCCGCCCAACGCGACCGCGAGGCGCAGCGCCATCACGCGGCCGCGCATCGCCGGCTCGGTGGACAGCTGCATCAGGCTGTTGGTCGAGTTCATGAAGGTGATCGCGGCGATGCCCGTCAGCACCAGCGCCGCGGCGAACGACCAGTAGCCGGGCGCCAGCGCGGCGAACGTGCAGCCGAGCCCGAACAGCGTCGCGCCGATCCACAGATGACGAAACCGCGGCTGCTCGCGGCGCGCGGCGAGCAGCGCGCCCGAGATCGTGCCGACCGCCATCATCGACGACAGGAACCCGAACCCGCGCGCGTCGACGTGAAACACGCTGGCGGCCATCGTCGAAATGAACAGCTGGAAATTGAGCCCGAACGTGCCGATCAGGAACAGCATCACGAGGATCGCCGTCAGGTCCGGGCGGCGCCACACGTAGCGGAACCCATCGAGCAGACTGCTGCGCGCGCGATCCGCCCGCACGTTCGCGCGCAGCTCGTCCTCCCGCAGCCGCGACAGCGACGCCAGCACCGCGAAGAAGCTGAGCCCGTTCGCGAGGAACGCCCAGCCGGTGCCGACCGATGCGATCAGGAACCCGGCCGCCGCCGGGCCGACCATCCGCGCGGCATTGAACGACGTCGAATTGAGCGCGACCGCGTTCGCGAGCTCGCGGTCGCCAACCAGTTCCGCGACGAAGGTCTGCCGCACCGGCGCGTCGAACGCCGACGCGCAGCCGAACAGGAACGCGAACACATACACGTGCTCGAGCCGCACGGCGCCGGTGACCGTCAGCACGCCGAGCACGAGCGCCAGCGCGCCCATCAGCGCCTGCGTCGCCATCAGCAGCTTGCGCTGGTCGAAGCGGTCGGCCGCGTAGCCGGTCCACGGCAACAGCAGCAGTTGCGGCCCGAACTGCAGCGCCATCACCGTGCCGACCGCCGAGGCATCGTGATGCGTGAGTTGCGTAAGGACGAGCCAGTCCTGCGCGGTGCGCTGGATCCACGTGCCGATGTTCGACACCAGCGAGCCGATCGCCCACACGCGATAGTTGAAACTGCGAAGCGAGCGAAATACGCCCGCGGCCGGCACGCTCATGGCCGCTCCCGGTCCGGCTCGTTGCCGCCGTGCAGCGCGCCGAAGCGCCGCGCGAGGAACAGGCCGAGCACCAGGATGCCGAGGCCGAGCGCCGCGGCGTCGGCCGTGCGCTTCAGGTCGAAATCGCCGACCCGGCACACGAGCGCATACGCGATGACGAGGTTCACGACGCCCCACACCACGTTCACGGTGGACGACGACAGCCCGCGGCCGGGCGGATTCGCGAACGGCGTCTGGAACGGCTCGCCGCGCAGCCCGCTGACGAGATGCGGCACGACGTTCGCGAGAAACGCACCGCCGAAGAAGTACGACACGAGAGGCAGGAAGTTCATGCGCGGATTGTCCTTGCGGCGAGTGGATCGGTGCGGTTCACGGACGCGCCGGGTCCTGGAATTCGGCGAGCCGCTGCAGCAGCTTCACGGCCGCCGCGAGCTCGGCCTGTTCCGCCGCCGACAGTTGCGCGTGCAGCGCGCGGAACAGCCAGTCGTCCTTGGCCGCGCGGTTGGCTTGCAGCACCTTGCGGAAACCGGGCGTGAGCGCGATCAGCGTCTGCCGGCCGTCGCTCGGATCGGGCGCGCCGGCGACCGCGCCGAGCGCCTCGAGCGTCGCGACCGTCACGCGCATCGATTGCGGGCGCACGCTTTCGGCACGCGCAAGCGCCGACACGGTCGCCGGGCCGTCGCGGTCGAGCCGCAGCAACACCGATTTCTGCGAGGACGTGAGGTCGTTCGGATGGGTCTGTTCCCGCAGCCGCCGCATCAGCTTGCCGACCGAGATGCGGAGTTCGCCGGCGAGACCGGCCAGCGGGAGTGGGTCGGGGGGAGACGATGGCGCGTTCATGAATTCAAGATAGCACATCGACAGTCAAACTGTACAGTTTGACTGTATATTTCAGCGTGTAAGGATCGCCCCCGCCGTGCCGGCCTTCGCCGCGGCGCCGACTCCGTTCGGCCGCGTGATCCGGCTCTGCGATAATGCGGGCTTCTTTCCGTTTCCGCTCCGCCTTCCGCCATGACGCAGCCGTCCGCCCCGCTCTCCACCGACCTGCCGCCGATCTCCTGCCTGCCCGGCGACGCGCTGCCGTGGCTGCCGATGAGCGCCGACCTGCCGGGGCTCGCGATCAAGTACCTGCACATCAATGCGGCCGAGGACACGCTGACCGCGCTGCTGAAGATGCCGGCCGGCGGCACGCTGCCGCGCCATCGTCACGACGGCGAGGTGTTCGTCCATACGCTGCAGGGTGCGTGGCGCTACCGCGAATACGACTGGATCGCGCACGCCGGCTCGACGGTGCTCGAACCGGCCGGCTCGGTGCACACGCCGGAAACCCTCGGCGCGCCGGGCGAGGACGTGATCACGCTGAACGTGATGCGCGGCGACCTCGTGCTGCTCGACGACGACGGCCGCGAAACGGCGCGCGAGAACTGCCGCGTCGCGCTGCTGCGCCAGCGCAAGCATGCGCGTACGGCGCCGGATGCGGCCACGGCATTCGTCACGCGATAAGACACGCGGCGGCGGCGCGACGCGATTCGCATCGCGCCGGCTCCCGTCACGCCTGAACCGCGCGAGCGCCCTGCGGCCCAGGTTTCCGCCGAGCGGCCTGCCCGCCCGTTACCGGAAACGCCGGAAAAACCGCCGAATATCGTCGGCGAGCAAGTCCGGCTCCTCCAGCGCCGCGAAATGGCCGCCGCTCGGCATGTCGGTCCACTGCACCACGTCGAACACGCGTTCGAGCCAACTGCGCGGCGGACGGCTGATCTCCTTCGGAAAGCGCGCGAAGCCGACGGGCGCCGCCACGCGTTGCCCCGGCGCGAAGCGCATCGGCTGCAGCCGGTTTTCCCAATACATCTGCATCGACGAGCCAATGCAGCCGGTGAACCAGTAGAGCGATATGCCCGTCAGCAGCGTGTCGTGCGAAAACCGCCGCGCGACATCGCCGTCGCAATCGCTCCACGTGCGGAATTTCTCGGCGATCCAGGCGGCCAGCCCGGCCGGCGAATCGTTGAGCGCGACGGCCAGCGTCTGCGGTTTCGTCGCGTGCACGTGCGCGTATCCGCCTTCCATCGCGACCCAGTCGGTGCGCTGCTTCAGGAATGCCTGCTCGTCGTCGGTCAGCGGCGCGGCCGGGTCGATCGCCGGCTCGTAGCTGCCGGGCAGGTAGTTCAGATGGACACCGTCCACCCTGTCTGCATGTCGCGCGCCGAGCGCCACCGACACGGCCGCGCCGATATCGCCGCCCTGCGTGCCGAAGCGTCGATACCCGAGGCCGGCCATCAACCCGGCCCAGCGATCGGCGACCTGAAACGCAGACATGCCGGGTGCCGCCGGCGCCGGCGAGAACAGGAAACCGGGCAGCGAGGGCACGACGACGTCGAATGCGTCGTCAGGATCGCCACCGAATGCCGCCGGATCGCACAGCCGATCGAGCAGCGCATCGAATTCGAACACGGAGCCCGGCCAGCCGTGCGTGATGACGAGCGGATAAGGTGTCGGTCCCGCGCCACGTCGATGGATGAAATGCACGCGCTGCCCGTCCACGTCCGCGACGAACTGCGGCAGCCGGTTCAGCGCACGCTCGAGCGCACGCCAGTCGAAGCCCCCGGCCCAGTACGCGACCAGCTCGCGCAGCCATGCGCCGTCCACTCCCTGCTGCCAGGGCTCGGCGGGGGTCAGCGTCGGCGGGCGCGCGTCGCGCAGGCGCCGGCGCAGATCATCGAGCGCTTGATCAGGTATCGCAATGTCGAACGGTACGGCGTGCATCGTGTCTCCTCGCGAAGCATGTCGACGAGATTCTGCGCGCTTTTTCCGACTCGCGCCGGCGGCGGGCGGCCGCGCTCGTCAGCCCGTTTCCCGCTCGTCCGCCCGCGCGTCGCGCCGCAGCGCCTGCGGCGGCACGCCGAACCCGCGCACGAACGCCTCGCGCATGTGCCGGCGGTCGCGAAAACCGTTCTCCTGCGCGATCACGTCGAGCGGATGGCGGCTCTGTTCAATCATCAGCCGCGCCGCTTCGAGCCGCAGCCGCTCGATCGCCTTCGCCGGCGACTGTCCGGTTTCGAGCGTAAATATGCGGCTGAACTGGCGCGGGCTCAGGTGCACGGCCTCGGCCAGATCCTCGACGGTCAACGCGCGGCCGAGGTTTTGCCGCGCGTAGTTGAGCGCGTTCTGGATCCGGTCGGATTTCGGCGCGAGATCGAGCATTTCCGAATGCTGCGACTGGCCGCCGGCCCGGCGCTGGTGCATCACCAGCTTGTGCGCGACCGACCGCGCGGCATCGGCGCCGAGATCCTTTTCCACCATGGCGAGCGCGAGATCGAGCCCGGCCGTCATCCCGGCCGACGTCCAGATCGGGCCGTCGACGATATAGATCCGGTCGTCCTCGACGCGAATCTCCGGGTAATGCCGCTGCATGTCGCGGCCGAACGCCCAGTGCGTGGTCGCGCGACGCTGCGCGAGCAGCCCGGCCTCGGCCAGCACGAACGCTCCCGTGCAGATGCCGGCGATCCGCCGCGCACGCGTATTCGCGCGGCGCAGATAGGCGACGACGCCGGCCGGCGCCGGCGCGGCGAGCGGATCGTTGACGCCCGCGACGATCCACGTGTCGACGCCGATCCGCCCGCGCAGCGCGCGCGTGGCGACCGGCAGCCCGAGCGACGAGCGCACGTCGCCGCCGTCGACCGAATAGTTGTCCATCGCGTAGAACGGCTTCTCCAGACCCATGTTCGCGTACTCGAACACCGACTGCGCGGCGAGCGCCATGATCTGGAAGCCGTCGCTGATCAAAAAGCCGATTCGGTGCATGTGCGTCCTCCGGTCCCGTGTCGATCGCTGCGATGTCCGGAATCATACCCATCTACGTCATTTGTGTCGAAGCGCTTCGAGGCCAGAATGCTTTCACGCCATCCGGCCATCCTCATCGAAACGGAGTACATCATGACGCAAGCCCATCGCGGTACCGCCCTCATTACCGGCGCGTCGTCGGGCATCGGCGCCGTCTACGCGGACCGCCTCGCGCGCCGCGGCTACGACCTGATCCTGGTCGCGCGCAGCCGCGAGCGCCTGAGCGCCCTCGCCGAGCGCATCACGAACGACACGCAGCGCAGCGTCGAGATCGTCGACGCGGACCTCAACGACCGCGCGGCGCTCGCCGCCGTCGAAGCCAAGCTGAAACAGGACGCGAGCATCACGCTGCTGGTGAACAACGCGGGCATCGGCACGCATGCGCCGCTGCTCGACAGCGACGTCGACGCGATGACGCGGATGATCGACCTGAACGTGACCGCGCTCACGCGCCTGACCTATGCGGCGGTGCCCGGCTTCGTCGCACGCGGCCGCGGCGCGGTGATCAACATTTCGTCGATCGTCGCGATTTCGCCGGAAACGCTGAACGGCGTGTACGGCGGCAGCAAGGCGTTCGTGCTCGCGTTCAGCCAGTCGCTGCATCACGAGCTCGCCGGCAAGGGCGTGCAGGTGCAGGCCGTGCTGCCCGGCGCGACGGCCACCGATTTCTGGCAGACGGGCGGCCTGCCGCTCGAGCACCTGCCGAAGGAAATCGTGATGACCGCGCAGGACATGGTCGATGCGGCGCTGGTCGGGTTCGAGCGCGGCGAACTCGTGACGATCCCGTCGCTGCACGCGGGCGACGAATGGGACGCATACGAGGCCGCGCGCCGCACGATGGCGCCGCACCTGTCGGCCGATACGCCCGCGCCGCGCTACACCGCGGCGCGCTGATTGCCGGCGGGACCCGCGTCGCGCGGTGCGGCACGCACGCCCAGCAGCATCGCGACCGCGCACGCGGCCAGCAATCCGGCGATCATCAGCATCGCCGAATCCATGCTGCCGGTGCGCGTGCGGATCACGCCGACGATCCACGGCGTGATCATCCCGCTCGATACGCCGATGCTGCTGATCAGCGCAATGCCGCCTGCCGCACCGGCACCCGCGAAATACGCGGACGGCACGGCCCAGAACACCGGATGCGCGGCGAAGATCAGCATCGCCGCGATCGACAGCAGCGCCATCATCGCGACGATGCTCGGCAGATGCAGCGTCAGCAACGCGAGCGCCACCGCACCGCCGAACGCGCATGCGGCGAAATGCCGGCGGCGTTCGCGCTTGCGGTCCGAGCGCCGCGCGATCGCGATCAGGCCGGCCGCGCCGATCGCATTCGGCACGATCGACAGCAGGCTGATGTGAACCACGTCGTGAATGCCGAATTCGCGAATCATCAGCGGCATCCAGAACAGCAGCATCAGCAGCGCGGTCGTCAGCGAGAAATAGATGAACGCGAACAGATAGGTGCGCGGCTCGGCCAGCACCTGCCGCAGCGACGAAGCCGCGTGCGCGGGTGCCTCCGCGCGATCGGCGGCGAGGTCGGCCGCGAGCCGCCGCCGGTCGTCGTCGGACAGCCAGCGCGCGTGTTCGGGGCGGTCGCACAGCCAGAACCATGCCATCACGCCGAGCACGAGCGCCGGCGCGCCCTCGATCGCGAACATCCATTGCCAGCCGTGCAGACCGAGCACGCCGGACATCCCGCGCATCAGCCAGCCCGACAGCAGTCCACCGACCATCCCGGCCACCGCGACGCCCGCATAGAAGATCGACAGCACCGACGCGCGACGGCGCGCGGGATACCAGTACGTCAGGTAGAACACGACGCCCGGGAAAAAGCCGGCCTCGAAAAGCCCGAGCAGGAAGCGCAGCACGTAGAACTGTCTTGCGCTGTCGACGGTGATCATCGCGACCGACACCGCGCCCCACAGGAACATGATCCGCGCGAACGTGCGTCTTGCGCCGAAGCGGCGCAGCAACGCGTTGCTCGGCACCTCGAACAGCACGTAGCCGACGAAGAACAGCACCGCGCCGAGGCTGTACATCGCGTCGGTGAGGCCGAGATCCTGCCGCATCTGCAATTGCGCGAAGCCGATGTTGCTGCGATCGAGGATCGACACGATGTAGCAGACGAACAGGAACGGCACGATGCGCATGCCGATGCGGCGGTACAGCGCGTCGTGGTCCGACGCGCGAGGGCCGGACGCTGCGGCATGCGCGGCGTCTGCCGGGAGAGGGGCTGACATCGATCGTCTCCTCCACGGAAGTCAACAGGGAGCGGGCAGGACGTGCAACGCCGGTCGCCGCCGCCCGCCGACGGCGACCGGCCGAAGCCGACGTTCAGCCGCGCCGCGCGCCCTCGCCCTTCACGCCGAGCATCAGCGCCACGCCGCTCGCCACCAGCAGCGCGGCCAGCAGGTACACGGCGAGATCCATGCTGCCGGTGCGCGTGCGGATCATCCCGATCACCCACGGACTGACGATGCCGCTCGTGATCCCGATGCTGCTGATCAACGCGATCCCGGCCGCGGCGGCATTGCCGGACAGGTAGCGGGTCGGCACGGCCCAGAAGATCGGCAGCGCGGCGAAGATCAGCGTGGCCGCGATCGACAGGCACGCGAGCATCGCCGCGAAGCTGTGCAGGTGCAGCGTCAGCGCCGCGAGCGCGAGGCCGCCGCCGATCGTGCAGCACGCGAAGTGCTTGCGGCGTTCGCCGGTGCGGTCCGAGCGGCGCGCGATCAGCACCAGCCCGACCGCGCCCACCGCATTCGGCACGACCGTGTAGAGGCTCACGGCGACGACGTCGGTCACGCCGAAGTCGCGGATCATCAGCGGCATCCAGAAGTTGAGCGTCAGCGACGCGCAGGTCAGCGAGAAATAGATGAACGCGAACAGATACACGCGCGGATTCGCGAGCGCGGTCATCACGCTGCGGCCGTCGTGCGCATTGCCGTGTGCGCGGCCTTCGGCGCACAGCGCGGCGACGCGCGCCTTTTCGTCGGACGTGAGCCACGGCGCGTCCTGCGGCCGGTCGACGAGCAACGTGAACGCAACGAACGCGAGCAGGATCGCCGGCGCCCCTTCGATCGCGAACATCCATTGCCAGCCGTGCAGCCCGAGCACGCCGCTCATGTCGCGCATGATCCAGCCGGACAACAAGCCGCCGAGCACACCGGCCACCGCGACGCCCGCGAAGAACACCGAGATCGCCGCCGCACGCCGGTTCGCGGGGAACCAGTAGGTCAGGTACAGCACGATGCCGGGGAAGAAGCCGGCCTCGAACACGCCGAGCAGGAAGCGCAGCACGTAGAAATGCGACGGCTGCGACACGAACATCATCCCGGTCGACGCGAGGCCCCACAGCAGCATGATCCGCGTGAACGTGCGGCGCGCGCCGAAGCGCGCGAGCAGCATGTTGCTCGGCACTTCGCAGAACACGTAGCCGACGTAGAACACCGCGGCGCCGAGGCCGTACATCGCATCGCTGAAGCCGAGATCGTGCTTCATCTGCAGCTGCGCGAAGCCGATGTTGATGCGGTCGAGAAACGACACGACGTAGCAGAGGAACAGGAACGGGACGATCCGCCACGCGATCTTGCGGAACAGCAACGCGTCGCTGAAGGCGGATGCGGAAGTCGGCGCCGACGCGCTCGCGTGCGCGAGCGTCGCTTCGGCGGGAAGCGATTGGGGCATGTCTCTCTCCAAACGGGCCGCGCGATGTCGAGCGCGCGGCAGTCTCCGAGGGCGTGCATGCGCCCTGCTTTCTTGTGAGACCGGATACGGTTGCCGGCACCGCGGCGCGATGCCGCCGCGACTGCCGCAACCTTCAGGGAAACGGCGAGGCGATCATGTGAGCGCCGCCCCGCCGCCGTGGCCGCTCAGTCCTGCAGCGCGGCCCACATGTCCTTGTCGCGCTGCGCGGTCCAGATGCGCGGATGCGCGATGCCGCTCGCCTCGTCGAACGCACGCGACACGTCGAACGGCAGACAGTGCTCGTAGATGAACACGTGGCCGAACTTCGGATCCATCGCTTCGCGCGTGAGCGCCATCGCGGCCTTCAGGTCGAGATTGCGCTCGACGGCCTTGCGGCCCTGCGCGAGCAGCGTCGTGACGAAATCCTTCGTGTAGTCGAGGCCCTTGTTCACTTCCGCCGGATTCAGCAGCGCGGGGCCGCGGCCCGGCACGAGCTTCTCGGCGCCGAGCGCGCGCAGCGCCTCGAGCGTGGCCGGCCACTGTTCGAGCTGCGCGTCGCCGCAATAGCACGCGGCGTCGTATTCGACGAGGTCGCCCGAGAACAGCACCTTCTGCGACGGCAGCCAGACGATCGTGTCGCCCTTCGTGTGGCCCGAGCCGACGTGCATGATCTTCACTTCGAGCTTGCCGAGGAACAGCGTGATCTCGCGCTCGAACACGAGCGTCGGCCAGGTCAGGCCCGGCACCGTCTCGACGCCGGCGAACAGGCGCGGGAAGCGCTCGATCTCCGACTTCATGTCGGCCTCGCCGCGCTCGACGATCATCTCGTACGTGCCGCGGCTCGCGATCACGTGCTGCGCGCCTTCGTCGAAATACGCGGACGCGCCGAGCACGCGCACCGCGTGGTAGTGCGACAGCACCACGTGCTTGATCGGCTTGTCGGTGACGCTGCGGATCTTCGCGATCAGGTCCTGCGCCATCGCGGGCGTCGCGGTCGTGTCGACGATCAGCACGCTGTCGTCGCCGATGATCACGCCCGAGTTCGGGTCGCCTTCGGCTGTGTACGCGTAGGCGTTCTCGGACAGCTTCGTCCAGGTGACTTTCTTCTCTTCCAGATCGGCTTGGGAGGCGAATGCTTTGGCCATTGTGCGTTCCGTGGCTGCGAGCCATGTGTTGAGGGGTGTCAACGGATCATCTGCTCGCGCCGAATATTTGTCAATGGCAAACGTGCTTGTTATTGTCTAATACGGGTAAACCTGCGGGCTGGCGCGAGAAATGGCGTCGGATACCATGCGGGGTTTCGTCAACGGAAGAATCATCGCGTGCAGAACCACGAAGTCAGCGCGGACGATGCGCCGCCCAAGGCGCAGCGCGGCATCCAGAGTGTCGAGGTCGGCGGCCGGCTGCTCGACGCGCTCGCACGCCGGCGCAAGCCGCTCGGGCTGTCGGAGCTGGCCGCGGCGGCCGATCTCTCCACCGCTCAGGCGCACACCTATCTCGTGAGCCTGACGCGACTCGCGCTCGTGAAACGCGACGCGCTCACCGGCAACTACGAGCCGGGCCCGCTGTCGCTGCGGCTCGGGTTGATGTCGATCGAGCGCCAGCCGGCCTACCGCGCGACGCTGCCGCACGCGGTGCGGCTCGCGGAAACGGTCGGCCTGAGCGTCGCGCTGTCCGTGCCGGGCGTGCTCGGCCCGACGATCGTGCGCATCGAGCACGGCGGCTATCCGTTGCACGTGAACCTGCACGTCGGTTCGGTGATGTCGCTCGACACGACGGCGACCGGCCGCGTGTTCCGCGCGTTCGGCGACGCCGCGCAACTCGACGCGATGGCGGCCAGCCAGGCCGGCGCGGGCGATACGCTGGCAGGCGCCGAAAGCGCGCCGGTCGCGCCGGACGCCGGTGCGCAACCCGTCGAACTCGACGCGATACGCATGCGCGGCATCGAACGCAGCATCGACCGGCCGAGCCCCGGCGTCAGCGGGATGTGCGTGCCCGTCCTCGATGCGCACGGGCGGCTCCAGCTCGCGTTGACGGTGATCGGTTCGACGGGATCGATCGATGTCGACTGGGACGGCCCGATCGCCGTGGCCTTGCGCGACGCGGCGCGGCAGGCGACCGCATCGCTCGGCGCCGCAGGTGCGGACCCGGCGCCGGCGTCCGCGCCCGCGCCGGCCGCCGCGCGCGTACCGCCCGCGCTGGCCGACGACGCAAAAGCGCAGCGCGGGATCAATGCGCTCGACAGCACCGGCGAGTTGCTGCTCGCGCTGGTGTCGGCGGGCCGCGCGCTGCCGCTGCGCGATCTCGCGACGGCGGCCGGCATGCCGGCCGCGAAGGCGTTTCCGCATCTGGTCAGCCTGCAGAAGATCGGCCTGCTGAGCCGCGACGACGCCGGCTGCTTCGACGGCGGTCCGCTCGCGCAGGCGCTCGGCCTGATCGCGATGCAGCGCGTGTCGCCGACCCGCGATGCGGAAGCCGAGATCGTCGCGCTCGCCGGCGCGACCGACATGAGCGTGGCCGCCGCGACGCTCGGGCCGCTCGGGCCGACCGTGATCCGGCTCGAAGAATCGGCGCGGCCGCAGCACGTGAGCCTGCAGGTCGGCACCGTGATGTCGCTCGTCAATACGGCGATCGGCCGGATTTTCGCGTCCGGCATGTCCGACGACGTGCTGGCCGACCTGCTCGCCAACGAACCGGTGCGCCTCGCCGGCGCGCACGCCGCGCCGGACGACGCGGCCTTCCGCGCCCGGCTCGCCGCGATCCGCGCGGACGAACTCGATTTCGCGTTCGACGCGCCGGTGCCCGGCATCGGGACGATCGCCGCGCCCGTGTTCGATCACACCGGCAGCATCCGGCTCGTGATCGCGATCATCGGCTCGTCGCGCGGCTTCCCGCGCGGGCCGGACAGCGCGCTGGCGCAAGCGCTGCGGGCCGCGACGCGGCGGCTGTCGTGGCGCTTCGGGTGGATCGGCCGGTAAGCGCACTTTTTTCCTACGCCCGACTTCGTTCTTTCTCCACGCAAGGCCGTGCCGGCACGGCCTCGTCACGCCTGCCCGGCACGCTCGGGTGGCCGACATTCATGTTGCGCAGCAGCAACACAAATTGTCAGTAATTCTCATATAACGAAATCGCATTTCACAAGACGGTGCTGCTTCGCTATGATTAGGGTTATCCCTAACTCGCCACCTATATGGGGCTTCGTCATGCAAACGTCTAATGTCTCCGATCGTTCCACCCAATCCACTGGCTGGCTCGCACGTGTTGGCGAGCTGCTGGCAGAGGCCTGGGCGCTCCACCTCGAGAACTGCGAAGTCATCGCTGAAGCACACGCGCGTCTGCCGCGCTGAGCGAACGGCCGGCCGGCTGACGCGTTTGCGCTGACGCACGCCGACCGCGGCGGTCGCGCGGCGTACCCGACGGGCGCGCCGGGCATGCAGAAAGAGGCCGGGATTCGTCCTTCCCGGCCGGATACGCGCACCGCATCGGCAGCGTTTCAAGGTCGTCTCGAGGCCGTGTTTCAGGCCGAGACCGGCGCCGATTCGGGTCGGCGCGGACCGTCGTCAGCCGGTTGCGGCCCGGACGGGATGCCATTCTTCGCGACTTGCGCGCGCTTGCGCCGGGCCATGCCGGACGGAAGATTCATCCGTTTTTGTGCCCCCGGGGCCGTCTGCCCGGCACGCCCTTCCTCTAAGCCGTTCGCCGGCTTTCCTCCGCGCCTGCGTCCGATCGCACCCGCCGTCGCTGCAGCGACGGCCGTGCGCGCGTCTCCGCTCCCTCACACCTGAATCGAAGGCACGTCCTTCATGCACCGCAGCGCGAACATCGAGCGGCTGTGGCGGATGCTCGAAATCCGGTACAGCTTTTCGCGCAGGAAGCGCTCGTAGCCGGCCGTGCCGTCCACCGCGACCTTGATCCAGTAGTCGTACTCGCCCGACACCAGATACGCCTCGAGCACCTCCGGCAGCGCCGCCAGTTCGGCGCCGAAGCGCGCCAGCGCGTCGTCTTCATGGCGATCGAGCGTGACTTCGAGGATCACGATGTCCGCGTAGCCGAGCTTGCGCTGGTTGACCAGCGCGACATAGCCGTCGATGTAGCCGTCGAGTTCGAGTTGCCGCGTGCGGTTCCAGCAGGCGGTGGTCGACATGCCGATCTGTTCGGCCAGTTCGGCGTTCGACAGGCGCGCATTTTTCTGCAATGCCCCCAGGATCTTGCGGTCCTGATTGTCGAGCGTTTTCGGCGTGCGTTCGCGGGTAGCCATGATAAGAAGAATCTTCTACTGAAAATCGGCATTCTATCTGAACATGATTCCGGTTTCAGGCGCGTTTTGCTGGAAAACAGGAAGCCTTTTAACCGGGCCGCTTGATACATTTTCTCCATGCCTGCTGCCCGGCACGCTCCCCGCGACAACCCCTCGCAGCGGGACGCACGGCCGCAATCACGAGTTGCGGTGCCGGCCGGCAGGCATGCGATTCCCCGCCGCCCGCACGCCTATCCGACCGCGTGCGGGGCCGGTGCCTGCTTCCCCGTTCCTGCCCGTCCGTCATGTCGTTCAAGCTTTATCTGTCGTTCCTCGCCGCTTCCGTCGTCCTCATCTACGCGCCCGGCCCCGTCAACCTGCTCACGATGAACCAGGCGCTGCGCACCGGCTGGCGCCGCGCGCTGCCATGCGTCTGGGGCGGCACGCTCGCCGTGCTGCTGCAACTCGCGCTGACCGCGCTGTGCCTCAATTCGCTGGTCCACCTCGACGAACACGCGCTGACCGTGCTGCGCTGGGCCGGCGCCGCGTATCTCGTCTGGCTCGGCGGCAAGCAATGGCTGAGCCGCGCGCCGGCCGACGTCGACGCGGGAACGGCGATCGCCGCGCCGGACGCCGACTCCGGACGCGCGCTGTTCTGGCGCGGCGTCGCGACTTCCGGGCTGAATCCGAAGACGCTGCTGTTCTTTCCGTCGTTCTTTCCGCAGTTCATCAGCCCGACTGCCGACTGGAGCCTGAACCTTCAATACCTGCTGCTCGCCGCGACGTTCGCGCTGCTGTTCGCGGGCGGCGTCGCGTCGATGGCGCTGTTCTCGCACCGGCTGAGCCGCGCGCTGCAGCGGCCGGCGCGGATGCGGGCCATGAACCGCGTGACGGGCGGGCTGCTCGTCGGGATGGGCGCGATCATGGTCGGCTGGAACTGAACGGCCGGCGTGCCGGCTCCGTGGCGGCAACCATCGGGCCCCGCGAAAAAGCAGCCGAACGCCGAATGCTTTAGGGTAGCGGCTGGTTCGTTGGACATGCCCTGCCGGGCGACTGAATGAAGCACGTCACTACCCGCCTGCGGCGCCTGTTCGCGCCGATCGGCCTACACTGGTATCTCGCCCTCCTGCTCGCGCTCGATGCACTCATGGTGCTGCGCCCCGTCGTCGAGCACGCGCGGCTCGGCCTGCATCGCGCCTGGCTCGCCGATGCGCTGAACCTCGTCGACAACATGGGGCTCGTCGTGCTGCCGCAGGTGGTCGTCGCGGCCGGCCTCGCGACGATGGCCATCGGCATCGTGCTGCGCGCCCGCGTCGCGTGGGTGCTGTCGATCCTGCTGCTGGTCGCGGCGGCCGCCATCAGCGTGCTCGGCGGCTATCGCAGCCACGCGGTGTTCGTCTATACGGCCGTGCTGGTCGTCGCGCTGCTGTACTACTGGCGGCACTTCGACCGCGCGAGCATCGCCGCCAGCAGCCTGTTCGCGTTGCTGAGCATCGTGTCGCTGCTGATCTACGCGACCTTCGGCGTGCTCTATCTCGGCGACGAATTCACGCCGCCCGTCCACGATCTCGCCACCGCCGTCTATTTCTCCATCGTATCGATGTCGACCGTCGGCTACGGCGACATCGTCCCGCACGCGCCGACCGCACGCCTGTTCACCGCGTCGGTGATCGTGCTCGGCATCACGGTGTTCGCGACGTCGATCAGCGCGGTCGTCGGCCCGGTGATCGGCGGCAATCTGAAACGGATCGTCAAGGGAGGCATTTCGAACGTGATCCGCAAGCATCATTTCCTGATCGTCGGCGCGACGCCCGTCGCGCATGCGGTGCACGACGGGCTGCGCAAGCGCGGCTACGCGGTGACCGTCGTCGTGCCGGCCGGCGTCGAGCACAACTATCCGGCCGCGACCGACCTGATCGTCGGCGATGCGACCGACCATGCGGTACTCGAGAGCGCCGGCGCGGCGACCGCCCGCGCGGTGCTCGCGCTGCGTTCGGACGACGCCGAAAACGCATTCATCATCCTCGCGATCCGCGAGATCGCACCGACGGTGCGCACGGTCGCGCTCGTGAACCAGCAGCGCAACCTCGAACGGCTGCGGCTGTTGAAGCCCGACATGGTGTTCTCGCCGCAGCAGCTCGCGGGCGAACTGCTCGCCAGCACGCTCAACGACGAACCGGTCGACAAGTCGGTGATCTCGCACCTGCTGTTCGGCACGGCGGATGCCGCATGAGATCGTGAGCCGATGACCGCGTGACCGGAGCCGGCCGCCGCACGGCCGGTACAATCGCGCGATGTCCGAATTGCTCACTTACGGCGGCCTGTTCGCCGTGTCGATGGTCGCCGCGACCCTGTTTCCGCTCCAGTCCGAAGCCGTGCTCGCCGGCCTGCTGCTCGCCGGGCGCGAACCCGCGTGGGCGCTGGTGCTGGTCGCGAGCGTCGGCAACGTCGCCGGCTCGGCGATCAACTGGGCCCTCGGCCGCGGCATCGAGCATTTTCGCGAGCGCCGCTGGTTTCCGGTCAAACCGTCCGCGCTCGCGCGCGCCGAGCGCTGGTATGCGCGCTACGGCCGCTGGTCGCTGCTGCTGAGCTGGGCGCCGGTGATCGGCGATCCGCTGACGATGATCGCCGGCGTGCTGCGCGAGCCGCTGCCGACCTTCCTCGTCATCGTGACGATCGCGAAAGTCGGCCGCTATCTGGCCGTCGCGTGGCTCGTCACGCACTGACCTCCGCTTCCCCTTCGCCCGCCTGCGGGCCCGTGATCCGCGACATCCGCTAAAGATTTCGCGAAAGTTGCCGTATTAACGGGACCACGAGCGGTGACGCGTGCGTTCCGCCTCCTCTCACTCCCACTCAGGATGTCTCATGAGAATGACCCAATTGGGCCGAGTGAGCGTCGGCGCGCGTCTGGCCGCGCTCGCGTGCGCGCTCGTCGCCTTGCTGTTTACCGTGTTTGCGTGGACGCTCGCCCATTTCGCCGGCCAGCAGCTCGCCGATGAAGCGCATCAGCGGATCGCCGACAAGGAGCAGTCGATCCGCGCGATGGTCGACCTGTTCGACCAGGCGTTGAGCGCCGAAGCCAACCGCTCGATGTCGCTGTTCGCGAGTTTCCTGCCGGCCGATTTCACGCTCGACCCGGCGCGCACCGTCGATATCGGCGGCGTGGCCGCGCCGACGCTTCTCGCGGGCGGCCAGCCGCTCGACCTCGATTACTCGATTCCCGACCAGTTCCTGAAGAAAAGCGGCGCGATCGCGACGATCTTCGCGCGCGACGGCGACGATTTCGTGCGCATCACGACGTCGCTGAAGAAGCAGGACGGCGCGCGCGCCGTCGGCACGAAGCTCGACCGCGCCGGCCCCGCGTATGCGCCGCTCGTCGCCGGGCGCAGCTACACGGGCCTCGCGAAGCTGTTCGGCCGGCCGTACATCACGCAGTACAAACCGGTGACCGATGCGGGCGGCCGCGTGATCGGCGCGCTGTTCGTCGGCCTCGACATCGGCGCCGAGCTCAAGCTCGTCGAAGACGGCATCCGCGCACTGAAGATCGGCGACAACGGCTACTACTTCGTGCTCGATGCATCGCAAGGTCCGTCGCGCGGCACCTTCGTCGTGCATCCCGATGCGGCCGGCCAGCGCGCCGACGACACGCGTGCGCCCTACGCGCAGATGCTGGCGGCCGGCGAAGGCCGGCTCGCGTACACGTCGACCGATCCCGCCGCGCACGACGGCGGGCCGAGCGCGAAATTCGTGTCGTTCACGACGATTCCGCAGTGGCAATGGCTCGTCGGCGGCGTTGCGCTCGACGACGAGCTGCTTGCCACCATGCGCGCCACCCGCAACCGCTTCCTGATCATCGGCGCCGTGCTCGTCGCGGCGTTCGCGACGCTGTTTGTCATCGTCGTGCGACGCGTGGTGAGCCGGCCGCTGGAAGCCGCCGCGCGCGCGTCCGAACGCTATGCGGCGGGCGACCTCAGCGTGCGCATCCGCGACGGCGCGGGCGGCGCGCCCGGCGGCACGGGCAACGACGAGATCGGCCGGCTCGTGCAGGCGGTCGACGGGATCGGCGACGGCCTCGCGCGGATCGTCGCGCAAGTGCGCAACAGCGCCGCCGACATCGCGCACGGCACGGTCGGCATCGCGGCCGGCAGCGGCGACATCGCCGCGCGGATCGCGACGCAGGCCAGCAGCGTCGAACAGACGGCCGCCAGCATGGAGCAGATCACCGCCGCCGTGCAGCAGAGTGCCGAGCACGCGGCGCAAGCCAACGCGCTGGTCGCGGACGCGTCGGCCGCCGCGACGAACGGCGACGCCGCGGTGCAGCGCGTGGTCGCGACGATGGACGACATCGGCCGCGCGACGCGCCGGATCGCCGAGATCACCGGCGCGATCGAAGGCATCGCGTTCCAGACCAACATCCTCGCGCTGAACGCGGCCGTCGAAGCCGCCCGCGCGGGCGAACACGGCAAGGGCTTCGCGGTGGTCGCGGCCGAGGTGCGCGCGCTCGCGCAACGCAGCGCGGCCGCGGTCAAGGAAATCGACGCACTGAGCACCGAATCGTCGACGACCGTCGAACAGGGTTACCGGATCGCGGACGCCGCGCGCGGCACGATGCGCGACATCGTCGCGCGGGTTGACCAGGTGCGCACGCTGATCGGCGAGATCAGCGCCGCGTCGCGCGAGCAATCGACCGGCATCGAGCAGGTGAACCTGGCCGTCACGCAGATCGGCGACGCGACGCAGCAGAATGCGCGGCTGATCTCGGATGCCGAGCGCGCGGCCGTCGCGCTGCGCGACCAGGCCGCGCAACTGTCGGACGCGGTCAGCGTGTTCCGGCTCGAACGCGACGCGTGACCGACGGCGGGCGATCGGCCGCGGCCGGGCCTCGACTACTTCTTGTCGCCGGCCAGGTCGATCGCCTTGTCCGAGCCGACCGCGTGGCGCAACTGGAACTTCTGGATCTTGCCGGTCGACGTCTTCGGCAGCTCACCGAAGCGCACGGCCTTCGGCACCTTGAAGCCCGCGAGCAGTTGCCGGCAGTGCGCGACGATCTCCGCCTCGGTCGCGCTCGCGCCTTCGCGCAGTTCGACGAACGCGCACGGCACCTCGCCCCACTTCGGGTCGGGCATCGCGACGACGGCCGCCACGGCCACCGCCGGATGCCGGTACAGCGCGTCCTCGACCTCGATGCTCGAGATGTTCTCGCCGCCCGAGATGATGATGTCCTTCTTGCGATCCTTGATCCGGATATAGCCGTCCGGCATCAGCACCGCGAGATCGCCGGTATGGAACCAGCCGCCGTGGAACGCCTCGTCGGTCGCCTTCGGGTTCTTCAGGTAGCCCTTCATGCAGATGTTGCCGCGGAACATGATCTCGCCGAGCGTCTCGCCGTCGGCCGGCACCGGCGTCATCGTGTCCGGGTCGAGCACCGTCGCGCCCGCTTCGAGGTGGTAGCGCACGCCCTGGCGCGCATTCAGCCGCGCGCGCTCCTCGTCGGACACTGCGTCCCAGTGCGATTGCTTCGCGCAGACGGTCGCCGGGCCGTAGACCTCGGTCAGCCCGTACACGTGCAGCAGGTCGAAGCCGATCTCCTTCATCTTCGCGATCACGGCCGGCGCGGGCGCCGCGCCCGCGACCATCGCGTGCACCGTATGGTCGATCCCCGCGCGGAACTCGGCCGGCGCGTTCGCGATCGCGCTCTGCACGATCGGCGCGCCGCAGTAGTGCGTGATGCGCTCGCGGCGAATCAGGTCGAACACGGTCTTCGCATCGAACTTGCGCAGGCACACGTTCACGCCCGCGCGCGCCGCGACGGCCCACGGGAAACACCAGCCGTTGCAGTGGAACATCGGCAGCGTCCACAGATACACCGCGTGCTTCGGCATGTCCCATTCGAGGATGTTGCTGATCGCCGCGAGGTACGCGCCGCGATGGTGGTAGACGACGCCCTTCGGGTCGCCGGTCGTCCCCGACGTGTAGTTCAGCGCGATCGCCTCCCATTCGTCGGCGGGCGGCGTCCACGCGTAGTCGGGGTCGCCGCCGGCGACG
The DNA here is from genome assembly GCF_015712225.1 of Burkholderia sp. 9775_39. Classification (NCBI taxonomy): domain Bacteria; kingdom Pseudomonadati; phylum Pseudomonadota; class Betaproteobacteria; order Burkholderiales; family Burkholderiaceae; genus Burkholderia; species Burkholderia sp. 9775_39. Next base: position 152,085 of record NZ_JACCQC010000017.1, on the reverse strand, counting down.
AACGTCTCGTAGTCGGTCGCGCCCGCGAAACGGTCGGGGTCGGCCGGCAGCGCGTCGGCCACGCTGACGATCTTCAGGCCCGGCACCTCGAGCGCCGCGCGCTGCGCGACCTCCGCGTATTCGGTGTCGACGATCAGCACCTTCGCCTCGCCGTGACGCAGCATGAACAGCACCGACGACACGTCGAGCCGCGTGTTGATCGTGTTCAGCACGGCGCCGGCCATCGGCACGCCGAAGTGCGCCTCGACCATCGCCGGGATGTTCGGCAGCAGCGCCGCGACCGTGTCGCCGCGCCCGACGCCGGCCTGCGCGAGCGCGCTCGCCAGCTGCTTCGCGCGCGTGCAGGTCTCGCCCCACGTGCGCCGCACGTCGCCGTGCACGATCGCGAGGCGCTCGCCGTAGACTTCCGCCGCCCGGATCAGGAAATCGATCGGCGTGAGCGGCACGTAATTGGCATCGCGGCGGCCGAGCCCGGCCTCGAACATCTGCGTCATGATCCTGTCTCCCGTGTTCTGTCCACCGGGGCGCATGCACCCCGGATCGTTTTGATGTGGTTCAATTGCCGACAGCCTAACGGGCGCTATTGTGAGCCGTCTGTCATCGAAACGACAGAGTGCCGCTCGAGCGCTGCGCGTTATCCCTATCCTCGCAAACCCGCACCCATGCACGACCATCCCGACGCGGCCGCCGCCCCGGCCGACCCGCCTCCCGCACCGGGCCCGCTGCCGCCGCTGGCGACGCTGTTCGGCCAATGCGCGTGGTTCCGCACGCTGGCGCCCGAGCACCAGGCGCTCGTGCTGGCCCAGTCGCACGTCGAACAGTGCGAAGCCGGCGACGTGATCGCGCACCGGCTCGCGCCTTCCGCATACTGGATCGGCGTCCATCAGGGGCTGCTGAAGCTCGCGATCTTCAACGTGTCGGGGCGCGGCTGCACGTTCTCCGGCGTGCCGTCGGGCGGCTGGTTCGGCGAAGGCAGCGTGATCAAGCGGGAGCTGCGCAAGTACGAGGTCGTCGCGATCCAGCGCTCGACCGTGCTGTTCGTGCCGGTCGACACGTTCCATGCGCTGCTCGACACGAGCCTGCCGTTCACGCGCTTCGTGATCCATCAGTTGAACAACCGGATGGGCGAATTCATCGCGTCGATCCAGAACAGCCGGCTGCTCGACGTCGACGCGCGCGTCGCGCAGGCGCTCGCGCAGCTCTTCAACCCCGCGCTGTACCCGGATACCGGCCCGTCGTTGTCGATTTCGCAGGAGGAACTCGGGATGCTCGTCGGCGTGTCGCGCCAGCGGATCAACCAGGCGCTGCAGCAACTCGAGAAGCTCGGCGCGTTGCGGCTCGCGTACAACCAGATCGACGTCGTCGATCTCGATGCGCTCGCCCGCTTCGGCATGGAGCAGCTGTGAGCGCCGCCCGATACGCGAAACCGTCGCGATCGCGGCGGCGCATTCCGTCTGCGGAATCGGCCGACGGCCCGCGCGCCTCAACCTGACGATTCCGCCAGTTTCGCGACAGTAACCCGTGCCGGGCCGACGCCTATCATTCGGGTTCCCTTCACCGCCGCCCGATCACCGCCTGTCCCGCCGCCTCCATGTGGATCGTCAATCTCGCGCTCAGGCGCCCCTACACGTTCATCGTGATGGCCATCATGATCATGCTGGCCACCCCGCTTGCGCTGATGCGCACACCGGTCGACGTGCTGCCCGCGATCAACATCCCGGTGATCAGCGTGATCTGGAATTACAACGGCTTCTCCGCGACGGAGATGACGAACCGCATCACGTCCGTACATGAGCGGGTGCTGACGACGACCGTCAACAACATCCAGCACGTCGAATCGACGTCGCTGCCCGGCATCGCGGTCGTGAAGGTGTTTCTGCAACCGGGCGCGAACGTGCAGACGGCGATCGCGCAGACGGTCTCGTCCGCGCAGGCGATCGTGCGGCAGATGCCGCAGGGCGCGACGCCGCCGCTCGTGATCACCTATTCCGCGTCGAGCATTCCGGTGATCCAGCTCGGGCTGTCGAGCAAGACGCTCAGCGAACAGTCGCTTGCCGACATCGCGCTCAACTTCCTGCGCCCGCAACTGATCACCGTGCCGGGCGCGCAGATCCCGTTCCCGTACGGCGGGCGCACCCGCGTGGTCGCGATCGACCTCGATCCGCAGGCGTTGCTCGCGAAGGGCCTCACGCCGGCCGACATCGTCAACGCGGTCAACGCGCAGAATCTCGTGCTGCCGACCGGCACCGCGAAGATGGGCCAGACCGAATACCGGATCGACACGAACGCGTCCGCCGATACCGTCGCCGACATCAACGACCTGCCGGTCCAGACCGTCAACGGCGCGACGACCTACCTGCGCGAGGTGGCGTCGGTCCGCGACGGCTTCGCGCCGCAGACCAACGTCGTGCGCCAGAACGGCCAGCGCGGCGTGCTGATCTCGATCCTGAAAAGCGGCGACGCGTCGACGCTCAAGGTCGTGTCGGACCTGAAGGCGCTGCTGCCGAAGGTGGTCCCGACGCTGCCCGAGGGGCTCACGATCACGCCGCTGTTCGACCAGTCGGTGTTCGTCAACGCGGCCGTCCAGGGCGTGATCCACGAGGCGCTGATCGCCGCCGTGCTGACCGCGATGATGATCCTGCTGTTCCTCGGCAACTGGCGCAGCACGCTGATCATCGCGATCTCGATTCCGCTGTCGATCTTCACGTCGCTGATCGCGCTGTCCGCGCTCGGCGAGACCATCAACATCATGACGCTCGGCGGGCTCGCGCTCGCGGTCGGCATTCTCGTCGACGACGCGACCGTCACGATCGAGAACATCGAGCGGCACCTCCATCTCGGTACGAACCTGCACGACGCGATCCTCGAAGGCGCGGGCGAGATCGCGGTGCCCGCGCTCGTGTCGACGCTGTGCATCTGCATCGTGTTCGTGCCGATGTTCTTCCTGACGGGCGTCGCGCGCTTCCTGTTCGTGCCGCTCGCGGAAGCCGTGGTGTTCGCGATGCTCGCGTCGTACGTGCTGTCGCGCACGCTGGTGCCGACGCTCGCGATGCTGCTGTTCCGCCCGCAGCAGGCGCACACCGGTGCCGACCATTCGGCGTCGCGCTTCGCCCGCATCCATCACGCGTTCAACCATGCGTTCGAGCGGCTGCGCGCGTGGTACATCGTGCTGCTCAGCATCCTGCTCGTGCGCCGCCGCTTCTACGCGCTGTGCTTCCTCGGCTTCTGCGTGCTGTCGACCGGCCTCGTGTTCATGCTCGGCCGCGATTTCTTCCCGAACGCCGATTCCGGCAACATCCGGCTGCACATGCGCGCACCGACCGGCTACCGGATCGAGGAAACCGCGCGCCTCGCCGATCAGGTCGAGCGCGTGATCCGCGAAACCGTGCCGCCCGACGAGCTCGGCGCGATCGTCGACAACCTCGGCCTGCCGGTGAGCGGCATCAACCTGTCGTACAGCAACGCGGGCACGATCGGCACGCTCGACGGCGAGCTGCTGATCGCGCTGAAGCCCGGCCACCGCGCGACCGGGCACTACGTACAGACGCTGCGCACGCTGCTGCCGCAGCGCTTCCCGGGCGTCGAGTTCTTCTTCCAGCCGTCGGACATCATCACGCAGATCCTCAACTTCGGGCAGCCGGCCGCGATCGACGTGCAGGTGCTCGGCAACGATCTCGCGAGTAACATGACCATTGCGAGCAGCCTGATGAAAAAGATCAGGCAAATCCCCGGCGCCGTCGACGTGCACGTGCTGCAACGCAACGACGAGCCGACCCTGCTGGCCGACATGGACCGTACGCGCATGCAGCAGCTCAATCTCTCCGCGCAGAACGTCGCGCAGAACATGCTGATCTCGCTGTCGGGGAGTTCGCAGACGACGCCGTCGTTCTGGATCAACCCGCGCACCGGCGTCCAGTACCCGCTGCAGATCCAGACCCCGCAATACAACCTGTCGTCGGTCGACGACCTGCTCGGCACGCCGATCTCCGCCAGCGGCCGCGCCGGCGCGCCGCTGCAACTGCTCGGCAACCTGGTGCAGGTCCGCAGTACCGTGAACCCGGCCGTGATCACGCACTACAACATCCGCCCGGCGATCGACGTGTACGTGAGCGTCGAGGGCCGCGACCTCGGCGCGGTCGCGGGCGAGATCGACCGCATCGTGTCCGACGCGCGCGCGACGCTGCCGCGCGGCACCGCCCTCGCGATGCGCGGCCAGATCGAGACGATGCGCACGTCGTATCTCGGCCTCGGCGCGGGCGTCGCGATGGCGATCGTGCTCGTCTACCTGCTGATCGTCGTCAATTTCCAGTCGTGGCTCGATCCGCTGATCATCATCAGCGCGATGCCGGCCGCGCTCGCCGGCATCGCGTGGATGCTGTTCGTCACCGGCACGCACCTGAGCGTGCCCGCGCTGACCGGCGCGATCATGACGGTCGGCGTCGCGACCGCGAACAGCATCCTGGTCGTGTCGTTCGCGCGGCAACGGCTCGCGGCCGGCGCGCCGCCGCTCACGGCCGCGCTGGAGGCCGGCGCGACCCGGATCCGGCCGGTGCTGATGACGGCGCTCGCGATGATCATCGGGATGGTGCCGATGGCGCTCGGTCTCGGCGAAGGCGCCGAGCAGAACGCGCCGCTCGGCCGCGCGGTGATCGGCGGGCTGCTGTTCGCGACCGTTTCGACCTTGCTGTTCGTGCCGCTCGTGTTCGGCGGCGTGCATTCACGGCTGGCCCGTCGGCGCGCGCGCCAGGCCGGACACTGACTTTCGCCCCACTACCCGGTTGAATTGGTTGAATTCATGGAAGAGAAACATCACAGCGCCGTCGGCATCCAGGTGGACGAACACGGCATGCACCTGCCGACGCGCGCGTCGGTGTCGCGACGCGGACGGGTCGTCCTGATCGTGATCGGCGTACTGCTGGCCGCCGGCGCCGCGCGCACGCTGATCGTCAACGGGCTGAACCGCAACCGGCTCGACGCGGTCGCCGAGCAGAACACGCGCCAGTACGTGAACGTCGTGCATCCGGTCGACGCGGCCACCGGCGGCAAGCTGACGCTGCCCGGCACGCTGCGCGGCTTCGTCGAGGCGCCGATCCATGCGCGCGCCAGCGGCTACGTGCTGCGCTGGCAGGCCGATATCGGCGCGCACGTGAAGCAGGGGCAAACGCTCGCCGAACTCGATACGCCGGAGCTGAACCAGGAACTGGCGCAGGCCACCGCGCAACGTCAGCAGGCGCAAGCCGCGCTCGCGCTCGCGAAGACGTCGTTCGACCGCGCGCAGCAGTTGCGCCAGCGCGATGCGGTGTCGCAACAGGAACTCGACGACCGGCAAGGCGCGTTCAACCAGGGCACCGCGAACCTCGCGGCGGCCGATGCGAACATGCGCCGCCTCACCGAACTGAAGGGCTTCCAGCGGATCGTCGCGCCGATCGACGGGATCGTCACGCAGCGCAACGTCGACGTCGGCGATCTCGTCAATTCCGGCAACGCGGGCCGCGCGCTGTTCACGGTCGTGCAGGCCGACCGGCTGCGCCTGTACGTGCAGGTGCCGCAGGCGTATGCGCAGCAGGTGAAGGTCGGCCAGCACGTGAGCGTCGCGCAGGCCGAGCTGCCGGGTCGAACCTTCGACGGGACGATCACGCGCACGTCGCAGGCGATCGACGTCGCGACGCGTTCGCTGCAGATCGAGATCACGCTGCCGAACCCGGACGGACGGCTGCTGCCCGGCGCGTACGTGCAGGCGACGCTGCCGATGACGCCGGTCGGCCGCCTGCAGGTGCCGGCCAATACGCTGCTGTTCCGCGCCGAAGGCCCGACGGTTGCGACCGTCGATGCGAACGGCCAGGTCCACCTGAAGCAGGTGACGGTCGTGCGCACGATCGGCCAGACGCTCGAAGTCGACGGGGCGATCACGCCGAACGACCGCCTCGTCGCGAACCCGAGCGACGCGCTCGCGAACGGCGACCGGGTCGTCGTGCAGGCGCCGGCCGCGCAGCCGGCCTCCGCGGTCGCGGGAGCGAAATCGTGAGCGCGATGCGCACGCGCGTGCGGCCCGTGGCGCTCGCCGCCATCGTTGCGGCCGCCGCCGTCGCCGGCTGCACGGTCGGCCCGGATTACCGGCGCCCGCCCGTCGATACACCGGCCACGTGGCGGCTCGATCCGGCCGACCAATACTGGCAGCCGGCCGCGCCGGCCCGCGCGCCGCTCGATCCGGTCTGGTGGACCGCGTTCGGCGACGCGCAGCTCGACGCGCTGGAAGCCGACGCGCTGCGCAACAACCAGAACCTGAAGGCGGTGGCCGCGCGCTACGACCAGGCGAAGGCGACGCTCGCGTCGGTCGCGTCCGCCCAGTATCCGGCCGTCGGCCTGAACGCGAGCGGCCAGCGCTTCAAGATCTCCGCCGACCGGCCGCAGACCAACTACGCGACGCGCAGCATGTCGACCGTGCAGAACGAGATCCAGGTCGGCGCGGCGGTCAGTTACGAACTCGACCTGTTCGGCCGCGTGCGGCGCAGCGTCGAAGCCGCGCAGGCCAGCTCCGAGCAGGCGCGCGACGATTTCGCGAACGCGCGCCTCGTGCTGAGCGCCGATCTCGCGTCGAGCTATTTCGCGTTGCGCGAACTCGACACCGAGATCGACGTCGTCAAGCGTTCGATCGATCTGCAGCAGAAGGCGCTGGATTACGTGAGCGCGCGCCACGACCTCGGCGCGGTATCGGGGCTCGATCTGCTGCAGCAGCGCGCGCAGCTCGACGCGACGCGCACGCAGGCGCAACTGCTGATCCAGCAGCGCGCGCAGGTTGAAACCGCGATCGCGACGCTGGTCGGCGCGCCCGCCCCCGAATTCTCGCTGCCGCCGCGCGTGGTGCCGATCAACGCGCCCGCGCTGCCGACCGGCATGCCGAGCGACCTGCTGCAGCGGCGCCCCGACGTCGCGTCGGCCGAGCGCGCGATGGCCGCCGCGAACGCGCAGATCGGCGTCGCGCGCGCCGCGTATTTCCCGCGCATCACGCTGTCGCCGGACCTCGGCTGGGACGCGACGCGCTTCGCGGGCCTGTTCACCGTGCCGGCGCTGCTGTGGTCGGTCGGCGGGTCGCTCAGCCAGCCGCTGTTCGAAGGCGGCAAGCTGAAGGCCGGCGTCGATTTCGCGCAGGCCGGCTACGTCGCCGCGCAGGCCAGCTACCGGCAGACCGTGCTCACCGCGTTCCAGGAGGTGCAAAATGCGGTGACCGGCCTGTCGGTGCTCGCGCAGGCCGCGCAGCAGGCCTCCGCGGCCGTCGACGACGCACGCAAGCTCGTGTCGCTCGCGCAGGATCGCTACGCGGGCGGCCTGACGCCGTTCATCGACGTGCTGACGGCCCAGCAGCAACTGCTGACGAGCGAGCGCCAGGCCGTGCAGATCCAGGGCCAGCGCGCGGCGCTCGTCGTGTTTCTCGCGAAGGCGCTCGGCGGCGGCTGGGACGGTGGCACCGAGAGTGGCCCGGCGCCGTCCGACGTCGCGTCGGCAGCCCCCGCAGCGCGGCGCGGGTGTCGGCCCTTGACCCGCCCTTAACCGGTTACGCGGAAAACCAACATGAAAGTGCTGATCGTCGAAGACGAACCGAAAGTCGTCGAATACCTGAAGAGCGGCCTGACCGAGGAAGGCTGGGTCGTCGACACCGCGCTCGACGGCGAGGACGGTGCGTGGAAAGCCGTCGAATTCGACTACGACGTGGTCGTGCTCGACGTGATGCTGCCGAAGCTCGACGGCTTCGGCGTGCTGCGTGCGTTGCGCGCGCAGAAGCAGACGCCCGTCATCATGCTGACCGCGCGCGATCGCGTCGACGACCGCGTGCGCGGCTTGCGCGGCGGCGCCGACGACTACCTGACCAAGCCGTTCTCGTTCCTCGAGCTGATCGAACGGCTGCGCGCGCTGACGCGCCGCGCCCGCGTGCAGGAATCGACGCTGATCTCGATCGGCGACCTGCGCGTCGACCTGATCGGCCGCCGCGCGACCCGCGACGGCACGCGGCTCGACCTCACCGCGCAGGAATTCCAGCTGCTCGGCGTGCTCGCGCGGCGCAGCGGCGAGGTGCTGTCGAAGACGACCATCGCCGAACTCGTGTGGGACGTGAACTTCGACAGCAATGCGAACGTCGTCGAAACGGCGATCAAGCGCCTGCGCGCGAAGCTCGACGGCCCGTTCGCGGACAAGCTGCTGCACACGATCCGCGGGATGGGCTACGTGCTCGAAGCGCGCGAGGACGGCGACGCGGAGCGGCGCGCATGAAACGCTCGATCATCCTCCGGCTTTCGGCGATGTTCGGCATCGTGTCGCTGCTCGTGTTCACGCTGGTCGGCTGCGGGCTGTTCGTGATGATGGAGCGCCAGCTGTTCGCCGAGTTGCGCGCGACGATCGACACGCGCGCCAAGGTCGCCCAGATGATCGTGTCGCACGCGACCACGGCCGCGCGCGGCCGCCTGATGCAGGAAAAGCTCGCCGATCTCGAGCCGCCCGACGGCTCGACGCACTACCAGGTGATCAGCGACAACCCCGCGTTCCGCTTCGGCAGCCCCGTCGACGGCGTGCCGCTCGACCCGCCGTTCGGCGCGTTCCAGCGCTACCAGCTCAACGACAGCAGCTACGCGGTGATGACGAAAACCATCACGCTGGCCGGCGCCGGCGAGCGGCCGACGCTGCAACTGGTGGTCGCGACGTCGTGCGAACGGACGCAGCGGATGCTGCGCCGCTTCGGCTGGACGCTGGCCGCGCTGATCGCGACGGCCACCGTCATCACGCTGCTGCTGAGCCGCGCGGTCGCGCGCTTCGGGCTCGCGCCGCTCGACCGGCTGTCGCAGGACGCGGCGAGCGTGAGCGCGACGAACCGCCGCCAGCGGCTGCACACCGACGCGCTGCCGACCGAGCTGCGCGATCTCGCGACGTCGTTCAACGGCGCGCTCGAACGGATCCAGCAAACCTACGCGCGGCTCGAAGCGTTCAACGCGGACGTCGCGCACGAGCTGCGCACGCCGATCAGCATCCTGATCGGCCAGACCCAGGTCGCGCTGACGAGCCGCGACCGCTCGGTCGACCGGATGCGCCAGACGCTGCAGTCGAACCTCGAGGAATTCGAGCGGCTGCGCGTGATCATCAACGACATGCTGTTCCTGTCGCGCAGCGACCGCGGCGAACGCGCGACCGACCTGAAGGACGTATCGCTCGCCGACGAGGTGCGGCGCATGCTCGACTTCCTCGAAATTCCGCTCGACGAGGCGCGGTTGCGCGCCGAACTGCACGGCGATGCGCGCGCGGCCGTCGATCCGTCGCTGTTCCGCCGCGCGATGACGAACCTGCTGATCAACGCGATCCAGCATTCGGCGCCCGGCGCGACGCTGAACGTGACGATCACGCGCCGCGACACGCTCGTCGAAATGGCCGTGTCGAACCCCGGCGAGCCGATCGATCCGGTGCTGCGCTCGCATGTGTTCGAGCGCTTCTACCGGCTCGAGGAAGCGCGCGCGAACAGCAAGGAAAACCACGGGCTCGGGCTGTCGATCGTCAAGGCCGTGGCCGAAATGCACGGCGGCGGCGTGTTCGTCGCGTGCTCGGGCGGCGTCAACACGTTCGGCTTCTCGGTATCGACGCAACCCTGCTCGGGCGGGCCGCTGCGGCCGGCCGATGTCGCCGGCGCGGTGGATTCGGCCGATTCGGCCAATCCGTCTGGTCCGCGCGACGCGCGGCCGGCGCACGCGCCGCGCGCGCTGCACTGACGGCGGTCGCGCGCCGCCGAGGGCAGTTTTCTTCAATACGGGCCGACGCGGCGCCCGTAGTCTCGATACGACTTTCGACATGTCGCATGGAGACACCTGATGAGCATGCTGGTTTCGATGGCCGCGTTCGCGCTCGCCTCGTCGATCACCCCCGGTCCCGTCAACATCGTCGCGCTCAGCGCGGGCGCCCGCCACGGCCTCGGCGCGAGCCTGCGCTACGCGGCCGGCGCGACGCTCGGCTTCGTCGCGCTGTTCCTGCTGATCGGCCTCGGCCTGCACGCGGCGCTCGCGCGCTGGCCCGTGCTGACGACGGCCACGCAGTGGTCGGGAATCGCGTTCCTGCTGTACATGGCGCTGCGGCTCGCGCTCGACGACGGCCGGCTGTCGGCCGATCCGCACGTGGCCGGCCCGTCGGCGGCGTCCGGCGCGGCGATGCAGTGGCTCAATCCGAAGGCATGGCTCGCGTGCGTGGCCGCGATGGGCGCATATGCGGCCGATGGCGACCGCGCGCAGGTCTGGCAGTTCGCCGCGCTGTATCTGGTGATCTGCTTCGCGTCGATCGCATGCTGGGGCTATGCGGGCGCGTCGTTGCGGCACCGGCTCGCGAACGCACGGCGCATGCGCGTGTTCAACCGGCTGATGGCGCTGCTGCTCGCGGGCAGCGCGCTGTTCCTGCTGGACGTGTAGCGGCTTCGCCGGTCAGCGCATCGCGCTGCGATACTGTCCGGGCGTCGCGGCCGCGATCCGCCGGAATGCGCGCTGGAAATGCGCCTGGTCCGCAAAGCCGGCGTCGAGCGCGACTTCGGCGATCGGCCGGCCGCGGCGCAACTCGGTGCGGCCGTACTGCACGCGCCGATCGATCAGGAACGCATGGGGCGTCATCCCGTAACGCGCATTGAACGCGCGGATCAGGTACGACGGCGACAGGTCGGCCGCCGCGCAGATCGCATCGAGCGTGACGGACTCGCGGCAATGGGCGGCGATGTAGTCGGCCGCGCGCGCGAGTTTCGCGTTGTCGTCTCCCGGCCGCCGGTCGGGCAGCTCACGGTCGAGCGCGCCGTGCAGCGCCGTGAAGAATTCGACCGCCGCACTTTCCTTGCCGAGCGCATCGATGCCGGGCGATACGAGCGTGCGATAGAAGCCGCCAAATTGCGCGAACAGGTCGCCGCGGTCGGTCCACTTCGGCGAAAACCCGTGGAAATCGCGGTTCGGATCGTGCCCCAGCGAGTGTTGGAGCCGCGCGAGCCACGGCACGTCGACATAGACCATCCGGTATGCCCACGCATCCGGGCCGTAGGGATTGCAGGCGTGTACCTGCTCCGGATCGATGATCACGAGCACGCCGCGGCCGACGTGCGCGTTCGTCGCACCGTTTACGTACGTGCTCGTGCCGCCGACGATCGCGCCCACCGACAGCGTGTCGTGCGTGTGCTTCGCATAGCAGATCGCACGCCCGTCGTCGACCGTGCGCGCCTCGATGAACGGCAGCGCGGTATCGCGCCAGAACGGCGACGGTACGGTGGATCGGTTGGCGGTACGGTTCACGCGGCGGGCTCCGGTTCGGACGAGTGCTCACCGTACAAGACTGTGCGGCGCCGCGCAACCGCACCGTCCGGCTTCGATGTTCGGTTGAATCGTGCCCACGACGATGATCGTGGGCACGATCCTGCCCGTCGCCGGCGCCCGACACGATGTCGCGCTTGGGCCGGGACATCGCGCCCTGTACCCGCCTACAGGCGTTTCCGCCTGCTCGGGCGCCGACGTCGAGACGATCGGGTCAGGCCGGCACGTAGATCTTCGGATCCCACCAGTAGTAGCCGAACAGTTCCTGGTTCTGCCCGCCGACGAGCTTGTAAAGCGCGAAGCAAACGCCGAAATATTCGGTGCCGCTTTTCCGGACCGACGAGTCGAAAGTCGCGAACGTGAGTTGCTTCTTCAGCGGCGGGAGGCCATTGCGGCTCCCCGAATCCGGGTTGGGTTCCACCGCGCCATTGCGGACGACGGTGTTGCAGACGAACGGGTTGAATACCTCGTCGCCTTGATAGCGCGGGATGTTGTAGATGATCACGGCATCGTCGGAGTTGTCGTAGATCGACACGCCGGTGAACTGGACGCGGTCACCCGGATATGCGGTGATTTCCAGGTCGGCCGTACCCTGCCCCTTGACGCCACGCGCGCCGGTGCAAATCAGGAACTGGCCATTGTGGGCGATGCCCGTCGGCTTGTTCGGATCCTGGCTCGGATTCGGATACGTTTTCTTGACCCATTCCGTATCGATCACCGCGATGATGTTGATGTCCTGTGCGCTCGATGCAAGAGTGACTTCGGTAGCCATGGCTGATCTCCATTCATTAAGCGTTATGAATTTAAATCCGACGACGCGTCATTGGCGCGTCAAGGACAATATCGTCCTCTTCGGCAATCGAAATCAATTACAGTCGATTACGCGGCGACGAACGTTTTAATTCAGACCCAACAACCCGATTCCAGACCGAAAAAATCCATAAAAATCAATTACAGTCGATTACACCGCGACATCGACCCCACCTCGCCCGCGAAAAGCAATTTTCATTAAAATAAATCCCCCATCAAACCTGACAGGTACTAAAACCAATATAAATGGCCAATACTGAAAAAGCGCATCGCCGATGCGCCACGCGCACCGCACGGGCAATTGGCCCACCACGGAGGCATTCCAATGAAAGTCGATCCGAACAGTATCAATCTGGAAAAAGCCGCTCAGTCCATTCAAATTCTTGCAGTTATCGACACGAATTACATAAAGAGAAGTCACCCCAATCCGAGCCTGAACGCGCAGAACCCGACCAGCATCGCCAGCACTGCGTTGTTCATGCTCAACGGCCACGCGCCCGGCGTGAGCAGTTCGGAGGGAAACGGTAATCTGGGCCTGAAATTGAATGTCGGCGACAAGGTATCCCTGATGGGGACGTCGCTGGCCGACAATTCGGGAGACGCTGCGCTGATTTACCACGTCCAGCAATACTCGGGCGCTCAGGTGTTCGCTCCGTTTGCCGCGGTGACCATCGAACAGGCTGGCGCGGCGAGCGCTGCCGAAACGCCGGACCTCATCGCGACCTCGGCGCAATCCCAGGTCTTACAGGCATTCGAATCCGTCGCAAAATCCGCCGGATCCGAGTACCTCGCCACGTCTTTTGCGCTTTATACGCGGAGCCAGAACAGGAAATCCTTGTTCGGCTACTTCTTCTGGGTCTGGCAAGCCGCCGCTGCTTGACGCGAGCGCCGCCGACAACTCGCTCCGAAGCGATACGGGAGCGATTCAAGTCGGCAGATCTTGCGCGGCGCCCCGGAGGGTGCCGCACCTCTTCCGCGACAAAACCAAAATGGAGCACCCGTATGACAGCCGATCTTGGAAGCCTCACGCTCGACCCGAGCGCGCAGCAAATCGACATCCTCGCGGTAATCGACACGGAATACATCAAGTGGAGATACCCGCATCCGAGCAGGCAGCCCGAATTACCGATCGCCGTCGATCACCGCGCCGTGCGCCTGCTGTATACCGGTGCGCGGGGCGGGTCGATCGGAAACGGCCCGGCCGACCCTGTTCTGACGCTGTATCCGGGCGACACGGTTTCACTGAGGGCAGTCTCCCTCTATGGGAACGTGGATGACTCGGTGCTGATTTATCAGGTTTCGCACCTGTTCGGCCAGCAGGTATTCAACCCGTTTTCGCAGGACTTCCTCGACGTGAACGCCGTGCAACTGAATCCTGAAACGCGCGACGGCCTGCCGCCGGTGACGAAGCCGCAGACTTTCGTCAGCATTGGCTCCAAGGCAAGAGAGAGCGGGATAGAAACGCTTGGCGCGTGCTTCGGGCTCTATGCGCTGGAAAGAAGCACCCAGGAGCTGGTCGGATACTACTGGTGGGACTGGTTCGTCACGTGCTCCTGATATTCGCCTTCCGGCGTTGACGGCTCACCCGTTCCGCGGGCAATAGTCACGAAATGGGCTGGCGGCATGCACGGCATCCGCCAGCATCGGCAGTGGCGCCGACTCTTTCCGGCCGACATTCGACCTGCTGCCATCGCGGCCGGCGAATACGTCGTCGGTCGGGTACCGCGCGGGTGAAGCACGCGCGGTACCCGGATCTCACGCGTGGTTGCCCCGAGCCGGCACGGATCTCTCGCGACCGAGATCCACGCCGGCACCTCACAACTTCCCTCCCCGGCATTCCTGCATGACCGCCGCCGACGCGCTCGCGAGATGGCCTATTGACCGGAATTTGCCTAAGCTTTGAATTCCGTCCGCCGCGGCACGCGCGGCGCTTCCCGTTCACTCTTCCCCCCGCCACGCTCATGCAGATCGATCTGAAAGGCAAGACCGCGGTCGTCACCGCTTCCACCGCCGGCATCGGGCTCGCGATCGCCGAAGGGCTCGCGCGCGCCGGTGCGCGCGTCGTCGTCAACGGCCGCAGCGACACGTCGGTGCAATCCGCGCTCGAGAAACTGCGCGACACCGTGCCCGGCGCAAGCTTCGACGGCGTCGCCGCCGACCTGTCCGATGCGGCCGGCGTCGCGCGTGTCACGCAGCACACGCCGGATGCCGACATTCTCGTCAACAACGCGGGCATCTACGGCCTGAAGCAGTTCTTCGACATCGACGATGCCGAATGGGAACATTATTTCCAGATCAACGTGATGTCCGGCGTACGGCTCGCGCGGCATTACCTGAAAGGGATGATCGAACGCAATGCCGGGCGCATCGTGTTCATTTCGTCGGAATCGGGCCTGAACATTCCCGTCGACATGATTCATTACGGGTTCACGAAAACCGCGCAGTTGTCGATCGCGCGCGGCCTTGCAAAACTCGCGGCCGGCACCAACGTGACCGTCAATTCGGTGCTGCCGGGGCCGACGATGTCGGAAGGCGTGCGCGCGATGCTGAAGGCGCAGGCCGACGAAACGGGCCGCAGCATCGACGACGTCGCGGTGGATTTCGTGCGCACCGAGCGCGCGACGTCGATCATCCAGCGGCCGGCGCTGCCCGAGGAAATCGCGAACCTGGTCGTGTACGTGTGTTCGCCGCTCGCCTCGGCCACGACGGGCGCCGCGCTGCGCGCCGACGGCGGCGTGCTCGATACGATCGCGTGACGCGTGCGTGACACGCTCGCGCGGCGCAGGCGGCCGCGCTAGCGCGATGCGGCCTTGCCCGGCTGGAGCGTGCCCTTGCGGTCGGCGTCCATGCACGAATCGAAGCCGTACTGCGTGACGACGCCGGCCTTGTCGAACACGACGAAGTACGACCGGTGATCGTTGCCGTGCTCGATGAAATAGTTGTAGCAGACACCGCTGCCGTTGCGGACCATCCAGACGCTGCGCGGGTTGCCGGCGGCGCGGACGACGTCGGCGCGCGTCGCGCCGTGCCTCGACGCGGCCCGTGCCAGCGGCGTGCGCGAATACGAAAACGGCAGCCACGAGTCGAACCACGCACAGCCATGCAACATCAGGCAGCTGGCGGCCAGGGACAGCGTCGCTGCGGGACGGGACATCGAAATCAATCGCATGCTCGGGGAATCTGCTGCGCCATGCCGGCGTGATCGAAAGCCCCATGCTACTCGACCTTTGGGTCCGGATCGAAAAGAAATGTAGAGATCGTTATCCGGATCCCTGCGATCGCAGGCGTCCTCGCCCGCCGAATCGTCAGCGATCGTTGCAGCCGTCACCCGCGTGCGTGTGCATCCGCGTCGTCGCACCGCTGCGTCGAGCCGACGCCACGGCATGCGCGCTCAAGCGATCCATTCGGCCCACAGCATCGTGAGCACCGTCATCAGCGCCGGGCCGACGAACAGCCCGATCAGGCCGAACGTCTCGGCGCCGCCGAGGATGCCGAACAGCACGAGCAGGAACGGCAGCCGTGTCGAACCGCCGATCAGCACCGGCCGCACGAAATGCTCGGCGACGAACACGACGATGAACCCGAGCGCCGCGACCACGACGGCCCACATGGTCGCCCCCTGCACGAACAGCCAGAGCGCCGCGCCGCAGAACACGACCGGCGCGCAGAACGGCAGCATCGCGGCGACCGCCGTGACGAGCCCGAGCAGCGCCGCATGCGGCACGCCCGCGAGCGCATACGCGACGCCGAGCAGCGCGCCCTCGCCGAGCCCGACGACGACGAGCCCCGTCACCGTGCCGTACACGGCCGCGACCATCCGCTCGATCAGTTCCGCGCCGTTGCGCCCGAACGCGCGCCGCGCGCCCTGCAGCAACGCACCCGACAGCTTGTGGCCCGCGCGCAGGATCACGAACAGCGTGACGAGCATGAAACCGAATTCGAGCAGCACGTGCGCGAGCTTCGTGCCGAATTGCCGGCCGAACGCGATGAATTTCTCGCTGTTGACGCCGTGCATCGCGGTGGCCGCATGCAGCGGATGGCCGAGATTGGCCTGCCACCATTCGGTGATCTGCGCCGCGCCGTACGGCAACCGGCTGACCACGTCCGGCAACGGAATGCCGTTGTCCTGGACCGTGTGCAGCCACTCGCGCAGGTCATGCGCCTGCGCGATCGCCTGGGTCGTCGCAACCGCCACCGGCAGCACGACGAGCAGCGAAATCGCCGCCGTGATGACGGTCGCGATCAGCGTCGGCCGGTCGCGGAACAGCCGATGCGATTCGAAGCGCTTCAGCAGCGGCCACATCGCGATGGCGATCACGCAGGCCCACGCGATGGCGGGAATGAAGTCGCGGATCACCCACAGCGCAAGCACCAGCAGCGCCGCATACAACGCGACGCGGGCGATCTGTTGCGCGCGCGGCCGCGCGGCGGAATCGTGAGACGACGGCACATGTGCGCCCATGGCACCTCTGTCGAAAAGAAAAAATGGCGGTTCGCGCAGGCCATCGGCCTGGACGAACCGCCATTCTATCCATCGGCGCCCGACCGGCGCCGCGCGCGATGCGCGGAGCGCCGCGGCGCGGCGTCGACATGCCCTCGCTTACGCCACCTTGTCCGCGACCCGGTAGCGTTCGAGCCAGTGCGCGTACGGCGCGGGCAGCGTCCACGACGGACGCTCGACGCCGAGCTGCTTGGCCGCGTAGTACGGCCAGTGCGGATCGGCCAGGTGCGCGCGGCCGACCATCACGAGATCGAGTTGCTGTTCCGCCACCACGCGGTTCGCCAGTTGCGGCGTGTCGATCCCCCACGCGGACGACACCGGCAGCCCGGCCTCGCGGCGCACGCGCTCGGCGATCGGCGCGAGGAACGCCGGGCCCCACGGAATCTGCGCGGTGGGCGTCGAGAAGCCGACCGACACGCTCAGCATGTCGAGCCCTTCCCGCTTCATCCGCTGCGTGAGCGCGATCGACTCGGCGAGCGTCTCTTCGTCGCGGCCGTCGTATTCGATCACGCCGAGGCGCGCGGTCAGCGGCAGATGCTCGGGCCAGACCTTGCGAACGGCGGCCAGCGTGTCGACGAGGAAACGGCCGCGGTTTTCGGCCGAACCGCCGTATTCGTCGGTGCGCTGGTTCGAATGCACCGAGAAGAAGCTCTGGCCGAGATAGCCGTGCGCGAAGTGCAGTTCCAGCCATTCGAAACCGAGGTCGCGTGCGCGCTGCGCCGACGCGACGAAGTCGGCCTGCACGCGGGCGATGTCGTCGTGCGTCATTTCACGCGGCACCTTCGGCAGATGCGCGCCGAACGGCACGGCCGACGGCGCGATGGTCTGCCAACCGCGCGGATCGCCGTCGGCGATATGGTCGTCGCCTTCCCACGGGCGGTTCGCGCTCGCCTTGCGGCCCGCGTGCGCGATCTGGATGCCCGGCACCGCGCCGGCCGCCTTGATCGCCGCGACCGACGGCGCGAACGCCTCGGCCTGCGCGTCGTTCCACAACCCGGCGCAGCCCGGCGTGATGCGGCCTTCCGGCGACACGGCGGTCGCCTCCGCGATCACGAGGCCCGCGCCGCCGCGCGCGATGCCGGCCAGATGCACGTGATGCCAGTCGTTGACGACGCCGTCTTCGGCGACGTACTGGCACATCGGCGGCACCGCGATGCGGTTGCGCAGCGTGACATCCTTGAGTTTGAACGGTTCGAACAGGGCAGACATCCACGACTCCTTTGCTTGGTTCTGCAAAACGGCTGGGAATGCGCCGCGCGGTGCGCACGACGCAACGATGCGGGCCGTCGGCGGGCCGGCAGCGCCCGGCGACGGCAAGGACGCGGCGCCGGCCCGGCCGGCGCCATGCGGTTAGCGATGGCCGAGCTTCGCGAGCAGCGCCTCGGCCGCGGGCGCCGACGATGCGGGGTTCTGCCCGGTGATCAGCAGCCCGTCGGTGACGACATGCGGCGCCCAGTCGGCGCTGCGCTCGAATTCGGCGCCGTTGGTTTTCAGCATGTCCTCGACGAGAAACGGCACGACTTCGGTCAGCTCGACGGCCGCCTCCTCGCTGTTGGTGAATCCCGTTGCGCGCTTGCCGCGCACGACCGATTCGCCGGTCTGCGGGTTCTTCACGTGGCGCAGCACGCCCGGCGCGTGGCAGACCGCCGCGACCGGCTTGCCGGCCGCGAGCGCGCGCTCGATCAGGCCGATCGAATGCAGATCCTCGGCGAGATCCCACAGCGGGCCATGGCCGCCCGGGTAGAACAGCGCGTCGTAGTCGTCCGCCGATACCTCGGCCAGCTTGCGCGTCGACGCGAGTTCGGCCTTGGCCGCCGCATCGGCGTCGAAGCGGCGCGTCGCGTCGGTCTGCGCGGTCGGATCGCTGCTTTTCGGGTCGAGCGGCGGCTGGCCGCCCTTCGGCGACGCCAGCGTCAACTCGACGCCCGCGTCCTTGAACGTGTAGTACGGCGCGGCCAGTTCCTCGAGCCAGAAGCCGGTCTTCTTGCCGGTGTCGCCGAGCGTGTCGTGCGAGGTCAGGACAACCAGGATCTTCATGATCGGACACTCCTTCGAAAATGAACGGGGGAACGGGGCCGCACGTCGGCGCGCCACGCCTGTCGGTTAGTCCGCCGGCGCGCGGCAACGTGCGATTCATTCATCCGCATGCGATATACGCCTATTAGACCAGTCGTCTAGAAACGGCCGAAATAAAACGACGGCGTCCCCTGCTTGAGCCCGCCGGAGACGTCGCCGCACGCTTGAGGACGGATGATAGCGCCGGATTAGACCGGTCGTCTAGAAGAATGCGCGTTCGCCCCTGCCGTCGTTATGGCCTTTGCGACCGGGGCGCAGTCCGGTCGCGCCCCGCCGTTGCCTCGCCGCCGTCGCCGGGCGGGCTACCCGCGCGCCGGTCCGTCCGTGTCGCCCGCCTCGATGGCCGGCGCCTCGAGCCGGTGGTCGTGCACACCGTCGTCCAGCAGCCGCAGCATCAGTTCCGCGAGCGCGCGCCCCGATGCATGCCCGGTCGGCTGCACGACCGCCGTGACGCGATACGGATGCGCGAGATCGGGCGGCACGCCGTCGTAGACGATCAGCGACATGTCCGCGCCCAGGCGCAGTCCGCCGTCGACCAGCGCGCGAAACGCGCCGCCGCCCGCGATGTTGTTGTCGACCAGCAGCGCCGTCGGCGGCTCGGCCCGCGCGAGCAACGCCCGCGCCGCCTGCAGCCCGCCGTCGTGCGTGAACGCGCACTCGACGAGCAGCGCCGGATCCGCGTCGATCCCGGCTTCGCGCAAGGCCGACAGATAACCGGCGCGCCGCTGCGCGGCGAAATTCAGCGCCAGCGGCGCGCTGATCATCGCGATGCGCCGATGCCCGAAGCCGATCAGCCGGCGCACCGCGTCGCGCGCGCCCGCCTCGTTGTCGAAGTCGAACCACGCATACGGGCCGGCCGTCTGCGTGCGGCCGTAAGCGACATACGGAAACGCGCTCCCTTGCAGGTACGCGATACGCGGATCGTCGACCCGCGTGCGCGCGACGATCAGCCCGTCGACGAGCTTGCCGTCGACGATCCGCCGGTACGTGTCCAGCTCCGCGTTCGGCCGCGCGGACGCGATGATGAAATCGAGATTGCGCTCGGCGAGCCGCTCGGTGATGCCCGCGACGACTTCGCCGAACCGCGGATCGCCGAGATCGCCCGCGCCGAACGGATAGACGATCCCGATCATGTCGGCCCGCCCGGTCGCGAGCCGGCGCGCGGTCGGATCGGCCACGTAGCCCATTTCCCGCGCGGCCTTCGCCACGCGCTCGCGCGTCGCCTCGCTGACGTCGTCGTAACCGTTCAACGCGCGGCTGACCGTCGTCCGCGACAGACCGAGCGCGTCCGACAGCGCCTTCAGATTCACCTTCACCGTCATTCCTCGCATGCGTCGATCCGCCCGGCTGCCCGAAGCCCGGGACGCGCCGACCGGGTAATTATTTCCAATTGGTAACGATTACCGTCAAATAAATATCTTTTGCGTTCCAAACCGGTTTGAAATAGCATCCAAACCGGTTTGGACATCGATGCCCACTCAGCCGTTCACTTTCACCTTCCCAGGAAACGACGACGAGATGACATACTTTCCCCTTTTCCGTCCGGTCGCGGCCAAACGTCTGCTGCTCGCTGGCGGCGCACTCGCCGCCCTCGCGTCCGTCGCGCACGCGCAGTCCGGCGGCACGGGCGCGCCCGTGCCCACGCCCCATACCCAGCAAGCCTACGATCCCGAGGGCAACTTCACGATGCGCTGGACGCGGGCGGACATCCGCCAGATCGTCGCGCAATCGCACACTGCCGGCGCCGACAGGAACTCGCTGCCGCAGGCGCTGACGATGCCGGACATCCCGCAGGATTTCCCGCTGATCAACTCCAACGTGTGGGTGTGGGACACGTGGCCGCTGGCCGACCTGCAAGCGAACCAGCTCAGCTACAAGGGCTGGGAGGTGATCTTCTCGCTCACCGCCGATCCGCACGCGGGCTACACGTTCGACGACCGTCACGTCCACGCCCGCATCGGCTTCTTCTATCGCCGCGCCGGCATCCCCGCGTCGCAGCGCCCCGCGAACGGCGGCTGGACCTGGGGCGGCCATCTGTTCCCGGACGGCGCGAGCGCCCGGGTGTTCGGCACCGCGCCGATGACCAACAACGCCGAATGGTCGGGTTCCGCGCGCCTTACGAACGGCAGCAACGTCAGCCTCTACTACACCGCGACGTCGTTCAACCGCTCGGCGCCCGGCGGCGCCGACATCACGCCGCCGCAGGCGATCATCACGCGCGCCGACGGCCACATCCACGCCGACGACAAGCACGTGTGGTTCACCGGCTTCGACGATCACAAGGCGCTGCTGGAACCGGACGGCAACTACTACCAGACCGGCCAGCAGAACACCTACTTCTCGTTCCGCGATCCGTTCGTGTTCACCGACCCCGCGCATCCGGGCAAGACCTACATGGTGTTCGAAGGCAACACCGGCGGCCCGCGCGGCGCACGCACCTGCACCGATGCCGATCTCGGCTACGCGCCGAACGATCCGAACCGTGAAGATCTCAACGCGGTGATGAATTCGGGCGCAGTGTATCAAAAGGCCAATGTCGGCCTCGCGGTCGCGACCAACCCGCAGTTGACCGAATGGAAGTTCCTGCCGCCGATCCTGTCGGCGAACTGCGTCGACGACCAGACCGAGCGTCCGCAGATCTATCTGAAGGACGGCAAGTACTACCTGTTCACGATCAGCCACCGCACGACGATGGCGGCCGGCGTCGACGGCCCGGACGGCGTGTACGGCTTCGTCGGCAACGGCATCCGCAGCGACTTCCTGCCGCTGAACGGCGGCAGCGGCCTCGTGCTCGGCAACCCGACCGACTTCTCCGCGCCGGCCGGCGCACCGTATGCGCAGGACCCGAACCAGAATCCGCGCGAATTCCAGTCGTATTCGCACTACGTGATGCCGGGCGGGCTCGTCGAGTCGTTCATCGATGCGATCGGCCCGCGCCGCGGCGGCACGCTCGCGCCGACGGTGAAGGTGAACATCAACGGCACGTCGACGGCGGTCGACCGCGCGTATGGGCGCGCCGGCCTCGGCGGCTACGGCGACATCCCGGCGAACCTGCCGGCGACGGGGGCCGGTCACAACTGACGGCAACGGCCAGCGTAATCAGGCCAGACCACGATAACGATCGCCAATCAAGGCACGAGGTTCGGGAGGCGCGTATCGCGCGTGTCGCGTGTGCGCCTCCTCTTTTTCTTCCGCCGTTTCTTTTGACCTTTGCGCATGTCGTCGGTACAGGCGGCAGATGCGCTCCTTACCCGCTTCGCCCGACGAAGCGCCCGGCCCCGCATGAAATCGACGTCTTTCCGCTGTTCCGTCCGGCTCGTTCGCCTGCTGTTCGCCTGCCTGGCCTGCACGCAGGTCGTCGCCGCCCCGTGCCACGCGCCGCCCGAAACCGGCACGCCGCAATGGCGGCCCGCCCTCCACTACACGCCGCAGCGCAACTGGATGAACGATCCGAACGGGCTCGTCTACGAGAACGGCCGCTATCACCTGTTCTATCAGTACAACCCGCTCGGCAACGACTGGGGCAACATGTCGTGGGGGCACGCGACCAGCACCGATCTCGTCCACTGGCGCGAGCAGCCGGTCGCGATGCGCGCGAGCGCCACCGAGGAAATCTTCTCGGGCTCGATCGTCGCCGACACCCTGAACACGTCCGGCCTCGGCACGCCGGGTCACACGCCGCTCGTCGCGCTTTACACGAGCGTCTACAAGCCCGGCTCGGGTCACGCGCCCGGCATCCAGGCGCAGTCGCTCGCGTACAGCCTCGATCAGGGCACGACCTGGCAGCCGTATGCGCACAACCCGGTGCTGACGCTCGATCCCGAATCGAAGGAATTTCGTGACCCGAAAGTGTCGTGGTATGCGGCGGGCGGCTACTGGCTGATGACGACGGTCGTCGCCGATGCGCAGGTCGTGAAGCTCTATCGTTCCGACGACCTGATCCACTGGTCGTTCCTGAGCGACTTCACGCTGCCGGACGTGCCGCATGCGGGCGCGCTGTGGGAAATGCCGGACCTCATACCGCTGCCGCTCGACGGCGATCCGAAGCGAATCAAGTGGGTGATGATCGTCAACGTGAATCCGTGGTCGATCGCGGGCGGTTCCGGCGCCATGTATTTCGTCGGCGATTTCGACGGCCGCACGTTTACGCCCGACCGCGTCGCGCCGGCGGGCTCCGATCCCGCGCAATTCCGCTGGGTCGACCATGGCGCCGACTTCTATGCGGCCGGCACGTTCTCCGGCGCACCGGGCGCCCGGCCGGTCGCGATCGCATGGATGAGCAACTGGGATTACGCGGCCAAGGTACCGACCACGCCGTGGCGTGGCGCGACCACGCTGCCGCGCGAACTGTCGCTGAAGGCGATCGACGGCGAGCCGACCCTCATCGTCGCGCCCGCCGCCGCGTTCGACGCATGGGCCGACGGCCGGCCGGCCGTGCATGAAGGCGACCTGACGGTCGACTCGGCTACCCGACCGCTGTCGGCCGCCACACGCGGCGGCGTCCAGCGCATCACGGTGACGATCTCGCCGCAGCGTGCCGCACGCGCGGGCCTGATCGTGCGGCGCTCGGCCGATGGTTCGATCGGCACCCGGATCGTGTACGACACCGCGAAGCGCACGCTGACGCTCGACCGTGCGCGATCCGGCGAAGCGAATTTCGCCGGCACGTTCAGCCGCGAGCACATCGTCGATCTGCCGCTCGAACGCGGGCAACTGCGGCTCGAGATCGTCGTCGATCGCGGGTCGGTCGAAGTATTCGCGAACGGCGGCCGCGTCGCACTGACGGACCTGATCTTTCCGCCGCGCGATGCGGATCGCGTGGCCGTGTTCGCCGAGCAAGGCCGCGCGACGTTCGCGGGGTTGACGGTGACGCAGTTGCAAACCGGCGACGACACGCGCGGCGCCTGCACTGCCCGATAGCCACGGGTGCGGGGCCGATCGCCCGGCATCGCAACGCCGGTGACGGCCCCGCCCGTGTCGCCCGTCAGAGCAACCCCATCCCGCCCGACGCGATGATCTCCGCGCCGACGATGAACGCGGATTCCGGCGCGCTCAGGTGCAGCACCGTCGACGCGATTTCGTCCGGCGTGCCGAACCGGCCGATCGGCACGAGGCCCTTGATCTTGTCGGCCGTCGCGTCGAGCGTCGCCGCATCGAGGCCGAGCTTGCCGTACAGCGGCGTCTGCACGGGCCCCGGGCTCACCACGTTCACGCGCACGCCGTGCGGCAGCAGTTCCGTCGACAGCGTCTTCGCGAACGAATTGACGGCCGCCTTGCTCGCCGCGTACACCGATGAGCCGGGCATCCCGATATGCGCGTTGATCGAGCCGTTGATCACGATCGATGCGCCGCGATTC
Organism: Burkholderia sp. 9775_39; assembly: GCF_015712225.1. Classification (NCBI taxonomy): domain Bacteria; kingdom Pseudomonadati; phylum Pseudomonadota; class Betaproteobacteria; order Burkholderiales; family Burkholderiaceae; genus Burkholderia; species Burkholderia sp. 9775_39. Next base: position 128,032 of record NZ_JACCQC010000017.1, on the reverse strand, counting down.
AGCAGCGGCACGAGCGACTGGATCTGGAAATACGCGCCCTTCACGTTGGTGTTGAACACGAGATCCCACATCGCTTCGTCGCTGTCGGCGAACGGCGCGAGTTTCGCGACGCCCGCGTTGACGAATACGGCGTCGAGCCGCACGCCGGCGGCGGCGAGCGCGTCGGCCAGCGCGCGCGCCGACGCGACGCTGCCGGCTTCGTTGCGAATCGCGAGCGCGCCTTCGCCGAGCGTTTGACGGGCGGCTTCCAGCGTTTCGGCGTCGCGCCCGGTGATGACGACCCGCGCGCCTTCGGCCGCGAATCCCTTGGCGGCCGCCAGGCCGATGCCGCTGTTGCCGCCCGTGACGAGGACCGTCTTTCCTTCGAAGCGTTGCATGATGTTCTCCTGTGAACCGGTGAGTTGACCGTGAACACAGGATGCGCGCGGCGCGCGGCGTTGCCGTACGACGGGCGCGACGGACATGTTCGAAAACGTCGAACATGTTGGCCCGAGCGTGCTCAGCCGACCACGTCGATCCCGTCGAGCAGCCGCTGCGCGAGTCGCGGCTCGCGCAGTTGCTCCAGCCACCATTGCAGCGCGCGGCCATCGCGGTCGCCGTGCCACGCGACGTACAGCCGGTTCGGCTCGCGCGGGTCGGCCGTCGGCTTCTCGACCAGTTCGCCGCGCGCGAGCAGCGACGCGACGCGCCGGCGCGGCACCCAGCCGACGCCGAGCGCATCGCGCTGCGCGAGGATCTTCGCGCGCATCGACGGCACCGCGAGCACCGCCTGCCCGCCGAGCAGGCCATACGCGCGACCGGCCCGCCGCGACGAATCGGCGACGACGACCGCGCGGTGCGCGCCGATCGCATCGCGCGTCAGCACCCCGCTCGCGGCCCCCAGCGGGTGGCGCGGCGACACCGCGAACACCCAGTCCATCGCGCCGAGTTCGAACCACTTGAAGCCCGGAATCGCCGGCGGCTCGTTGGTCGCGCCGACGACCAGGTCCGCGCGGCCGTCGCGCAACGCTTCCCAGGTCCCGCCGAGCACCTCGTGCGTGAAGCGCAGCGACACGCCGGAATCGAGCGCATCGAATGCGCGGACGACCGGCAGAAGCGTATCGAACTCCAGCACCTCGTCGCTGACGATCCACAGCCGGTCCTCCCAGCCGCTCGCGACCTGCCGCACGCGCTGCGTCAGCCGGGCGACGTCGAGCGCCAGCCGCGCGGCCTCGTCGGCCAGCAATTGCCCGGCCGGCGTGAGCTGCAGCCGGTAGCCGCGCCGGTCGAACAGCAGCGCGTCGAAGCGCGTTTCGAGCTGGCGCGCCGCGTGCGACACCGTCGACGGCGCCTTGCCGAGCCGCGCGGCGGCGCGCGACAGGCTGCCGGTGGCGCGGATCGCGTCGAGCAGCGCCAGTTCGTCTTCGGACAGCATGAGGTCGCTCCACGGTGACGGTGTCGTCGATCGTAAGGCAGCGACGGGCGGCGGTCCAATCCGGCGAGGGCGACTGCGGCGGCGAGCCGTCGAACCGCCGCTAGCGCGCCGGACTTCCGGTATGCTGATCAACGCAAAATCACACGAACCGAGGTAACCACTGCGATGGACATCGCGATCCGCATCGAAGGCCGTCACGACCTGACGGGGCAAATCTTCCGGCAACTGCGCACCGCGATCGTCGACGGGCGTCTCGAAGGCGGCGCGCGGCTGCCGTCGACGCGCGACCTCGCGAAACAGCTCGGCGTGTCGCGCAAGACGACGCTCGACGCGTTCGAGCGACTGGTGGCCGAGGGCTTCCTGAATACCCGCGCCGGCGACGGCACGTTCGTCGCCGACGGCCTTGCCCGCGTGCCGCACGCCGCCGCGATGTCGGCGCCGTCGATCGTCGACGACGTGCCGCGCATCGACGCGGTCGATGCGCGCGCGCTGTGGAACGCGCTGCCCGACGCGCTCGCGATGCCCACGCCGCAAGACTCGCCCGGCTTCGACTTTCGCGGCGGCGTGACCGACAAGACGTTGTTCCCGTTCGACGCATGGCGGCGCTGCCTGCATCACGCACTGCGCCAGCAGGCGCGCGGCCCCGGCCAGTATCACGATCCGGCCGGCGACCCGCAGTTGCGCGGTGCGATCGCGCGCTACGTCGCCTTCAGCCGCGCGGTCGCCTGCAGCTGGGACGACGTGCTCGTCACGCAAGGCGCGCAACAGGCGCTCGACCTGCTCGCGCGCGTCGTCGTGCGGCCGGGCGACGTCGTCGCGGTCGAGGATCCCGGCTATCCGCCCGCGCGCGCCGCGTTCGCGTCGCTCGGCGCGACGGTGATCGGCGTGCCGGTCGACGCGCAGGGCCTCGTCACGGACCGGCTGCCCGACGACGCGCGGCTCGTCTACGTGACGCCGTCGCACCAGTTCCCGCTCGGCATGCCGATGACGCTCGAGCGCCGCGTCGCGCTGCTCGAATGGGCGCAGCGCCGCCGCGCGGTGATCATCGAGGACGACTACGACGGCGAATTCCGCTTCGAAGGCCGGCCGGTCGAATCGCTGAAGAGCCTCGACCGCACGGGCCTCGTCGCGTACGTCGGCACCTTCTCGAAGACGATCTTTCCCGAGCTGCGGATCGGCTACGCGATTCCGCCGCGCGCGCTGCGCGGCGCGCTGGCCAAGGCGAAGCAGATCGTCGACTGGCACACCTGCACGCTCACGCAGGCGGCGCTCGCCCGCTTCATGCACGAAGGCGATTTCGCGCGGCACCTGAAACGCGTGCAGAAGCACTACGACGCGCGCCGCAAGATGCTGATCGCACACTTGCGCGGCGCGCTCGCGCCGTGGTTCGACGCGATCGTGCCGACCGCCGGCATCCATCTCGCCGCGCACCTGAAGCCGGGGCTCGACGAAGCGGCGCTGGTCCGCGCGGCGCGAGCGCAGGACGTCGGCCTGTACGGGATCTCGGCGTTCCACGTGGGCGTGCCGGTGCGCCCCGGGCTGCTGTTCGGCTATGGCGGGATCGACGCGCTGCGCATCGACACCGCGCTCGCGAAGCTGGCCGCGCTGCTGGATGCCGGCATCGCGGGCGGGTCACCACTGGTTACCTGAATTTCGATGGAATTGGCTATTCAAGCAGGCCAGTGCACGTCCTAAAGTAGGTCCTGTCGCGCCACCCTGGCGCAACCCGACCGAAAAGGACCTGCCATGCAACCGCGCCTGAACTTCTATGCCGCCAGCCCGAATGCCATCAAGGTGATGCGCAATGCCGAGGAATTCCTCGCGAAAAGCTCGATCGAGAAGCCGCTCGCCGAACTCGTCCGCCTGCGCGCGTCGCAGATCAACGGCTGCGCGTTCTGCGTCGACATGCACACGACCGACGCGCGCAAGGGCGGCGAAACCGATCGCCGTCTCGCGACCGTCGTCACGTGGCGCGAAACGCCGTTCTTCACCGAGCGCGAACGCGCGGCGCTGGAATGGACCGAGGCGCTGACGCTGGTGGCCAGCAATCATGTGCCCGACGCCGTCTGGGAAGCCGTGAAGCCGCATTTCACCGACGAGGAACTGTTCGACCTGTCGATGCTGATCGCGACGATCAACTCGTGGAACCGCTTCGCGATCGCATTCCGCAAGATGCCCGAGTAAGGAGCCGACGATGATCCGCTCTCCGCGCCCTCGCGTGGCGCTGTACGCCGGGCTCGCGCTCGCCGCGGCACTGCCGGCCGGCGCCCACGCGCACGACGCCGGCGACAGCGTGCACGCGATCATGCAGCAGGCGGTGCCCGAAGCGCCGGCCAAGCGCGTCGTCGTCGCGACCGTCGACTATGCGCCCGGCCAGGCCTCCGACGCGCACAAGCATCTCGGCTCGGTGTTCGCCGTCGTGTCGAAAGGCGAAGTGCTGTCGCAGGTGAACGGCGGCCCGCTGCGCCGCTATCGCGCCGGTGAAGGCTGGTACGAGCCGCCCGGCTCGCGCCATCAGGTGTCGCGCAACGCGAGCGCGACCGAACCCGCGCAGCTCGTCGTGTTCGGGCTGACGGGCGAGCATCAGCCGCTGAAGTCGCCGATCGATCAGTGATCCGACACGACGCATCGTGCATCGGCTCGCGACGTAAACGGAAAAACCGGCCCGAAGGCCGGTTTTTTCATACCGCATGCCGTGAGCGGCGCTTGCGCGCCGCGCGACATCAGAAGCGGTGGATCATGCCGACGCCGACAGCGATCTGGTTCTGCTTCGAACCTGCCGCCACGCCGTCGCCGATTTGCGTCGTCGCTGCCTGGATGGTGCCAGCCTTGCTCAGCGTATTGCCGGACGCGTGCTGGTAAGCCTCGAGTGCGTACAGGCCCGTGCGCTTCGACAGGCTGTAGTACTGCGACAGCGTGACCTGATGGTACTTGGCCGCGCTCGTGATGCCGTTCGACTGCGTCGCCGCCGTGTACGAGTAGCCCACTGCGAAGTCCCACTGAGCCGCTGCCTTCCAGTGCAGCACGGCGCCAGCCGTGTTGAAGATCGCACTGTTGTGGAACACCGAGCCGATCCCCGGCGTGTACTTGACGTTCGTGTACGACGCCGACACGTCCCACGCCGGCGTGAACTGGTAGCCGGCCGTCACGCCGATGCGCTGCTGCGACTGCGCCGTCTGGTAACCGTTGTTGATCGCGGACACCGCCGGCTGGCCGCCGCTCGTGACCGTCGAGTTGTCGCCCCACGCGCCGCCGCCGAGCGTCGAGTTGTTGACCTTCTGGTAGCCGACCGCGATGCCTGCCGGGCCATTCAGGTACTGGACCGCCGCGCTCCACGTCGAGCCGCGATTCACGCTGCCCGGCACGCCGCCGAACGAGTACGAACCGCCGACCGTGAAGCCGTAGAACTTCGGCGACATGTAGACGAGCGAGTTGTTCGCGCGGTAGCTGGTATCCAGCGAATCGATATCGCCCGGGTGCGCGCCGTATGCGCCCGTCAGCCACGTCGTCGGGCTATACGGCGACAGCAGCGTGTAGTACGCCGTGTACTGACGGCCGGCCGTCAGCGTACCGTACGCCTGGTTCGTCATACCGACCCATGCCTGGCGGGTGAAGATACCGCCCGTCCATTGCGATGCACCGGTCGCGGAGTTCACACCCGCTTCCAACTGGAAGATCGCCTTCGTGCCGCCACCGAGATCTTCGCTGCCCTTCAGGCCGAAGCGGCTGCCCGCCCATACGCCGCTGGACATCGACACCTTCGAGTGACCGCCGGTCGTCGCGCCCGTCGACGGGGCTGCGTTGTTCTGGTATGCCAGACCGTTGTCGACGATACCGTACAGGGTCACGCTGCTCTGGGCGTGGGCGGCGGTAGCGGCTGCAAGGCCCACTGCCGTCATGGCGAAAGCGACGCGCTTTTTCATTGATTCTCCGTCCTCAAAGAATGATTTCTTTTCTGGTGTGGTTTTATGACTGACACATGTGCGAGTACATGCCGACGCGATTCTGACGGATTACCAATTGTTTCCCAATACGAGCAGTCGGTCATCGTATGATCGACGCAACGCGCGGGTTCACCAAACGGTTACATAACACCTCGAAATGCTTGTGCGGCGGGCCTTTCCGGCATTTCCCGGTGAAAACCCTAGCTTTACATTTTTACGGGTGCAACACGACCGTCCGATGTCGTCAGACGCCTTCGGCAAAAAATCATCTTACAAATGCGCGATCGAAGCTGACGCCGCGATTCACGCCGCCGCGCAGGATCGCTGACGTTCGTGACACCCACATTTCGAGACACGAAATCATGAAAACGTTTTAGTCGGCGTGCCGGAGACTGGACGGGAACGGCCCGGCGAACGCGGGCCGGAAGCGATGCCGGCGCCTGTCGCGCCGGCGCGCTTCAGTGCTGCGCTGCGGGGCGCGCGAGCCGCGCGGACACCGCATCGGCGAGCGCGGTCAGACGCGCGCGGATCGCCGTGTTCGAACCGACCAGCGCAAGCGACGCCGCCATGATCCGGTAGACGCGCTTTCTCGGCACCTTGGCCGGCTTCGCCGGGTCGAGCCACGCATCGTGGCCGGCCAGCAGTTCGAGCGTTTCGAGGCCGATCATGATCGGCCACAGGCACGCGAGCCGCAGCCGCACGAAGCGGCGCGGGATCGCGAGCGTATACAGGCAGGCGTCACGATACTGGTCGAGTGCGACGCGCAGCAGGTCGACCAGCACGCCGCGCGCACGTTCCGATGCTTCTGGCTGCATCAGGTCGGCCACGACGAGCCCGTGTGCGCGCAGCACGTCGTCGGGCAGGTAGCAGCGACCGATGCGCAAGTCCTTCGCGCAGTCGCGCAGGATGTTGGTCATCTGCAGCGCCTTGCCGAAACGGATGCCCTTCTCGCGCATGTCCGGCAGATCCCAGCCGCGCGCGGCGCGCGTGTGCGCACCCGTCATGTCGGTCCAGAACTCGCCGACGCAGCCCGCGACGAGATACGTGTAGCGGTCGAGCACGTCGCGGGTCGGCAGCGACGCGACCTGCCCCGACTGCTCGTCCGGAAACGTGCGCAGGTCGAATTCCATCCCCGCGGTGAGCGTCGCGACGACCTTGCGGATCGACGCGCGATCGGCCTCCGGTTGCGCGCGCAGCAGCGCGAGCATCGGCTCCATCGAGCCGAGCAGCACGTGCTCGTGCGAATCGGTCTGCAACCGCGTCACGTCCTCGAGCGAACGCGACAGCGCCACGCCGTCGCCGAGCCGCTCGATGTCGTCGCGCAGGTCGGTCAGCAGCGCCGCGCGGCGGTCGGGCGCGACGAGCGCCGTGTCGGCGATCGTGTCGGCCGCGCGCGCGAGCAGATACGCGAGGCCGACCGGGTCGCGCATGCCGTCGGGCAGCACGCGCAGCGTCAGGTAGAAGGAGCGGGAAACGTTCTTCAGCAGCTCGCCGAGCAGATAGGCGGGATCGGTATGGGTCGTCATGGGTCGGAAAAAATCGGCCGGCGCGGGCCCGGACGCACACGGGCGCCGGGCGCCCGCGCCGGCCCGCGAGTCGCCGCATCGTCGCGCCAGGCGGGCGTCGGCCCCGCGGCGGCGATGCAAAATTCCCGCAAGTTTAGTGCATCCGGCGCGCGGGCAGCCCGAGGCGGCCGGAATGCGGGGCGGGCAAGCCCCGGATCAACCGCCTGGCGCGTGCCTCGCCGCCGAAAAACGAACGGAAAGGTCGAAGTAATACATATGTAATCATTCGGTGCGACGATCGCGCACCGTTCGATTCCGCGTAGCCCGGCGCCCTGCCCGGCCACCGGCGCGAGCGCCCTCTTTTCCGACTCCGTTTCGAAGGTTCATCGACATGCTCCTCAAGCGCCCGACCTCCCTGCGCTACGTCCCGTTCGCCTGCGCCGCCGCGTTCCTGCTCGCCGCGTGCGGCGGCGACGACGACCTGACGCGCGATCCCACGCAGCCGATTTCCGCGAAGGTCCAGGTGGTCGGCCATCGCGGCGCGAGCGCGCTGCGCCCCGAACACACGCTGGCGTCGTACCGCAAGGCGATCGAGGACGGCGCGGACGTGATCGAGCCCGACCTCGTGTCGACCCGCGACGGTGTGCTGGTCGCGCGCCACGAGAACGAGATCTCGGGCACGACGAACGTCTCGACGCTGCCGCAGTACGCGAGCCGCAAGGCGACCAAGACGATCGACGGCGCGCAGTTGACCGGCTGGTTCACCGAGGATTTCACGCTCGCCGAGCTGAAGACGCTGCGGGCGCGCGAGCGGATTCCGCAGGTGCGCCCCGCCAACACCGCGTACAACGACCAGTTCGAGATTCCGACGTTCGACGAGATCGTCGCGCTCGCGAAGCAGATGTCCGCGCAGACCGGCCGCACGATCCACCTGTATCCGGAAACCAAGCATCCGACCTACTTCCAGTCGATCGGCCTGCCGCTCGAGGACCGCCTCGTCGACGCGCTGCTGAAGGATGCGTACACGTCGCGCACGGCGACCGTCTACATCCAGTCGTTCGAAGTCGCGAACCTGAAGGCGATCCGCAACCGGATCAAGTCGAGCCAGCCGAACTGGAAGCTCGTGCAGCTGATGGACGAAGCGCAGCAGCGCCCGTACGACTTCGTGAAGGCGAACGACACGCGCACCTACGGCGACCTGTCGACGCGCGACGGCATGCGCGAGATCGCGACCTACGCGAACGGCGTCGGGCCGTACAAGACGTCGATCATCGCGGTCGCCGCGGACGGCACGCTGCAGCAGCCGACGCCGTACGTGCGCTATGCGCACGAGGCCGGCCTCGTCGTACATCCGTACACGTTCCGTCCGGAGAACAACTTCCTGCCCGCGTCGCTGAAGGACGGCGGCACGCCGTCCACGCGCAACACGGCCGGCTCGGTGCGCGAGATCCAGGCGTACCTGCGCGCCGGCATCGACGGCTTCTTCACCGACGATCCGGCCGTCGGCCGCACGGCCGTCGATACGTTCACGCGCTGATACGAAGCGCCGATCCGCATCGTGACCGGGCGCGGCGCGCGACGCGCCGCAGCCGGTCGCCTCGCGTCGGTCAGATCACGTTGAAGTGGTGCGTGCCGTCCCGCTTCAACTGGTCGACGAGTCCGTATTCCCAGTCGAGATACGCCTGCATCGCGGCAGCCGCGTTGTCGGTGCCTTCGTACGGGCGCCGGTAGCGGTCGACGCGCAGCGACGCGAGACGGGTCTCGCCGCTCTCCAGCGGCAGCCCGGCGTCGATCCACGCGGCCGTGCCGCCGGTCAGCACGCGGATGTCGGCCGACTCCGGCAGCAGCGCGCGCGCATCGTCCGCCGCGAACCGTGCCAGCAGGCTCGATCCGCACGTGAACACGTAGCGCTTCGCGGGCGGAATCGCCGCCAGCGCGTCGCGCAGCTGGGCGCGCACCGCGAACCACGCGCCCGGAATATGACGCTTCACGTAGTTCGCGCTGGCCGTCACGTCGACGATCGCGAGCTCGCCCGGCGCGGCCTCCTTCAGCCAGCCGGCGAGCGTCGCGGGCGACACGTCGGTCGCGGGCGGCGTTGCCGGCACGTCGCGCGGCGGCTGGCCGCGCTCGGCGAATGCCGCGGTGCCGGCCGGCTCGACGACGCACACGTCCCAGCCCATCTGCGCGAGCCACGACGCGGTCATGTCCGCGCGCACGCCGTCGTCGTCGGCCAGCACGATCCGCGCGCCGCGCACGGCCGCGTGATGGTCGGTCTCCTGCACGAGCTGGCCGCCCGGCGTGCTCAGGAAGCCCGGCAGATGGCCGGCTTCGTATTCCTCCGGCGTACGCACGTCGAAGCGATACAGCGTGCGGCCCGGTTCGTCGAGCGCGGCGACGTCGGCCAGCGCGATACGCGGCACGCCGGCGCGCTCGGCCACCGCGCGGGCGGCCCGACGCGCATCGGCGCGCTGCGCCGCGTCGATCTCGTCCGGAAAGCGGCGCGCCGCGCCGCGCTCGAGCGTCTGGCCGGCCAGCGTCCAGCCGATCGTGCCGTTGCGCAGCGCGGCGACCGGATTCGGCAGCCCCGCGTTGACGAGCGACTGCGTGCCGATGATGCTGCGCGTGCGGCCCGCGCAGTTGACGATCACCTGCGTGTGCGGATTCGGCGCGAGCGCCCGCACGCGCAGCACGAGTTCCGCGCCCGGCACGCTGGTCGACGTCGGGATGTTCATCGTCTGGTATTCGTCGAAGCGCCGCGCATCGACGATCACCACATCGGCTTTCGCGTCGATCAGCGCCTGCACCTCCTGCGCGGACAGCGACGGCGTATGGCGCTCGGCCTCGACCCATTCGCCGAACGACTTGCTCGGCACGTTCACGTCGATGAACAGTTCGCCGCCCGCCGCGACCCAGCCCGCGAGGCCGCCGTCGAGCAGCCGCACGTCGGTGTAGCCGAGCCGCGCGAGCGTGGCGGCCGCGCGCGGTGCGAGATCCTCGCCGCCCGCTTCGCCGAACACGACGATCGGCGTGTCGCGGCGCGGAATCCGGGTCCACGCGTCGAGTTCGAGCTTCGACAACGGAAAGTTGGCGGCCCACAACGGATGGCCCTGCGCGTACGGATCTTCCTCGCGTACGTCGATCAGCGCGATCTCGTCACGGGCCAGCAGGCGCGCGCGTACGTCCTGGTACGACGCGACGGGAAAGCGGGAAATGGAATCGGCGGATTGCGTCACGATGTCTCTATGTTGAATACGTTGAAGTCGGTGAATGAAGCGGAACGGCTCGATCTTCGCCCTGCCGGCGCGCACCCGCAACGGGCCACGCCAGCGGGCTGTACGTCAGGCATTCGAATAGCCCGACACGAACGGCTTCACGGTCCCGTCGTCCAGGTACACCGCGCGCTCGACCTTGCCGATGTTCGCGCCGTACACGTGGATGCTGATCGATACCTGGTCGGCGAACGCGTTGGTCACGCGATGCACGTCGCCGATGCGCGGCGACACGGCCTCGACCTCGCCCGGCTGCAGCCGCACGGCGTCGCCCGCGGGCACCGGCTTGCCGGCCGCGTCGAACCGGTACGGCTGCGAGAACTCGCCGCCACGCAGCATCCCGATCAGCCCCCACACCGTGTGGTCGTGGATCGGCGTCGCCTGGCCGGGCCCCCACACGAAGCTGACGACCGAGAAGCGCTCGTCCGGATCGAGATGCAGCAGGTACTGCCGGTAGCGCTCGGGATCGGGCTGCGCGAACGCGTCGGGCAACCAGTCGTCGCGTTCGACGAGCGCGGCGAGCAGCGCGCCGCCCTCGTCGAGAATGCGCGCCTCGTTCGCGCCGGACGCGAGCAGCGCATCCAGACCCTCGACGAACTGACGCAGCGGCGTCTGTTGCAACGAAAGCGTACTCATCGGCTGTCTCCTCGAATATGATGCCGAATATGATGGATCGTCATGATGCACCCGAAAGACCATGCAGAACAAACATGAAAATTAGCGATATCGACGCTTTTGCAGCGGTCGTCCGCTGCCAGACCCTGAGCCAGGCCGCAGCCGAGCTCGGGATGACGCAGCCCGCGATCACGCGGCGCGTCCAGAATCTCGAGGAAGCGCTCGGCGTGACGCTGCTCGACCGCAACACGAAACCGCCACGCCCGACCGACATCGGCCGGCAGGTATTCGACCAGTGTCGCGCGATCCTGCGCGAGGTCGATGCGCTGCGCGAACTGACGGCCGGCGGGCAACCGCCCGCCGGCGAATTCCGCATCGGGCTCACGCAAGGGCTCGGCGAGCTGATGCTGCCGGCGCTCATCGCGGATCTCGGCGCGCAGTGGCCCGCGCTCGCGACGCAGGTCACGACCGCATGGGGCGGCCAGCTCGTCGAACGCATCGCCCGCCGCGAACTCGAGGCGGCGCTGGTCTTCCTCGCGCGCGAGATGGTGCTGCCGGCGCAGGTCGAAGGCGTTCGGTTGCTGGCCACACGGCTCGTCGCGGTCGGCCGCAAGGGCGACTGGCCGCGCCGCAGCTACCGGCTCGCCGATTGCCACGCGCGCGGCTGGGTGCTCAATCCGGACGGCTGCGGCTTTCGTGCGGGCCTGCGGCGCGCACTCGACGCGCAGGGCCTGCCGATGCCGGTCACGCTCGATGCGTACGGCCGCGACCTGCAACTGCAGAGCGTCGCGAACGGCTTCGGCCTCGGGCTGATGCCGTTGCCGCTCGTCGAAGGCAGCCCGCTGCGCGACGCGCTCGACATCGTGCCGCTCGCCGATTTCAAGCCGCAGATCGACCTGTGGCTGCTGCGCCGGCACGATGCGGCCCGCTTCGACGCGCCGCTCGCGGCCGTCGCCGCGCATGCGCGGACCGCGTTCGCGGTCGCCGAGCAGACGCACGATAAGGCTGCGTGACCACACCGGGCGGCGTCGGCAACGCGCCGCCCGAATGACCTGCGGGGCCACCCGACCCCGTTCACGCATCGCGTCGGCCGCGTTCGATCCCGTCGCGTGACGTTCCGCCCGCCGCCGCGTTCGTTGCGCCGGGCGTCGCCGCGTCGAGCGCCGCGCGCCCCGCCGCCACCGCGATCGCATCGTCCTGCGGCGTATGCACGCGGCTGCACAGCACGTCGCGATAGTGGCGTTCGAGCGGATTGCCGCGGCTCAACCCGTGATTGCCCGACAGCTTCAGCGCCTGCTCGACCGTGCGGATCGCCTGCTCGGTCACGGTGCGCTTGACGAGACCGCTGGTCGTCACCGACGGCGCATTGCCGGCGTCGGTGCGCGCGATGTGATCGTCGAGCAGCACCCGGTTCGTGTGCAGCCAGCCCTCGATTTCGCCGACCGCTTCCTGCACGCGCGGCAGCGTCGCGAGCGGCGCGCCAAGCCCGCTCGGCGCACGCGTCGTCGCGAATTCGACCAGCCAGTCGCGCGACGCACGCGCCACCGCGTCGTACAGGCTGCCGAGCAGCGCGACCATCCACGCCTGCTGATCGGCCTGCGCGTCGGCATCCGCGTGCGTGGCAGCCGACACGACCCATGCGTCCGGCGCACGCACGTCGACCGCATGATCGGCCGGCAGCGGCACGTCGTCGAACACGACTTCATGGCTGCCCGACGCGCGCAGGCCGAGGTGATTCCAGCTTTCGATCACGCGGATGCGATCGCCGTCGGTGTCAGGGTCGCGCGGCACGAGAAACACGCCGACGCGCGGCGTCGGCTCGTCGGTGCGCGCCCATACGGCCAGCCAGCGCAGCGCCGGAATGCCGGTGCTGTACAGCTTGTGGCCCGAGAGCCGCCAGCCGTCGCCATCGCGGCGCGCGATGGTCGCCGGCAGCCCGCCGCGCGACGGCGAACCGAGCGCCGGCTCCACGCGCAGCGCATTGATCAGCGCACCGTGCGCGACCGCGCTGTCGAACACCGCGCGCCGCACCTGCGCCGGCCAGCGGTTGTCGGCGCGGCCGAGCGCGCGATGCTGCAGGTACGTCATCGTCAGCACCAGCGCGGTGGCGGGATCGGCCCGCGCGACGGCAGCGACGATCCGGCTCGCCTGCGCCAGCGTCGCCCCGGCGCCGCCGTGCTCGCGCGGCACGACCTGCGCGATCAGCCCGGCACGATGCAGCCGCGCGAGGTTCTCGTGCGGAAACCGGCCGTCGACGTCGTTGCGGGCCGCATCGGCGGCGAGTTCGGGGGCGAGGTGTTCGAGCCGCGCGGCGAGGCGCGCGTCGTTCGTCCCGTCGGCGTCTGCGTCCGCAACGTCGGCGGTGCCGGCGGCATCGGCAGGCAGAAGGCGCAGCGCAGGTTGCGGTGGCGGCGAGGAAGCGGCAAGGCTGGCGGACATCGAAACGGATTCCCTGGGTAGTTCGGACACGGCGACGAGAACGGCGCCAACGCGCGCCCGATCATTCGCGAGCCCACAGCGTATGCGCAACGCATGCGGCCCCAAACCATGCAAATCTGATATTCAAATCGGGATTGATTATTTCCATTCCGCATGATCCCGGCGTTAACCTGCGCTCCATTCCTGCCCGGCCGTGCGCCGGGACGTCCCTGCACCGGAGACCCAGATGAGCGTCGAATTCATCGGCATGATCCAGAGCCAGAAGCAGTCGGAAATCCACCCGGCGTCCGGCCCCGTGGTCGATCCCGACTATGTGCGCGACTTTGCCCGCGCCCACGAAACAGCCGGCTTCGACCGGATCCTCGTGCCGCATCACTCGACCGGCCCGTCGGCGACGCTGACGATCGCGTTCGCGGCGGCCGCGACCGAGCGCATCCACTTCATGCTCGCGCATCGCCCGGGCTTCACCGCGCCGACGCTCGCCGCGCGGCAGATCGCGACGCTCGACCAGTTCAGCCGCGGCCGGCTCGCCGTGCACTTCATCTCCGGCGGCTCGGACAGCGAACAGCAGCGCGACGGCGATTTCCTCGATCACGACGCACGCTATGCGCGCACCGACGAATACCTCGGCATCCTGCGGCGGATCTGGACGGACACGCACCCGTTCGATCACGACGGCGCGCACTACCGGTTCAAGCAGGGCTTTTCGGAAGTGAAGCCGTTCCAGCAGCCGCATGTGCCGATCTACTTCGGCGGCGCGTCGGAAGCCGCGCTCGCGGTGGCCGGCAAGCACGCGGACGTCTATGCGCTGTGGGGCGAGTCGCTCGACCAGGTGCGCGACCTGACGACCCGCGTGCGCGCCGAAGCCGCGAAGCACGGCCGCCAGGTGCGCTTCTCCGTGTCGTTCCGCCCGATCCTCGCGGCGACCGAGGACGAAGCGTGGGCGCGCGCGCACCGCATCCTCGACGAAACGCGCCGGCTGCGCGAAGCGGCGGGACTCGGCGCCGGCGGCCCGCAGCAGAGCGAAGGCGCGCGCCGCCTGCTCGCCGCGGCCGAGCGCGGCTCGCGCGTCGACAAGCGGCTGTGGACCGAGATCGCGAAGCTCACCGGCGCGCGCTCGAATTCGACGGCGCTCGTCGGCACGCCCGAACAGGTCGCCGACGCGCTGCTCGACTACTACGACCTCGGCGTGACGACCTTCCTGATCCGCGGTTTCGACCCGCTGGAAGACGCGATCGACTACGGCCGCGAACTGATTCCGCGCGTGCGCAACGCCGTCGCCGAACGCGACGCGGCACGCCGCGCCGCCTGAGCCCAACGGAGCCCTACGCGATCATGTCCGCCGTCCTTTCGCCCCCCAACCGTACCGCATCGGGCCTCGTGCTCGCCGACACCCCGCGCCAGCACTTCTGGTTCGATCCGCCCGCGCCGCGCATCGACGTGGCCGCCGAGCGCCGCCACCGGCAGGAGCGGCTCGCAGCCGCGTTCCGGCTGTTCGCGCGCTTCGGTTTCGCGTCGGGCCTCGCCGGCCACATCACCGCGCGCGATCCGGAGCTGCCCGACCATTTCTGGGTGAACCCGCTCGGCGTGCATTTCTCGCAGATCAAGGTGTCCGACCTGCTGCTCGTCAACGCACGCGGCGAAACCGCGATCGGCCAGCGGCCGCTGAACAAGGCCGCGTTCGCGATCCATGCGGCGATCCACGAAGCCCATCCGCACGTGGTCGCCGCCGCGCACACGCATTCGACCTACGGCAAGGCCTGGTCGACGCTCGGCCGCCCGCTCGATCCGCTCACGCAGGACGCGTGCGTGTTCTACGAGGATCACGCGCTGTTCGACGATTTCACGGGGATGGTCGTCGACACCAGCGAAGGCGCGCGGATCGCCGAGGCGCTCGCGAAGCCGGACGGCACCACGCACAAGGGCGTGATCCTGAAGAACCACGGCATCCTGACGGCCGGCCCGACGGTCGAGGCCGCCGCGTGGTGGTACATCGCGCTCGACAACGCCGCGCACACGCAGTTGCTGGCCGAAGCGGCCGGCACGCCGCAGCCGATCGATCACGCGACCGCGCGCCATACGCACGGCCAGATCGGCGGCCCCGACGGTGCGCTGCATGCGTTCGACAGCCTGTTCGCGCGCGTCGTCGCCGACGAACCCGACCTGCTCGACTGAGCCGCCCTTGCGCTACCCCGGAGACCACACAATGACCCACACCACCGCACCCGCGCCCGCCGACGCGCACGACGACCAACGCCGCCGGCTGCTGCGCGCGGCCGGCGCCGCCGCGCTCGCCGTACCGGCGATCACGCTCGGCCGCAAGGCCTGGTCCGCGCCGCCGCTGAAGAAGCTGACATTCGCGTGGAACCAGAACGCGTTCTGCCTGACGCCGATCGTCGTCGCGCAGGAGCGCGGCTTCTTCGAGAAGAACGGGCTGAAGGTCGAGCTGATCAACTACAGCGGCTCGACCGACCAGTTGCTCGAATCGATCGCGACCGGCAAGGCCGACGCGGCGGTCGGGATGATCCACCGCTGGCTCAAGCCGCTCGAAGCCGGCTTCGACGTGAAGATCATCGGCAGCTCGCACGGCGGCTGCGTGCGCCTGCTCGGCGCGAAGGCGGCCGGCGTCACGACACTGCAGGCGCTGAAGGGCAAGACGGTCGGTGTCAGCGATCTGGCCGCGCCCGGCAAGCACTTCTTCTCGATCCTGCTCGCGAAGAACGGTATCGATCCGGAGCGCGACATCACGTGGCGACAGTATCCGGCCGACCTGCTCGGCGTCGCGGTCGACAAGGGCGAGATCCACGCGATCGCCGACGGCGACCCGAACCTCTATCTGCTCGAAAAACGCAGCAACGGCGCGTATACCGAACTCGCGACCAACCTGTCCGGCGAATACGCGCGCAAGGTGTGCTGCGTGATCGGCGCGCGCGGCGACCTCGTGCGCAACGACCGGCCGTCGGCCGCCGCGCTCGCGCGCTCGATCGTGCAGGCCACCGAGTACACGCACGACAACCCGAACGAAGCCGCGAAGGTGTTCGCGAAGTATTCGCCGAAGATCAGCCCCGAGGATCTGCGCAAGCTGTACGCGACGCTCACCTACACGCATCACCCGACCAACGTCGACCTGCAGCAGGAAATCGCGTTCTATGCGGACGATTTCCGCCGCATCAGCGTGCTGAAGAAGAGCACGGACCCGCAGCGCTTCGCGCAGCAGGTCTATGCGAACGTACTGGGGTAACGCGATGTCGACGATCGAACACGCTTCCGCCGCACGCACCGCATCGGCTCCGGCCGGCGCCGCCGCCAACGCTACAGCTTCCGCGCGCCCGGCCTGCACGACGTGCGACGCCACGCTGGCCGCGCAAGCGCGGCGCGAGCGTATCTGGCCGACCGGGATCGCCGCCGCAGTCGCGTGGGCCGCGCTCGGCGCGCTCACGCAACTGTGGCCGAACCGGATCGTCGGCTTCAGCGACTGGGCGTACACCGACACGTTCGGCACGGCCGCGTGGACGATCGCCGCGCTGCTGCTCGTCGCCGCGACGCTCGGCCATCTCGTTGCGGCGACCCGCACGCGGCTCGCACGCGTGCGTCCGGCCGGCCCGTGGCTCGTCGCGCTGCCGCTCGTGCTCGCCGCGTGGGAAATCGTCACCGCGAAAACCGGCTGGCTGCCGACGCCGTTCTTCGCACCGCCGCAGGCGCTGATCGAAGTCTACGTCGACGACTGGCCGCGCCTCGCCGGCAGCGCCGGCAACACGCTGAAGCTGCTCGCGCTCGGCTTCGCGTACGGCGTCACGGTCGGCTTCGCGGTGGGCGTGTCGATCGGCTGGTCGCGCCGGATCGGCTACTGGGTGCATCCGGTGCTGCGCGTGCTCGGGCCGGTGCCGGCCACCGCGCTGCTGCCGCTCACGTTCTACTTCTTCCCGTCGAGCTATTCGGCCGCCGCGTTCCTGATCGCGCTGGCGACGGGCTTCCCGGTTGCCGTCCTGACGTGGTCGGGCGTCGCGAGCGTGAACAAGCAGTACTACGACGTCGCGCGCACGCTCGGCGCGAACGCGCGCTTCCTCGTGCTGCGCGTCGCGATTCCGGCCGCGCTCCCACACGTGTTCGTCGGCATTTTCATGGGGCTCAGCGCATCGTTCACGGTGCTGGTCGTCGCCGAGATGATGGGCGTCAAGTCGGGGCTCGGCTGGTATTTGAGCTGGGCGCAGGGCTGGGCGTCGTACGTGAACATGTATGCGGCGCTGATCGTGATGGCGCTGCTGTTTTCCGGGCTGATCGCGCTGCTGTTCGCGCTGCGCGACCGTGTGCTCGCGTGGCAGAAAGGGACCGTCAAATGGTAAGCGCCGCCGTACTCGAACCGTCCGCGGCCACTGCCGCGGCGCCCGCCGTCACGCCGCCGCGCGGCGCGCGCATCGACATCCGCCGCGTGAGCCACGCGTTCGACGGCCCCGGCGGCGCGCTGCCGGTGCTCGACGACGTGTCGCTGTCGGTCGCGGCCGGCGAATTCGTCGCGCTGCTCGGCCCGAGCGGCTGCGGGAAATCGACGCTGCTGCGTCTCGTCGCGGGGCTCGACGCCGCGCGGCAAGGCACCATCGCGCAGGACGGCGTGCCGATCGAGCGCCCCGATCCGTCGCGCATCGTCGTATTCCAGGACCCGACGCTGTATCCGTGGCGGCGCGTGCGCGCGAACGTCGCGCTCGGCCTCGAAGCGCGCGGGGTGGCGCGCACCGCGCAGCATCGCGTCGACGATGCGCTCGCGCGCGTCGGGCTGCAGGAGTTCGCGAACGTGTTTCCGCATCAGTTGTCCGGCGGGATGGCGCAGCGCGTCGCACTCGCCCGCGCGCTCGTCAACGATCCGCGCCTGCTGATCCTCGACGAGCCGCTCGGCAAGCTCGATTCGCTGACGCGGCTCACGATGCAGGCCGAGCTGACCGCGCTGTGGCAGCGCGACGGGTTCTCCGCGCTGCTCGTCACGCACGACGTGGAAGAAGCGCTGTTCCTCGCGCAGCGCGTGATCGTGTTCGGGCCGCGGCCGGCCCGGATCGTCGCCGAACTGCGCGTCGACCTGCCCTACCCGCGCCATCGCGGCGACCCGCGCCTCGCCGCCTTGCGCCACGACGCGCTGCGGCATCTCGGGCTCGATGCGAGCTGGTAGATGCCGGATGCCGTTCGACGTTTGATTACCGTCCGGCGGAGACGCGCGCGATGAATGCGCCGCCGTTCGCCGACTGGGCCATCGCCTTCCTGCAACTGCTGTATCGCGCGCAAATCGCGCTGGCGCATGGGCTCCACGCGATCGGCCTGACCGGCGACGCCGATGGCCAGGCCGCGTGGCCGTGGGCGCATCGCATCGCGCTCGAAACGCTGCGCATCGACGCGGGGCTCACGCGGCAGCTCGCGCTCGCCTGCGGCGTGACGGCGCTGGCCGTCGTGCTCGCGTGCACCGCGCTCGCTTCGCGCAAGTGGCGTATCGCATCGGCCATCGCCGCACTGGCCGTCGCGTGGTTCGCGCCGTGGCCGCCCGCTTCGCTGTGGCTCGCGCCGGCCGTGCCGACGAGCTTCCAGCGCGATCCCGCGCCGTTTTCCGTAGCGAACGTGATGCGCGGCGCGCACCTGTATACGCAACATTGCGCGGCCTGCCACGGCGCGGACGGACGCGGCGAAGGGCCGCTCGCCGCCACGCTCGCGCACTGGCCGCCGACCTTCGCCGGCACGCTGCTCGCGCGTCGCCTCGACGGCGAACTGTTCTGGCGCGTGCGCCACGGCACGCAGGACGAGCACGGCGCGTCGACGATGCCCGGCTTCGCGGCGACACTCGGCCCGCAGGACACCTGGGCCGTGCTCGACTACCTGAAAGCGCTGGCCGCCGGCAGCGGCGCGCAGGCGGAAGGCGCGTGGCCGGTGCCGGTCCCGCTGCCGGCCCTCAACGTGCGGTGCGGCGACGCCGCGCCTCAAGCGCTCGAGCGCTGGCGCGAAGGCCAGCGCGTGCGCGTCGTCGCGCTCGAGCCGGGCGCCACGCCACCGCCGGAAGACGCGCGCTGGCAGACCTTGCTCGTCACCGAAAACGGGGGGTTGGTGCCGCCGTCGACCGGCTCGCGCGCGAACTGCGTCGCGACGACCGCCGATGCGTGGCGCGCGTTCGCGACGATTGCCGGCGTCGCACCCGAGGCACTCGCCGGCACGCAACTGCTCGCCGATCGACGCGGGTGGCTGCGCGCGCGGGCGTTGCCGGGCAGCGCCGGCTGGTCGGACGCCGACCTGCTGTGCCGCTCGGATGCGGTGGCCCGGCCGGCCGCGCGCGCCACCAGCGGCGACGCACTGACCGCGCTGCTGCTGCGCGTCGACAACGAACCCGTGCGCGACGTACAGGCCGGGCTCCCGCATTGAACCCACGAATCCTTCCTTCAACCGAACTTCACGATGAATCCGACCCGACGCCACTTCCTCGCGCAGGCGAGCGCCCTTGCCACGATCGCCGCCGCCCCGACTGCGCTGCGCGCGCAATCCGGTACACGGCCGCTGCTGCGCGCCGGCGACCAGAAAGGCGGGCTGCGCGCGCTGCTCGAAGCGGCCGGCGAACTGAACGGCCTCGCGTACGACATCGCGTGGACCGAATTTCCGGCCGCCGCGCCGCTCGCGGAAGCGCTGAACGCGGCCGCGGTCGACTGCGGGCCGATCGGCGACGCGCCGGTGATCTTCGCGCTCGCATCGGGCGCCCGCATCAAGGTGATCGGCGCGAACCGTTCCGATCCGTACGGCACGGCCGTGCTCGTGCAACCCGACGCCGCGCTGAAAGGCGCGGCCGACCTGAAGGGCAAGCGCATCGGCACCACGCGCGGCTCGATCGGCCATTTCGTCACGCTGAAGGCGCTCGATGCGGCCGGCCTGCCGCCCGATGCCGTGTCGTTCCGCTTCCTGCCGCCGGCCGACACGATGCTGGCGCTCGCCACCGGTTCGATCGACGCGTGGGCGACCTGGGAGCCCTACACCGCGCTCGCCGAAACGAGCGGCCGCGCGCGCGTGCTGGTCAACGGCCGCGGACTGTGGTCGGGCCTCAGCTATCTCGCGGCGACCGACGCGGCGATCGCCTCGAAGCGCGACGTGCTGCACGATTTCCTGCGACGCGTCGTGCGCGCGCAGGCCTGGTCGTACCGGCACGCCGACGCGTATTCGGCGGCGCTCGCGCACATCATCGGCATTCCGCCGGCCGCCGCGAAGCTGCAATTCGAGCGCCGCGGCACGCGCTGGCTGCCGATCGACGCGACGGTGATCGCCGAACAGCAGCGCACGGCCGACTTCTACCTGAAGGCCGGGATGCTGCGCCAGCCGCTCGACGTGCGCACGACCTTCGACACCGGCTTCCCGCTCGGCTGACGGATGCGTGGCGGTAGGCCGTACGCAGCCGCCCAAACGGCTTCGGCCCGATCTGGCACAATCGCGATTCGATCATCCCGCCGTCAGCCAGCGTCATGCCAGCCATCACCGAACTCTTCGTCTACCCGATCAAATCCTGCGCCGGCATCGCGCTCACGCGCGCGCAACTGCTTGAAACGGGCCTCGCCTACGACCGCCACTGGCTGATCACCGATCCGCGCGGGCAGATGCTCACGCAGCGCACGCATCCGCGTCTCGCGCTGATCCGTCCGACACTCGACAGCGATGCGCTCGTGCTGAACGCACCGGGCATGCCGGCATTGCGCACGCCGCTCGACGGCGACGCGACGCCCGCCACGCCGAAGATGGCGGCGACCGTGTGGCGCGACACCGTCGACGCGATCGACACGGGCGCCGAAACGGCCGCGTGGCTCACCGAATTCCTCGGCGTGCCGACGAAGCTCGCGCGCTTCGGCCCCGATGCACGCCGCGGCTGCAATCGCAAATGGACCGGCGAGATCGATACGCATACGCAGTTCGCGGACGGCTATCCGCTTTTGGTGATCGGCCAGTCGTCGCTCGACGACCTGAACGCGCGGCTTGCCGCGAAAGGCGCGCCGGCGATCCCGATGAACCGCTTCCGGCCGAACATCGTCGTGTCGGATCTCGACGCGTACGAAGAGGATTTCGTCGAGCATCTCGACACGCAAGGCGACACGCCGGTGCGGCTGCGGCTCGTGAAGCTGTGCACGCGCTGCCCGATGCCGACGATCGACCAGGCGACCGGCGCGCCCGATCCCGCATGGCCGCACGAGCCGACCGACACGATGCAGACCTATCGCGCGAACCCGAACTACGACGGTGCGCTGACGTTCGGCATCAATGCGATCGTCGTCGAAGGTGCGGGTGCGTGGCTCGAAGTCGGGCAGCCGGTCGAAGCGGAGATCGGCTTCGGCGATTGAGCGGCACTCAAAGCGGCGCTCAAGGAACCGTATAGCCCTCGCAATCGGGAAGCGGCCGGTCGGGCGTATAACTGCCGGTTGACGGATCGAACCGGAACGTGCGCCGATACGTGCAGGTGCGATCCACTGCCGTCACCAGGTCGCGCTTGCGCAGCGGCGGCGCGGCAAGCGAGTCCTTGTCGCGCGACACGTGCCCGGGAAAGCTCGTGGCGCGCGTGGCATACAGCAGTCGCGGCAAACCGGCGCGGACGCTCCGGTCCAGACTCAACGTCGCGTCGAACGCGTAGTCGTCGTGACAAGCGCCGAGCCGCCTTCGCTGGTCGCGTTCGGAAAAGCATGCCCGGATCGTCGCCGATCCCGACAGTGGCACCGCAAGCACCTGCTGCGTCCGCGGTACTCGATCGCCGGCCACGACGCGGATCAGGCGCAACTCCGAAGCCGATGCCCCTCCGCCCGAGTAGCCGGTGGACATATCGAACCTGACGCCGACGATCACGTCCCCACCCGCGCCCCGCAGCACGCGCGGCCACAATGCAAAGCGCCCGTGGCCGTCGAACGGATCGTCGAGATTGACGTGCACGTCGGCCGGTTGCCCGGCGAACCGCGTGATTCGCAACGCAGGTTCGTGATCGGCATCTCCCCGAACGATCTCGACGCAGAGCTGCCGGTCGGCGGTACAGCCTTCCTCGTCGTTCGACGATTGCGCATCGGTCATCGGGTTCAACGACTCCAGGCGATTGCCCGCGCGATCGACTTCGATCGCCTGATCGGCCTGGTCGGCCGCATGTACATGTGAAGGCACACCGACCGTGAACACGGACAGTACCGCGGCCATGCCGAATGCGACACCACGGACGCCTCGCGCGGATGCGAACGAGAAACGGAAGCGGGAACGCGAACAAGTTGTGAAATTCATCGGAATATCCTGACATTTATGAGGCTACGGAGCGCGCTTTTCGGCACGATGCGCGGCCTCGGTATGTGGGGCGTAGTTGAAACGCGCGCGGTTCAGCCCGTCCGCGCCGTCACGCACGTCACCGTACGCTTGCCCGCCCCTCATGCGCCGTCCGACCGCGCACGCTCCACAGCCCGCGCCGCCGGCAGCCGGATCGTCACGATCAGCCCGCCGCCGGCCGCATCGGCCAGCGTCACGCTGCCCTGATGCACACGCGCGATTTCCCGCACGATCGACAACCCAAGCCCCGTTCCTTCGACCGTCTGCGTCTTGCTGCCGCGATGGAAGCGCTCGAACACCGCGTCGCGTTCGTCGGCCGGAATGCCCGGCCCGTTGTCGATCACGTCGAGCCGCGCGTCCGCGCCGTCGCGCGAGACGCGCACCGTGATCACCGCACGGTCGCCCGCATAACGGATCGCGTTGTCGATCAGGTTGCCGACCATTTCGCCGAGCAAGTCGGACTGCCCGAGCACGTCGACGTCGGCCTCGTGCTCGAAGCCGAGATCGATGTCGCGTGCGCGCGCGACGGGCGACCAGTCGAGCGTCACGCTGCGCGCGAGCCGGTGCAGCGCGACCGGCTTGTGCGCGACCGCATGGCCGCTGTCCGAATCGAGCCGCGACAGCGACAGCAATTGCTGGACGATCTTCGCGGCCTGCCGCACCGCGCCGTTCGCGCGCCGCAGGTGCACGTTCGCGCGCGGCTGCTCGTCGGGCCGCAACGCGAGCTCGACGCCCGCCTGCACGGCCGCGAGCGGCGTCTTCAGCTGATGGGCCGCATCGGCGAAGAAACGCCGCCGCGCCACCTGCATCCGCTGCGTGCGGCCGATGTACTGGTTGATCGAATCGACGAGCGGCGCGAGCTCGCTCGGCATCGCGCCGGTGTCGAGCGGCGTCGTGTCGTCCTCGCTGCGCGCGGCGACGGTGGCCGACAGCCGGTTCAGCGGCCGCAGCCCGCGGCCGACGCCGAGCCACACGATCCCGAGCGCCAGCACGACGAGCAGCCCTTCCTGCAGCAGCGACCCGATCAGGATCTCGCGCGCGAGCGCCTGGCGCGCCTCGATCGTCTCGCCGACCATCACCCAGACGATGCGCGACTGCGCGGTCGGCACGTCGTGCACCGGAATGCGC
This sequence comes from Burkholderia sp. 9775_39, assembly GCF_015712225.1. Taxonomy (NCBI): domain Bacteria; kingdom Pseudomonadati; phylum Pseudomonadota; class Betaproteobacteria; order Burkholderiales; family Burkholderiaceae; genus Burkholderia; species Burkholderia sp. 9775_39. The sequence goes on along the minus strand of NZ_JACCQC010000017.1, from coordinate 104,424 downwards.
AGCGCGGCCATCCGCAATTGCTCGCCGCGATACACGACGTCGTAGTAGCGCGTGACGAACGGCGCGCCGTCGCCCGCGTCGCGCCCCTGCGGCAGCGGCAGGTCCGGATAGCCGGTGATCGTGTGGCCGTTGTCCTCGCGGATCAGGTAGTAGATCTTGCCGCCGTCGCTCGATTCGAGCATTTCGAGCGCGAGATACGGCAGGTCGACCTCGACCTCGCCGTCGTTGAGCCGCACGCCTTCGCGGATCGACTTCAGCGACGACGACAGCGTGCGGTCGAATGCGACGTGCGCGGCGCTCATCGCACGCTGGTACGTGAGCCACGAGTCGAGCGCGAGCAGGCCGAGCAGCGGCAACAGCAGCCACAGCGCGACCTGCGTGCGCAGGTTCGGGCCGGTCATCATGCCTACCGCCGCGCCGCCCCGAGGAACGCATGCGCTCCCTCGGGAGGCAGCGAATGACCGTGAGCGCGGGGGCCGCTCATTCAGCCGTCTCCGCCTTCGCTTCGAGCAGATAGCCCAGGCCGCGCAGCGTGACGATCGCGACGCCCGTGTTCTCCAGCTTCTTGCGCAACCGGTACACGTAGATCTCGATCGCGTCCGCGTTGACCGATTCGTCGAGCCCGAAGATCTTCTCCGACAGCGTGTCCTTGTTGATCGCGCGACCGTTGCGCAGGATCAGCACCTCGAGCACCGAGCGCTCGCGCGGTGTGAGCGACAGCGGCTCGCCCGCGAGATGGAAGCTGCGGTCGATACTGTCGTACGAAAGCGGCCCGCATTCGACGCGCGAATGCTCGTGACCGAGGCTGCGCCGGATCAGCGCGCGGGCGCGCGCCTCCAGTTCGGTCAGCTCGAACGGCTTCGCGAGGTAGTCGTCGGCGCCGAGATCGAGCCCCTTCACGCGGTCCTCGACCGACCCGTGCGCGGTGAGGATCAGCACCGGCACCGGATTGCGGCGCGCACGCAATCGCCGCAGCACCTCCAGCCCGTCGAGCTTCGGCAACCCGAGATCGAGGATCACCAGCGCGTAGTCCTGCGTGCGCAGCACGTGGTCCGCCGCCTCGCCGTCGGCCATGTGATCGACCGCGAAGCGCGCGGCGCTCAGCGCGTCGTTCAGCGACTGGGCCAGGTTCGGGTTGTCTTCGACGAGCAGCACACGCATGGGGATTCCGGTAAGGTCAGCGAACAGTCCGCTACATTACATGATCCTTTCCGTCTCCACGCCTCGCGGAAACACGGGTTGCGCGGGTGTCGCGAACCCGCCGCGCGCGATGCCGGCCGGCTGAGCCTCAGCGTTCGGCCGCCGCACGGTTGCGCGCCACGATGCGCGCCTCGCCGGCCACGCCGCGCTCGCGAAAACCGGCCACCACCGCGACGAACGCGATGCTCGCGCCGGCCGTGACGACGATCATCGGGTGCGCGGTACCGTCCGACAGCCACGCCAGCACGCCGCCGCACGCGGCCGTGATCGCCATCTGGATAAAGAAGAACAGCCCCGACGCGGTGCCGGCGATCTGCGTGTACGGCTGCATCACCGCGAACTGGCAGGCCGGAATCGCGATCCCGACCGCGATCATCACGACGAACATCGGCACGACGAGCGCCGTCACCGACGTCGGGGCGATCGCGCCGCCGACCCACAGCGCGGCGGCGCCGGCCAGATTGACGACCGCCGCCGCCGCGATGACCGAATCGGCGGACCAGCGCACGCTGGTCCGCGCGAACGCATTCGAGCCGATCAGGTAGCCGAGCACGGTCACGCCGAAGATCGCTGCATAGACCGGCCCGGACACCCCGATGTGCCGCTGGAACAGCGTCGACGATTCCGCGATGAACGGATAGTAGGTGCAGTAGGCAAAGCTGATCGCGAATGAATAGCGCAGGAAACGCCGGTCGCGCAGCAGGCCGGCGTAGGTCCGCAGCAGCCCGGCGCCGGCGGGCGGCCGCGCGTCGCGTTCACGGGTTTCAGGCAGGTAGCGCAGCACCATCGCGGTCGCGACCAGCCCGCCCGCCGCCAGCCAGCCGAACACGCCGCGCCAGCCGAGCCACTCGGCAATCGCGCTGCCGGCCAGCGGCGCGACCACCGGCGACAGCGCCATGCCGGCCGAAATATGCCCGAGCATCGTGGCCTGCGTCGCGGCCGGAAAGCGCTCGCGCACGATCACGCGGCCGATCACCGTGCCGCTGCAGCCGCCCAGAGCCTGGCACACGCGCGCGGCGATCAGCGCCGGGATGCTGGTCGACCATGCGCACGCGACGCTCGCGACGACGTACAGGCACAGGCCGCCGAGCAGCACCGGGCGTCGGCCGTAGCGGTCGGACAGCGGCCCCGACACCAGCATCGACAGCGCATAGCCGACCATGTAGAGGGTCAGCGTGAGTTGCAACTGCGCGTCGGTGCCGTGCAGCGCATCCGCCATCGCGGGCAGCGACGGCAGGTACGCATCGATCGTGACGCGCGGCAGGCACACGACGAGCATCAACAGGAACAGCCAGCCCCGGCGGGGTAGTGAGCGCGTCTTCATGCGGTAGGTCCGTGTGGGTCGGATGAGTGGGGTCGACAGCAATCTAAGGCGAAAGTGATATAAGCTGAAGGACCATTAAATCGCCCATTGACTGGACCACTATGCCGCGAGGCAAAGCCGCGATTCCGCTGGACCTGCCGCGCCCTGCCGGGCTGTCGGGCGGCAGCCCGCTGTCGAAGCAGGAATGCATCGCCGACACGATTCGCGACGCGATCCTGAAACGCCTGCTGCCGGGCGACAGCCCGCTGCCGTCGAGCCGGACGCTGGCCGCGCGCTGGGATGTCGCGCGCGGCACCGTCGAAGCGGCGTACGACATCCTGTGCGCCGAGGGTTACATCGCCCGCACGCAAGGGTCCGGCACGCGCGTGTGCGCGGTCGTGCCGGACAGCTATCTGCGCGCGACGGCTCAGTCGCGCGGCGGCGCCCCGCGCCCCATCCCGGCTTCGCCGGCGCCGGCCGCCCCGGCCGAGCCCGAGCACGGCGTGCGCCCCGGCGTCCCGTTCGTCGCGCGGCTCGCCGATCCCGGCCTGCTGCCGATGCAGCAATGGAAGAAGGCGCTCGGCGCCAGCCTGCTCGCCGCGACGGCGGACGATCTCGGCGCGACGCCGGCGCAAGGCGTCGAGGGCCTGCGCGCGGGAATCGCCGCGTACCTGCGGGAATACCGCGGCATCCCGTGCGGGGCCGCCGACATCGTCATCACGACCGGGATCCGCCACGCGATCGACCTCGTCGCACGCACGCTGCTCGCGCCCGGCTCGACGGTGCTGATGGAAGACCCCGGCTATGCGTCGGCGTGGCAGATCTTCACGTTCGCGGGCGCGACCGTGATCGACGTGCCGGTCGACCGGGAAGGAATCGATACCGCGTCGCTGGAGCGCCATCCCGATGCGCGCGCCGCGTACGTGACACCCGCCCATCAGGCGCCGCTCGGCGTCACGATGTCGGTCTCGCGCCGGCTCGAACTGCTCGACTGGGCGCAGCGCCACCGCACGTGGATCATCGAGGACGACTACGACGGCGAATTCAGCTACCAGACCGCCCCGCTGCCCGCGCTGAAATCGCTCGACGCGTGCGACCGCGTGATCTATTGCGGGTCGTTCAACAAGACGCTGTTTTCCGGGCTGCGCATCGGTTTCATGGTGGTGCCGGCGGCACTGCGGCCGGCGCTGTCCGCCGTCTGGCACGCGACCGCGCGCTCGGTCGGCGTCGCGCCCCAGCTGGCGCTGGCCCGCTTCATCGGCCACGGCGATTTCGCGAAGCACCTGCGCGCCGCCCGCCACGCGTACCGCCAGAGGCGCGACATCGTGCTCGACCAGTTGGCCAAACATGCCGGCGGCCGGTACACGGTGACCGGCGAGCACGCGGGCTTTCATTTCGTGCTGTGGCTGCCGCCCGGCCTCGACGACGCGGGCTGGGTCGCGCAAGCCCGCGCGGCCGGCATCGCGCTGCAGCCGATCCGCGGCTTCTGTCGAAGCGCCCGGTGCGAAGCGGGCGTCGTCGTCGGCTATGCCGCGCTGACGGCCGCGCACGCGCGGCATGGCGGCCGCGTCCTCGGCCAGTTGCTGGCCGCCTCCGCATAGCGCGCGACCACGCGCCGCGTCCTCCCCCTTCTCGCCCCGCCGCACGCCGCGCAACCCGCGGCGGCGGCCGCGTCGACCTCGGGAAATCCATGACACGGACGGCGCGATTGCGCACCGGAATGAAAGCAGGCTGAAAGTGCCCCGCAATTAACATCCGCGTCACTCGAACAAAACCCACGCATCACTGGAGGAAGACATGCCGTTTGCACCGAAGCAACTCGCCGCCGCGCTCGCGGTCGCTCTGGGCACTGCCGCCGGCAGCGCCGTCGCGCAGGTTCCGGCCGGCTACCCGGGGAACTACCAGGGCGTGATCGACGCCGCGAAGAAGGAAGGCAAGCTGATCGTCTACTCGACCACCGACACGGGCCTCGTGCGTCCGCTGATCAAGGACTTCGAAAGCCTGTACGGCGTGAAAGTCGAGTACAACGACATGAACAGCACCGAGCTGTACAACCGCTACATCAGCGAGAACGCGGCGAGCAGCACCAGCGCCGACGTGCTGTGGAGCTCGGCGATGGACCTGCAGGTCAAGCTCGTCAACGACGGCCTGATGGCGTCCTACGATTCGCCCGAAAGCCCGAACGTGCCGCAATGGGCGCAGTACCAGAAGCAGGCGTACGGCACGACGTTCGAACCGCTGGCGATCGTCTACAACAAGCGCCTGATCCCCGAGAACGAGGTGCCGAAGACCCGCGCCGACCTGATCAAGCTGCTCACCACGCAGGCCGACAAGTTCAAGGGCAAGGTCACGACCTACGACATCGAGAAATCGGGCGTCGGCTTCAACTACCTGACGCAGGACGCGCACGTGAACGAGAAGGTCACGTGGGAACTCGTGAAGGCGATCGGCGCGACCGGCCCGAAGCTGCAGTCGAGCACCGGCGCGATGATGGAGCGCATCTCGTCGGGCGAGAACCTGATCGGCTACAACATCATCGGGTCGTATGCGTACGCGAAGGCGAAGAAGGACAAGTCGATCGGCTACGTGTTTCCGAAGGACTACACGCAGGTCGTGAGCCGCCTCGCCACGGTATCGAAGAAGGCGAAGAACCCGAACGCCGCGAAGCTGTGGGTCGACTACCTGCTGTCGAAACGCGGCCAGACGCTGATCGCGAACCAGGCGAACCTGTACGCGATCCGCACGGACGTGAGCGGCGAAACGTCGGCCGCGAGCCTCACGAAGGAGCTCGGCGATTCGCTGAAGCCGATCCAGATCGGCACCGGTCTGCTCGTCTATCTCGACCAGTCGAAGCGCCTCGCGTTCCTGAAGCAATGGCAGCAGGCGATCAAGCGCTGATGCGCTGAGCCGCTGACCTCGGCCGCCCGCCGCACGTCGCGCGGGCGGCCCCTTCCCCTTACCGACTTCCTTGAGGCGGCCATCCGGATGGCCGCAGGGGCGAACTCATGCTTTCAACCAGCACCCGCGGCACGGCACCGGCCGTTCCGCCCGCCACCGGCCCGCGCGACGCGATTCCCGCGCTGCCGGTCAGCAGCCTGCAGCCGCTCGCCGGCATGCTGCGCTGGATCGTCGTCGCGGTCCTGACCGTCGCGGTCGCGCTGCCGCTCGGCTTCATCCTGTTCCAGAGCCTGCTGTCCGCGCCGTTCTTCGATGCGAACAAGACGCTCGGCATCGAAGGCTTCCGCTTCATCTTCAGCGATCCCGACTTCTGGTCGGCCGTGAAGAACTCGTTCATCATCGCCGGCGGGATGCTGTTCATCTCGATCCCGCTCGGCGGCATCCTCGCGTTCCTGATGGTGCGCACCGACCTGCCCGGCCGCCGCTGGCTCGAACCGCTGCTGCTCACGCCGGTGTTCGTGTCGCCGATGGTGCTCGCGTTCGGCTACGTGGTCGCGGCCGGCCCGGTCGGCTTCTACTCGGTGTGGTTCAAGGAACTGTTCGGGGTGCAGAACGTGCCCTGGAACGTGTATTCGATCTTCGCGATCACGGTGATCGTCGGCCTCACGCACGTGCCGCACGTGTACCTGTATTCGTCGGCCGCGCTGCGCAACCTCGGCTCGGACGTCGAGGAAGCCGCCCGCGTGACGGGCGCCCGCCCGTTCCGCGTCGCGCTCGACGTGAGCCTGCCGATGACGATGCCCGCGCTGCTGTTCGCCGGCGTGCTGGTGTTCTTCCTCGGCTTCGAGGTGTTCGGGCTGCCGCTCGTGCTCGGCGATCCGGAAGGCCACCTCGTGCTCGCGACCTACCTGTACAAGCTGACCAACAAGCTCGGCGTGCCGTCGTATCACCTGATGGCCGCGGTCGCGGTGTGCATCGTCGCGATCACGTTCCCGCTCGTGCTGCTGCAGCGCCGCCTGCTGAAGACCGCGAACCGCTTCGTCACCGTGAAGGGCAAGGCCGGCCGCGCGACGGTGCTGCCGCTCGGCGTGTGGCGCTGGGTCGCGCTCGCGATCGTCGCGCTGTGGCTGATGCTGACCGTGATCGTGCCGATCTCGGGCATCGTGCTGCGCGCGTTCGTGACCAACTGGGGCGAAGGCGTGCCGCTCGCCGACGTGCTGACGCTGTCGAACTTCATCGAACTGTTCGAGCAGGACAACCTGGTGCGCGCGATCGTCAACACGCTCGGCATCGGCGTGATCGGCGGCGCGCTCGCGATCGGCTTCTACTCGCTCGTCGCGTTCGCCGGCCACCGCCGCCCCGACTGGGCGACCAAGCTGCTCGACTACCTCGTGCTGCTGCCGCGCGCGGTGCCCGGCCTGCTCGCCGGTCTCGCGTTCCTGTGGATCTTCCTGTTCGTGCCCGGCCTGCGCGAGCTGAAGAACTCGATGTGGAGCATCTGGATCGCGTACACGGTCGTGTGGCTCGCGTACGGGATGCGGCTCATCCAGAGCGCGCTGCTGCAGGTCGGCCCCGAGCTCGAGGAAGCCGGCCGCAGCGTCGGCGCGACCCGCAGCCGCGTATCGCTCGACGTGACCCTGCCGCTCGTGCGCTTCGGCCTGCTCGCCGCGTGGCTCCTGATCTTCATGATCTTCGAGCGCGAATACTCGACGGCCGTCTACCTGCTGTCGCCCGGCACCGAAGTGATCGGCGCGCTGCTCGTGTCGCTGTGGGCGACCGGCGCCGTCGACCAGGTCGCCGCGCTCTCTGTCATCAACATCGCGATGGTCGGCGCCGGTCTCGGCGTGGCCCTGCGCTTCGGAGTGAAACTTCATGGATAAGCTCATCGTCGACGACCTGCATCTCAGCTACGGCGCCAACCCGATCCTCAAGGGCGTGTCGTTCGAACTGAAGGCCGGCGAAGTCGTGTGCCTGCTCGGCGCGTCGGGCAGCGGCAAGACCACGCTGCTGCGTGCGGTGGCCGGCCTCGAACAGCCGTCCGACGGCCGCATCCAGCTCGACGACCGCGTGTTCTTCGACGGCGCGCAGCGCATCGACCTGCCGGTCGAACAGCGCTCGCTCGGCCTCGTGTTCCAGTCGTACGCGCTGTGGCCGCACCGCACCGTCGCCGACAACGTCGGCTACGGGCTCAAGCTGCGCCGCGTCGCACCGGCCGAACAGAAGCGCCGCGTGCAGACCGCGCTCGACCAGCTCGGCCTCGGCCATCTCGCGGAACGCTTTCCGCATCAACTGTCGGGCGGCCAGCAGCAGCGTGTCGCAATCGCCCGCGCGCTCGTCTACAACCCGCCCGTGATCCTGCTCGACGAGCCGCTGTCGAACCTCGACGCGAAGCTGCGCGAGGAGGCACGTGCGTGGCTGCGCGAGCTGATCGTGTCGCTCGGGCTGTCGGCCCTTTGCGTGACGCACGACCAGACCGAAGCGATGGCGATGTCCGACCGCATCCTGCTGTTGCGCAACGGCCGCATCGAGCAGGAAGGCACGCCGGCCGAGCTGTACGGCGCGCCGCGCTCGCTGTACACGGCCGAGTTCATGGGCAGCAACAACCGGATCGACGCGCGCGTCGCCGCGATCGACGGCGAATGCGTGACGCTCGCCGGCGACGGCTGGGAGCTGCAGGCGCTTGCCCGCGACACGCTGGCACCCGGCCAGGACGCCCAGGCCGTGATCCGCCTCGAACGCGTGCAGGTCGCCGACGGCCCGGGCGCGAACCGGCTGCAGGCCGACCTCGTCACGTCGATGTATCTCGGCGACCGCTGGGAATACCTGTTCCATTGCGGCGAGATGCGCCTGCGTGCGTTCGGCCATGTGCCGCGCGCGGCCGGCAAGCACTGGATCGAATTCCCGACCAACGACTGCTGGGCGTTCGCGAAAGCGGGCTGACCCGGGCGCGGCGGCTCGCCTGCCGCCGCGCATGTCGCGCGCCTCGCGCCACGCAACGGCCTTCCGTCCGGCGGACGCTTCGCGGCGTCCGCCGCGGGCGGTCGCGCGCCGTATCCGTTTCACCCAACCCACAAGAACCAAGGAGACACCGCCAATGAAGTCATGCGCACACCGTTCCCTTCGCGCCGCCGTCCTGACCGGGTCGGCCGCCGTGGCCGGCCTCGCGGCAGGCGCCGCGCACGCGCAGTCGTCGGTCACGATGTACGGGATCATGGACGCCGGCATCGAATTCACGAACCATGCGGCGCCGCAAGGCGGCAATTCGGTCAAGCTCAAGTCGGGCAACAAGAACACGTCGCGCTGGGGCCTGCGCGGCGTCGAGGATCTAGGCGGCGGGCTGAAGGCCGTGTTCCGCCTCGAAAGCGGGATCGACCTCGCGAACGGCGCGTCCGACGACGGCCCGGACTCGATCTTCGCGCGCCGCGCGACGGTCGGCCTGAAAGGCAAATGGGGCGAACTGTCGCTCGGCCGCAACTTCACCGTCACTTACGACTACATGCTGCCGTTCGACCCGATGGGTTACGCGCAGAACTACTCGTGGGCGACCTCGTCGATGGCGACCGGCGGCCGCAAGGACGGCCTGTTCACGCGCTCGTCGAACGCGGTGCGCTACGACGGCGAATTCAGCGGCTTCAAGTTCGGCGCGCTGTACGGTTTCGGCAACGTGCCGGGCAGCATGAAGACCAGCTCGAAGTACGATTTCGCGGTCGGCTACGAGACGGGGCCGTTCGCCGCCGTCGTCACGTTCGACCGGCAAAACGGCGCGGCCGACAGTGTCACGCCGGCCGATACCGTCAACTACATCCAGAGCATCCACGCGGGCCTGAGCTACGACTTCGGCAACCTGAAAACGATGGCCGGCTATCGCAACTATCGGCGCACGTTCCACACCACGGCCGCGAACCAGTTGAGCGACATGTATTGGCTCGGCGGGTCGTACCAGTTCACGCCGACGTTCTCGCTGATCGCGGCCGTCTATCACCAGAACATCAAGGGCGGCACGGACGCCGACCCGACGCTGGTGTCGGTGCGCGCGAACTACGCGCTGTCGAAGCGGACGGTGCTGTATGCGGCCGGCGCGTTCGCGATCGCGAAACACGACCAGAAGGTCGGCGTGTCGCGCGATTTCGCCGGGTATGGCACCACGCAGGTCGGGGTCACGGCGGGGATTCAGCAGCGGTTTTAAAGCTGACGCGACGAGCGGCAGCGGGTGATCGGCCGCCCCGCCTGCTTTCACGTTACGCGCGGCGGCATAACGGCGAATGGCCCGATGCCGCCGTGCAATCCAACGCTCACGCTACATCCGGCCCGCCACGTGGCGATCCGCCGCTCACTCGCCACGCATCGTGAACACCGGGCGCACGACGCTGCTCGAATCGCCCCAGTGTTCGCCAACGGCCGACAGCGGCACCGTGCGCGTGTCGATCGCGAGTCCTGCCTCCCCGGCCGCTTCGAATACGCCGCGCACCGACGCCAGCAAGCGCGGCAACGGCACGCTGCCCAAGCCGCTGCCCATCAGCTCGATCGCGGTCGCGCGCAGCACGGCGCCCGGCAACAGCACATCCGCGCCGCTGATCGAGCCGATCTCCACGAAACGCAGCCGCCGGCCGCCGGGCGTCGCCTTCGCGGCGACAACCAGCAGCGCCTGCGCGCTGGCGCCCCACAGATAATCGAGCACGACGTCCACGCCCGCGCGGAAATGCGGTTCGAGCGCCCGCGCCAGATGCACGTCGTCCTGCTGCAGCGACACCACCGCGTCCGCGCCGGCACTCAGCAACGCCTGCAACGCGGCCGCGTTGCGGCCCGTCGCGATCACCTTCGCCGCGCCGAGATGCTTCGCGATCCGCACCGCGAGCCGCCCCGACGTGCCCGTTGCGCCATTGACGAGCACCGTCTCGCCCGCGACGAACCGCGCGCGTTCGGTCAGCGCCGCCCACGACGACATCCCGGGAATCGCGATCGCCGCGGCCGTGACATCGTCGAGCGCGTCCGGCAGCGGCACGCACTGCGTATCCGGCGCGATCGTGCGTTCGGCCATCGCACCGAACGGCGCGGGCGCACCGAAGAAGTAGACGCGCCGGCCATCATCGAGACGCCCCACGCCGTCGACACCCACAACGAACGGATAAGCGCCAACGGAGGAATAATGCGTACCCGCCGCACGCCCCTGCGCGATGCGGCTCAGCGCGGACGCCGTCACGTCGATCAGGCTGTGGCCCGGCATCGCACTCGGCGGTTCGAACTCCGTATGAACCGGACGCTGTCCGGCGCCTTCGACGACTGCTGCTTTCATGGTGATTCCTTCGATTCTGGAGGGTGGGCCTTACCGGGCATCGAGCCATGCGCGCAGCGCGGGATCGCGTACTTCCAGCACGTCGAACAGGCCGAGCGCACGCAGCGCGGGCAACGCATCGATCGCGTCGGCCTCCGCACGCGCCCGCTCGGCCGGGGCAGCGTTCGGGTCGATCAATACACGCGCGTTGACCAGAAACGCGCCGACGGTCCCCTTGCGGATCGTCGTTCCGCCGGCATCGATCCGGTCGGCATGGTCGGGAAGCATCTGTTCGGCTCGCATCGCGTCGTACTCCGGTTGTCATCGATGGACGCAGTGTAGGCGTGCGAATCCGGCCGATCTCCGGTATAACAGCCATTCGATACCGATATCCGGCCATGTCCGATCCACTCCTGCCCGCCCGCTTCGTCACGTCCGACGACGGCCCGTTCGTGGTCGCCGCCGTCCTGTCGCAACGCGACCCGCGCATCACCGCGCCGCATTCGCATGCGCGCGGCCAGCTCGTCGGCGCGCTGAGCGGGCTCGTGACGATCGGCCTCGACGACCAGGAGTGGGTCGTGCCGGCGATTCATGCAATCTGGATTCCGCCGCATTGCCGGCATTCGTTGCGTTCGTTCGGGCCGATTGCCGGCTGGTCGGCGTTCGTCGCCGAAGCCCGCTGCGCGGCGCTGCCGGCGACGCCGCGCGCGATCCGCACGACGCCGCTGCTGCGCGAAGCCGTGCAGCGCGCGGCGAGCTGGGGAGATTCCGATCTGAATGCCGCGCAGACGCGGATCGCCGACGTGATCCTCGATGAAATCGCGGCGTCGGAAGCCGAGGCGCTGGGGCTGGTCCGGCCGCGGGACCCGCGGCTCGTAAAGATCACCGATGCGCTGGCCGCGGATCTCGCGAACGACCGGCGGCTGGAGGAATGGGCCGAATGGGCCGGCATCGGCGCGCGGACGATGAGCCGCCGCTTCGTCGCCGAGACGGGGCTGACGTTCGCGCAGTGGCGTCAGCAGGCCAGGCTGCTGCGGGCGCTGGAACGCATTGCCGACGGCGTGCCGGTGACGACGATCGCGCTCGATCTCGGATACGACAACGTGAGCGCGTTCATCGACATGTTCCGGCGCGCGCTGGGGACGACGCCGGGAAGGTACCTGGAGGCGGGACGGCAAGCACCGGGATAAGTAGGGCCGCCATGCGCCGGCATGACGCCGCGCGACGAACGGCCGGCGCCCGGCACGGGAAAACCGCCCGCCGCTGCGTCAATACGTGCCGTCGCCCTGCTTCGCGGCGGCGCCGCCGCTCCCCTTGAACTGCGCGGCGAGCCGCTCCGCGCTCCGTGCCAGCAGCGTCGTATCGACGCCGACCGCGACGAACGACGCGCCCGCTTCCAGATAGCGCCGCGCGGCTGCTTCATCCGCGCTCAGGATGCCCGGCGCCTTGCCGGCCGCCTTGATCGCGCGGATCGCGCCGTCGATCGCGGTCTGCACGTCCGGGTGCCCCGGATGGCCGAGATGGCCGAGATCGGCCGCAAGATCAGCCGGCCCGATGAACACGCCATCGACGCCGTCGACCCGCGCGATCGCATCGATCGCCTCCAGCCCCGCGCGCGTCTCGACCTGCACGAGCACGGCCATCTCGTCGTTCGCGCGATGCAGGTACTCGCCGACGCGATTCCACCGCGATGCGCGCGCCAGCGCACTGCCGACACCGCGAATCCCGTGCGGCGGGTAACGGGTCGCCGCCACCGCCGCGCGCGCCTCGTCCGCGCTCTGCACCATCGGCACGAGCAGCGTCTGCGCGCCGAGATCGAGCACCTGCTTGACGATCACCGGATCGTTCCACGGCACGCGCACGACCGGATGCGACGGATACGGCGCGATCGCCTGCAGTTGCGCGAGGATCGTCGGCACCGTGTTCGGCGCATGTTCGCCGTCGATCAGCAGCCAGTCGAAACCGGCGCCCGCGACCACTTCGGCGCTGTACGGATTCGCGAGACCGAGCCACAAACCGATCTGCGCGTCGCCGCGCGCGAGCGCGGCCTTGAAGACATTCGACGGAATCTGCATCGTTCGCTCACCTCACTCGAAATAGCACTGGATCGTCCCGAGCGGGCCGTAGTCGACGCTGAACGTATCGCCCGAGCGCGCCGCGCACGGCCGCGTAAACGACCCGCCGAGCACGATCTGCCCCGGCTCCAGCGCGACATCGAAGCGCGACAGCCGGTTCGCGAGCCACGCGACGCCGTTCGCCGGATGGTTCAGCACGCCGGCTGCCACGCCGGTTTCCTCGACCACGCCGTTGCGCGACATGATCGCCGCGACCCAGCGCAAATCGACGTCCTGCGGGCGCACCGGGCGGCCGCCGATCACGACGCCCGCGTTCGCCGCGTTGTCGGCGATCGTGTCGAACACCTTGCGCGGCCGCTGGGTGTCGGGGTCGATCGACTGGCTGCGCGCGTCGATGATCTCGAGCGCGGGCACCACGTAGTCGACCGCGTCGTACACGTCGAAGATCGTGCAGTTCGGGCCGGTGAGCCGCTTGCCGAGCACGAACGCGAGCTCGACCTCGACGCGCGGCACGATGAAGCGGCCGGTCGGGATCGTGCCGCCGTCCGCGAAGAACATGTCGTCGAGCAGCGCGCCGTAGTCGGGCTCGTCGATCTGCGACGAACTCTGCATCGCCTTCGACGTGAGGCCGATCTTGTGTCCCTTCAGCGTGCGGCCTTCCGCGAGCTTGAGGGTTACCCACGCGCGCTGGATCGCATAGGCGTCGTCGATCGTGATGTCGGGATGGTCGAGCGAGATCTGGCGGATCTGCGTGCGTGCGCGCTCGGCGTCGTGCAGACGGTGCGCGAGCTGGTCGATGAGGGCGGGTTCGAGCATGGTCGGATCGGGAATGGGGTTCAGCCGGCCCGCTTGTAGCGGGCGTGAATGTTGTTGTGCTTGTACGAGCCGCTTTCGCTGAACTCGGTCAGTTCCATCGACAGCGCGAGATAGCGTTTCGCGTACAGCTCGGCGAAATGGGCCTTGATCGCGTCGAACAGCGCGTCGCACGCGGCTTTTTTCTGCGCATCGGTGCGGCCCGAGCCGATCTTCAGCGTCACGTGGACGAACGCGTCGTCCTCCGTGCCGTCGGCGACGCAGTAGTCGTGCAGCTCGATCGCGCGCGACCGGATGCCGCCGGTCGGGAACACGCCGCCCTGCGCGATCAGCGTCGCGTTGATCGTGCGCAGCAGCGCGGGAATGCGAGCGTCGTCGCGGATGTTCGCGGTGTATTCGACGACGATGTGTGGCATGGCAACTCTCCGGTCGGATTCGAGGGCGTGGCGGGCGGCAACGCTCAGGGCAGCGGGAAGATCGCGTTGATCTGCCCGGTGCCCGAGCTCGCGAAATAGTCGGTGACGATCTCGACGGGCCGGTCGTAACGATCCCAGCCGAGCAGCCCGAGCAGCATCGCGGTGTCGTGCATGCCGCCTTCGCCGTGGCAATGCGTGTTGTACTCGGGCAGCATCGCGCAGAAGGTCTTGAAATCGCCCTGCTTCCACAGCTCGACCACGCGCAGGTCGACCTGCCGGAAGAATTCGCGACTGATCTGATGGATCGATTCCTCGGGGCTGCCGTTGTCGTTGAAGCGGTGCGACAGCGAGCCGCTCGCGAGGAACGCGACGTTCGAATCGCTCTTCTCGATCGCTTCGAGCAGCGCCTCGCCGAAGCGCCGGCTTTCGTCGAGCGTGTGCCACATGCACCAGCCGGCGATCGACACGACCTTGAAATGCTGGTCGCCGTTCATGTAGCGCATCGGCACGAGCGTGCCGTATTCGAGTTCGAGGCTGTCGATCTCGTGTGCGCGCGTCGCGACGCCGCGCTCGGTGGCCGTTTCCGCGATCAGCCGGCCAAGCGCCGGGTTGCCCGGATACGCGTACTGCATGTCGCGGATGAAATGCGGCAGCTCGTTGCTCGTATAGGTGCCCGCGAACCGCGCATTGCAGTTCACGTGATAGCCCGCGTTGACGAGCCAGTGCACGTCCGACACGACGATCGTGTCGACGCCGAGCGCGCGGCAACGCTCGCCGATCAACTGGTGGCCGCGGATCGCCGCTTCACGGCAGCCGTGATGCTTGCCGGGCAATTCCGACAGGTACATCGACGGCACGTGCGTGATTTTCGCGGCGAGGGACAGTTTGCCCATCGTTCAAGTCTCCCTATCGTTCTTGCGACAACACGGCCTGCGCCCGTCACACGCCCCAGCGCGGGACGTGATGCGAACCCATCGAAATGCACACGTTCTTGATCTCCGCGAACACCTCGAAACTGTACTCGCCGCCCTCGCGCCCGGTACCCGATTCCTTCACGCCGCCGAACGGCTGGCGCAGGTCGCGCACGTTCTGGCTGTTGACGAACACCATCCCGGCCTCGATGCCGCGCGCGAGGCGATGCACCTTGCCGACGTCCTGCGTCCAGATGTACGACGCGAGGCCGTACGCCGTGTCGTTCGCAAGCCGCAGCCCGTCGTCTTCGTCGTCGAACGGGATGATGCACGCGACCGGCCCGAAGATCTCCTCCTGCGCGATGCGCATCCGGTTGTCGACGTCGGCGAACACGGTCGGCCGCACGAAGTTGCCGTTGCGCAGATGGTCGGGCAGCCCGGCCGGCTTGTCCGCGCCGCCGGCGACCACGCGCGCGCCTTCCTGCTCGCCGATGCGGATGTAGCCCGTCACCTTTTCCCAGTGCTGGCGCGTGATCATCGCGCCGAGATTCGTGCCCGGATCGGCCGGATCGCCGACCACCAGGTTGTTCGCGCGGCGCGCGAATTCCTGCACGAAGCGGTCGTAGATCGTGCGTTGCACGAAGATCCGCGAGCCGGCGGTGCAGCGTTCGCCGTTGATCGAGAAGATCGTGAACAGCGACGCGTCGAGCGCGCGATCGAAATCGGCGTCGTCGAAAATGAGCACCGGCGACTTGCCGCCGAGCTCCATCGAATACTTCTTGAGGCCCGCGCGTTCCATGATCCGCTTGCCGGTGACCGTGCCGCCGGTAAACGACACCGCGCGCACGTCCGGATGCCGCACGAGCGCATCGCCGGCCGTCGCGCCGTAACCCTGCACGACGTTCAGCACGCCGGGCGGGATGCCGGCTTCGAGTGCGAGCCGGCCGAGCTGGTCGGCCGTCAGCGGCGACAGCTCCGACATCTTCAGCACGGCCGTGTTGCCGAGCGCGAGGCACGGCGCCGTCTTCCACGTGGCCGTCATGAACGGCACGTTCCACGGCGACACCAGCGCACATACGCCGACCGGCTGGTACAGCGTGTAGTTGAGCATCTGGTCGTCGACCGGATAGGTGCGGCCGTTCATCTGCACGCACACTTCCGCGAAGAAGTTGAAGTTCTCGGACGCGCGCGGAATCAGCTGCTTGCTCGTCTGCGCGATCGGCAGGCCGGTGTCCTGCGTCTCCAGCGCGGCGAGCATCGGCACGTTCTTCTCGATCAGTTCGCCGAGCTTGCGCATCAGCTTTGCGCGCTCCTTGGCCGGCGTGTTCGCCCATTTCGGGAACGCTTCCTTCGCGGCGCGCACGGCCGCGTCGACCTCGGTCTCGCCGCCCGACGCGACGTCGGTGATGACTTCACCCGTCGCCGGGTTCAGCGTCGTGAAGGTTTCGCGGCTCTCCACTTCGCGGCCGCCGATCCAGTGCTTGATGGTCATGTGCTCTCCTTCCTTGGGCGACGGCCTCAGCCGGCGCGATAGTAGTCCGCTTCGCCGACGATCGTGTTCACGAGCCGGCCGATCCCTTCGATTTCGGTCACGACTTCGTCGCCGGGCTGCGTGTCCGCCAGCCCCTCGGGCGTGCCGGTCAGGATCAGGTCGCCCGGCGAAAGCGTCATGAAGCTGCTGATGTGCTCGATCAGCGCCGGCACGTCGAACACCATGTCGCGCGTGCTGCCGCGCTGCGTCTCCCGGCCGTTCACCGTCGTGCGCAGCATCAGGTCGCCCGCGTCGCCGATCTCGTCGCGGCTGACGAACCACGGCCCGAGCGGCGTGCAGGTGTCGCGGTTCTTCACGCGCAGGTTCGGGCGGTAGTAGTTTTCGAGATAGTCGCGGATCGCGTAGTCGTTCGCGACCGTATAGCCGGCCACGTAGTCGATCGCCTGCGCGCGGCTCACGCGGCGCGCCGGGCGGCCGATCACGACGGCCAGCTCGCACTCGTAGTGCATGTGCGTGGCGTCCGCCGGGCGCACGGTGAGCGACCGGTGGCCGACGAACGTGTTCGGCCCCTTCAGGAAAATCAGCGGCTCGGTCGGTGCGTTGAACGCGAGTTCCTTCGCGTGGTCGGCGTAGTTCAGGCCGAGCGCGAAGGTCGTGCGCGGCGCGACGGGCGGCAACCACGCCACCGCGTCCTCGGCCACCACCCGCCCCGTATCCAGGCGGATCGCGCCGTCGCCTGCCGGTTCGGCCGCATGCAGTGCGCCGTTGTAGATCACGCGCGCCGTCTTCATCGTGCTCCCTCCGCCATCAGCGTATGCCGCAACGTGCCGATGCCGGCCGCGGCGATCTCGATCGTGCTGCCCGCGCGGGCATGCGGTGCGCCGCCCGCGACGCCGAGCAACAGCACGTCGCCCGCGTCGAACGACATGAACGCCGTCACGTCGGCGATCAGCGCGCGCACCGGGCGAATCAGCGTCGCGGTCGACGCGGACGCGGCCACCTCGCCGTCGATCCGCACCGTCAGGCCGATCGCGTCGACGTCGGCGAGCGCGGCGGCCGGCACGATCGCCGGGCCGAGCGGGCAGAAACCGTCACGGCACTTGAAGCGCACGGCCGGCCGGTAGTAGTCGGGATGCGGCACCGACACGTCGCTCGCGAGCGTGAAGCCGTGCACGTAGTCGAGCGCCTGCGCGGCCGCCACGCGCGTCGCGCGCCGGGCGAACACGACGGCCACCGACGCGCCGATCTCCAGCGCGTCGACGCCGGCCGGCACGACGACGGCGGCGCCGTCGGCCGCATGCGTGTTGGCGGATTTGATGTACAGGATCGGCGCCTGCGGCGGGCGGCCGTAAGGCGGCGCATTCACGGCGTCGCCGAGCGCGTCGAGCGCCGCGCGCTCGTTGAGCAGCGCCCCGTAGACGGTACCGATGGCGACCGGCAACGGCGGCGCCGCGGCGGTCGTGCAAGACAGCTCCATGCGTCATTCCCCTGCCGCGCGTCGCGGCGCATCGTCAATAGTTAATATCTTAAGTAAACAATCGTGCGCTGGCAACCTCGATTACCCTGATAGGCGAAATTCATCAGCTTCGGCTGTTAAGATTGATGCGTCCCCGTCCTCTGCTCTCCCCCGATGAACCGTACGCTCGACCATCGCAACCTGGCCATGCTGCTGCTCGAGGCTCGCGAAACGCTGATGGGTTTGTTTCGCCCCATTCTCAAGGAATTCTCGCTGACCGAACAGCAATGGCGGATCATCCGCGTGCTCGACGGCGAACCGGCGCAGGCGCTCGAAGCCGGTCAGATCGCGAAACGCTGCTGCATCCTGAGCCCGAGCCTGACCGGCGTGCTGGAACGGATGGAGCGCGACGGCCTGATCACGCGCACACGTGCGCAGGAGGATCAGCGCCGGCTGCTGGTCAGCCTGACGCCGCAAAGCAGGAAACTGGTGACGGAAATCGGTCCGCGCATCGACGAGCAATATCGTCAGCTCGAGTCGCGGTTCGGCCAGGACGGCCTCGAAGACATCTATCGCGCGCTCGACCGGCTCATCGAGCTCGGCAGCCACGCGTAAAAACGGCGCCCGCGCCGCGATCGGCAGGAACGGGCGCCGGTGTGGCGCGGGCGGTCGAACGGGCTTGCGCCGGCCCCACGAATGCACTTTTCCAGACAGGGAAACGTGCGTCGTTCGCGTGAACGGGCCCTAATGGATCGCGCCGCGCATCAGCTCGGTCACGGCCACGCCGCGCGACGTGCGCATGCACTCCTCGACGTAATCGATGAACGGCAACGGCTCGAAATCGATTTCGTCGCGCACGCGGCGATTGTCGAACACGCGATCGACCGTCGCGAATTCCCCGCAGCGCTGCAGCGCCCGGCCGATCACGCGCTCGAGCGCCGGATCGGGGCGCCCCAGCACGTCGCGCACCACGAGCGGCAGCTCGGCCGGCGCGCACGCCGCGTAGCGCGGCGCCCCGGTCATCCCCGCCGCCTCGTCCATCGCGCGCACGATCTGCGCGACCTGCGGCGCCTCGTCGCCGGCCGACACGTGATAGACGTCGTGCGCGAGCGTCGGCTTGACGGCCAGCAGCATCGTCGCGCGCGCCACGTCGTCCACCGACACGATGTCGATGCGCGTCATCGGCCGCGCGGTGAAGCGGCGCGCCGCGTGCGCGAGCCGGAACATCCAGAACGAATTCGGCGCGGGACGCGTCCCGAGCACCGTGTGGCCGACCACGTGCGACGGCCGCACGACGACGAGCGGCAGCCCGAGCGCGCGCAGACGCTGCTCCGTTTCCGCCTTCGCGCGCAGGTAGTCGGCCGCGAGCACCGCGCCCGGCAGGCCGTCGTCGCCCGGCGCGGCGTCGTTCCCCGCGTCGCGCTCCGCCTCCTCCTGCACGATTCCGCCGCGGCCCGCATGCGCGTAGGCCGTGCCGACGTACACGAAGCGCTGCAGGCGCGGCGCGCGCGCAAAGCGTTCGGCAAAGTGCACCGCATCGGCGATGTCGGCCCGCAGATGCGCGCCGTCGGCCGGCGACGCGTGGCCCGCGCAGTGAATCACGTGCGTCGCGCCGGCCAGGCGCGGTGCATCGGCGCCGTGCCACACGTCGCCGAGCGCGCCGACGATCACGTTCGCATCGGTCAGGCGCGACGCCCAGTACGGCGCAAGCCCCGCGCGCAACGCCGCTTCACGCAGCCGCGCGACCGCATGGCCGCGGTCCTGCGCACGCACGACGCAGACGATGCGTTCGAGCAGCCCTGCATTGACGAGCGCCGTCAGCACGGTACTGCCGATGAAGCCGGTGGCGCCGGTCAGCACCAGCCGTCCGACGTTCGCCGCCGCGACCGGTGCGCTGGCCGGCGACACGAGGCTCGTCCGCCAGTTGAGCGACAACGCGGTTTTCCAGATCAGCACGATAGTCTCCTTCGAAGAGTCGGCCGGGCGGCGCGGTGCCCGCGGTTGCGGGCGGCTCATGGCTCACCGGCCGGGCCGGGGCTGACGCGCGCCCCGGCGGCTCCCGATCGGGCGTGCGGCCTGCGATCGCGTCGATCGCGCTCTGGCACGAGGTGGCGGCAGCCGGCGCGGACGGGCGTCCGCGGCACAGGATCGGGAAGGTCCCAGTGTGGGGCCCGAACGCATGCAAGTCTGTCCCGAAAGTTTCGTGAAAGTGTGCCGATTTGTACGCGATTGTCGGAGTGTGTCGTGCCGGCCGCCGCGTCAACACGCTGAAACGTTCGCTCGGGCCGCGTCCGGGCGGTGCCGCATCGCTCTGCCGCGGCGGTTTTGGCGGCGGCCAGCGCGCGACCGATCGACGCGGCCGGCGGCACTGTCATCCCATGTCTGGACCGCCACGCGTCTTCGCATGGACACCGCGATCGCCGGTGTCCCCCGCGTGTGCTGACGCCTCGGGAATGACCATGAATCGTCAGACGTCGTTTCATCTGAAACCGAAATAGACCCAATACGGATTTATTGCGGATTATCACTTGCGTTTCACACCAGTCTATCTAGACTGTTCAAGTCCAAACGGTCGAATGTGTCATTTTTTTCAGGAGACGATGCAATGCGCCTCACCATTCGGATTAATGGCAGCGAATCGGCAACCCGGCACTCCTTCGCGGTACTGTGGGTCGATACCGACGAGGGGCTGTGGTCGCGCGAGGCACATCAGGGCATCGACCTTCCGACCTGGGGCAAGGTCCGCGACGTCGAGGGCGCGATGGCGCTCTGCGCGGCCGACAGCGGCAATGCCGTCTGTCAGTTGAAGGGGTTGTCGTTCGATGCGACGCGGCGTGAACAAGGCCCCGCGGTGCTCGCCGGCGAACATCCCGACGGCGCGTGGCGGCTGCAGGCGGTCGATACCTGCACCACCCAGCCGGAATATCGGGAATTTATTTCCGTTGCCCGATAGGTATTATTGACATGAATCGTCTGCGGTTTTCGGGTTTATTCCGGTATCGGTGATATTCATTTCGATATTCAGCATGAATGGCGCCTCGGTTCGAGGCGCTTTTCATTTTCTGGATTAAAGAAATAACCGGGGTGCGGGCAATTGATCGCGCGCCGGGACGCTCGCGATCGAGCGGCGGCGAAGACCGCACGCTCGGATCGGCATGCGACGCTCGTGCGTGTTTCGTCCTGTGCAGCCGCCGCGAATGCCTGCCCGGCCCCGCCTTCCTCCCTTTTCCGCCGTGTTCCCGATCGCCTGCCATTCGCCTTTTTGCGGGGCCGGAACATACTTTCCCCACACGGTGTTTACTCATTTATTACAATCGCATTATTCAGACTGACCCGCCGCCGCCCGGCGGCCCGACCCGGCCATTGCATGAGCGTAAAAAAGAAGACCCACCCTGCCGATCCGTACGCAGCGGCGACCAAGAATCCGATGCTCGCGTCGCGCCTGCCGATGTGGCGCTCGCGGCTGATCGTGGTCGTCGTGTTCCTCGCGTTCGCCGCGCTGATCGCGCGCGCTTTCTGGGTGCAGGTCGCGAACCAGGATTTCTACGTCGGCCAGGGCCAGAAGCGTTATCAGCGCACGATCGAGCTCGACGCGATGCGCGGGCGCATCGTCGACCGCAACGGCGCGATGCTCGCGGTCAGCCTGTCGACCTATGAAATCTGGGCGAACCCGAAACAGGTCGCCGACACCGATTACCCGCAGATCGCGAAGCTGCTCGACATGCCGCTCGTCGAGGTGAAGCGGCGTCTCGGCAACGACAAGACGTTCGTGCTGCTCAAGCGGCAGGTCGACGCGGACACCGCGAGCCGGCTCGACAAGCTCGCGATCGACGGCATCACGCAGATCGCAGATTCGAAGCGCTTCTATCCGGAAGGCGAATCGGCCGCGCACGTGGTCGGCTTCACGAACGTCGAGGACAAGGGCCAGGAAGGCGTCGAGCTCGCGGCCAACGCACGCCTGCAAGGCACGTCCGGCCAGCGCGAGGTGATCCGCGACCGGCTCGGCCGCATCGTGTCGGACACGCGCCCGCTCGTCCCCGCGCAGCACGGCGCGACGATCGAGCTGACGATCGACCGCCGCATCCAGCAGCTCGCCTTCAGCCAGCTCAAGGCGGCCGTGATCGAGAACAACGCGGTAGCCGGCAGCGTCGTCGTGCTCGACGCGCAGAACGGCGAGATCCTCGCGCTCGCGAACTACCCGACCTTCGATCCGAACGACCGCGCCCGCCTCACCGGCCAGCAACTGCGCAACCGCGCGGTGATCGACACGTTCGAACCGGGCTCGACGATCAAGCCGCTCGTCGTCGCGCTGTCGATCGACGAGCGCAAGGTCACGCCGAACACGATCATCAACACGTCGCCGGGCACCTACAAGATCGGCCCGGCGGTGATCCACGACACGTCGAACCACGGGTCGCTGACGGTATCGCAGGCGCTGCAGAAGTCGAGCAACGTCGCGCTCGCGAAACTGGCGCTGAACCTGCCCGCCGAAACGATCTGGAACAAATACCAGGAGTACGGGATCGGCCGCGCGCCGGAGCTGACGTTCCCGGGCGTCGCGTCGGGCCGGCTGCGCGGCTACAAGCGCTGGCGGCCGATCGAGCAGGCGACGATGGCGTACGGCTACGGGCTGTCGATGTCGCTGCTGCAGATCGCGCAGACCTACACCGCCTATGCGGGCGACGGCACGCTGCACCCGGTGTCGCTGCTGAAGAACGGCACCGATCAGCAGACGATCGACGCGCACCGCGGCCACCGCGTGACGTCGCCGCAAACCGCCGCCGCGATCCGCTCGATGCTCGAGATGGCGGTCGGCGAAGGCGGCACGGGGCGCCGCGCGCGCGTCGACGGCTACCGGATCGGCGGCAAGACCGGGACCGCGCGCAAGCAGGTCGGCGCGAGCTACGCGAAGGGCAAGTACCGCGCGCTGTTCGCGGGGATGGCGCCGATGAGCAACCCGCGCCTGATCGTCGCGGTGATGATCGACGAGCCGCGCGGCAAGGGTTACTACGGCGGCACGGTGGCCGGCCCGGTGTTCGCGTCGGTCACGAGCGGCTCGTTGCAGCTGCTCGGCGTGCCGCCCGACGCGCCGGTCGAAGCGGAGAAGAACGCGCCGGCGAAGGCCGCCGCGCCGCAGAAGACGGTCGCCGTGCCGAAAGCGGCGGCAGCGACGACGGCCGTCACGCAGAAACCGTCGGCGTCGCCCAGGACCACCGCGCAAGCCGGCCCCCCCGCGCCCGCGAAGCCGGCCGCCGCCGGCTGACGAAGCCACGGGCGATGCCGGGTCCGCATCGCCCCGCCCCATCCCACTCTCTAGGAACGCACCGCATCATTTGAGCGTTCCCGCCGCGTCCTCCTACAATTTTTGCGCGCCGCAGGCGGCCTTGCCTGCGCGCCCGACTACAACAACGGAGAGAGACGCATGCGATTCCACTGGAAAACGCTCGTGCTGGCCACCGCGAGCGTCACGCTGCTGGGCGGCGCCCCGGCCCGGGCCGCCGATGCCGCCGACGTGAAGATCGGCTTCCTCGTCAAACAGCCGGACGATCCGTGGTTCCAGGACGAATGGCGCTTCGCCGAACAGGCCGCGAAGGAACAGCACTTCACGTTGATCAGGATCGCGGCGCCGAGCGGCGAGAAGGTGTCGACTGCGCTCGACAGCCTCGCCGCGCAAAAGGCGCAAGGCGTGATCATCTGCGCGCCCGACGTGAAGCTCGGCCCCGGCATCGCGGCGAAAGCCAGGCGCGCGGGGATCAAGCTGATGTCGGTCGACGACCAGCTCGTCGACGGCCACGGCGCACCGCTCCCGGGCGTGCCGCACATGGGCATCTCCGCTTACAAGATCGGCCAGCAGGTCGGCCAGGCGATCGCGGACGAGACGAAGCGGCGCGGCTGGAATCCGGCCGAAGTCGGCATCATCCGGCTCGCGTACGACCAGTTGCCGACCGCGCGCGAGCGCACGACCGGCGCGGTCGACGCGCTGAAGGCCGCCGGCTTTCCGGCCGCGAACGTGATCGACGCGCCCGAGATGACGGCCGACACCGAAGGCGCATTCAACGCGGCGAACATCGCGCTCACCAAGCATGCGAACTTCAAGCGCTGGGTCGCATTCGGCTCGAACGACGACACGACAGTCGGCGCGGTGCGCGCCGCCGAGGGGCGCGGCATCGGCGCGGATGCGATGGTCGCGGTCGGCATCAACGGCAGCCAGATCGCGCTCAACGAGTTCGCGAAGCCGAAGCCGACGGGCTTCTACGGTTCGATCCTGCTGAATCCGCGCCAGCACGGCTACCAGACGAGCATCAACATGTACGACTGGATCACGAAGAACCAGGCGCCGCCGCCGCTCGTGCTGACGTCCGGCACGCTGATCACGCGCGACAACGAGAAGCAGGCGCGCGCCGCGCTCGGCCTGTGAACCCGCACCAGGAGCCGACATGACACGCACCACCCTCGTGACGGGCGCCGCCGGCGGCATCGGCCAGGCGCTGTGCCGCACCTTCCTCGCAGCCGGCGACCGCGTGCTCGCGCTCGATCGCGACCGCGCGGCGCTCGACCGCTTCATCGGGACGCTCGCCGATGGGCGCGCGACGCCGGTCGTCGACGATCTCACCGACGCCGAGCGCCTGTGCTCGATGCTCGAATCGCATCCGGAAGTCGACGTGCTGGTCGCGAACGCGGGCACGGCCGCCTCGACCACGCTGCGCGACACGACGCCCGCAAGCTGGCGCACCGATCTCGATGCGAACCTGACCGCCACCTACGTGAGCGTGGAAGCCGTGCTGCCCGGCATGCGCGCCCGCGGGCGCGGCGCGATCGCGATCATCGGTTCGGTCAACGGCGTGCATGCGCTCGGGCATCCGGCCTACAGCGCGGCGAAGGCCGGGCTGATCAGCTACACGAAGTCGCTCGCGATCGAATACGGCCGCGACGGCGTGCGCGCGAACATCGTATTGCCGGGCACGGTCAAGACACCCGCGTGGGAAGCACGCGTGCAGCGCAACCCGCAGGTGTTCGAGCAATTGAGGAAATGGTATCCGCTCGACGATTTCGCGACGCCCGACGACGTCGCGCAGGCGGCGCTGTTCCTGTGCTCGCCGGCCGCGCGGATCATCACCGGTGTCGCGCTGCCGGTCGACGGCGGCCTGCTGGCCGGCAATCGCGTGATGGCGCAGGAGCTGACGCTCGAGACGTTCTACTGAGACTGAAACCGGCAGCGCCGGCGGCCGCCCGCGCCGCCGTGCGCTGCCCGGTGCGCGATGCCGCGCGCCGTCAATGCGCGGCCGCGACCGGCTTCGCCATCCGGCCGAGCACGTGCTCGGTCATCCCGCGCGCGAGTTCGGTCTCGCCCATGAACACGGTGCCGATCCCCTCGTTCGACAGCAGCGCGGCCTCGTCGCTACTGTTCGTGCACAGCACGACTTCGAGCGTCGGGTTGAGCGTGCGCGAAATCTCGACGATCTGCCGCACGTCGAACACGTCGGGCAGCGTGACGACCAGCATCCCGGCGCGGGCGATATGCGCCTGCACCAGCACGATCGGCTCGATCGCGTCGCCCGACACGGCCGCGATGCCGTCCGCGCGCAGCTTCTCGACGAGTTCTCGATTCTGCTCGACGACGACATACGCGATCCCCCGCTCGTCCAGCGCATGCGCGATCCGCGTGCCGACCTTGCCGTAGCCGACGATCACGACCTGGCCGGTCAGATGCGTCTGCGGCGTCGACATCGGCAGCGCGGCGAGCGGATCGTCGCGCGCCTCGAGCTTGCGTGCGAACGCCGAATGCTTGCGGATCCAGGCGAGCGCCGGATCGATCATCGCGAACAGCAGCGTGTTCATCGCGATCGAGATCAGCGCGACCGCGAGAATCAGGCTCTGCCCTTCGGCCGACAGCAGCCCGAGCGCACGGCCGAGCCCCGCGAGGATGAACGAGAATTCGCCGATCTGCGCGAGGCCCGCGCCGACGGTCAGCGCGGTGTTCAGCGGATAGCGGAATGCGATCACGAGCGCGACGGCCGCGACCGTCTTGCCGATCAGCACGATCGCCGCGACCTCGATCACGTGCAGCGGCTCGTCGAGCAATACTTTCGGGTCGAACAGCATGCCGACCGAGATGAAGAACAGCACCGAGAACGCGTCGCGCAGCGGCAGCGTCTCGTCGGCCGCGCGCCGGCTGAATTCCGACTCGCGCATCATCATCCCGGCGAAGAACGCGCCGAGCGCGAACGACACGTCGAACAGCTTCGCCGCGCCGAACGCGATGCCGACCGCCGCCGCAATCATGCAAAGCGTGAACAGCTCGCGCGAGCCCGTGCGCGCGACGAGCCACAGAATGCGCGGGAACACGCGCTTGCCGACCACCAGCATCAGCGCGATGAACGCGGCGACCTTCAGCATCGTGACGCCGAGCGTGCTCCACACGCTGCCGCCGGCCGCGTGCGCGTCACCGGGCGGCGTGCCGCCGAGCAGCCCCGCCACGGGCGGCAGCAGCACCAGCACGAGCACCATCACGAGATCCTCGACGACCAGCCAGCCCACCGCGATACGCCCGTTGACCGTTTCGACGAGCCCGCGTCCCTCGAGCGCGCGCAGCAGCACGACGGTGCTCGCGACCGACAGCGCCAGCCCGAACACCAGCGCCGCACCGAGGCTCCAGCCCCAGGTGAGCGCGAGCCCGCCGCCGAGCAGCGTCGCGACGGTGATCTGCACGATGGCGCCCGGCAGCGCGATCTTGCGCACCGCGAGGAGATCGCCGAGCGAAAAATGCAGGCCGACGCCGAACATCAGCAGCATCACGCCGACTTCCGCGAGCTGCTGCGCGAGCGACAGATCGCCGACGAAACCGGGCGTGCCGGGGCCGATCACGATCCCGGCAAGCAGATAGCCGACGAGCGGCGGCATTTTCAGCAGCGACGCGAGGTAACCGAAGATCATCGCGAGACCGAAACCGGCCGCGAGCAACGCAATCAGGCTGACGTCATGAGGCATCCCCCCTCCCAAGCTCTTGTAACTATTTAGTAAGGTTCAAGAGTGAAAGGATAAGGGATGAGGCGGAAGAATGGCGCGCAGCCGCGAAAATTTCACGCGGCGGCGCCGGTTGGCGGGGCGCGACCCCGGCGAAGTGAAAGGCATGGCGGGCCCGGTCGCACGTCGACGTGGACCGGGCGACAGGCGGGGCGAGCGCGCCGCCGCTCCCGTCAGCGCGACGCTTGCGGGAACCGCGCGCCCGGCGGCGGCTCGGGCCGCGTCGACGGCACGCTCTTGCGCACCTTCGCGACCTGCGCGGCCGTCACCGGCGCGCCCGTGTTGCCCCAGCTCGTGCGCACGAAGTTCGACACGTCCGCGACTTCCTGGTCCGACAGGCGCCAGCCGAACGGCGGCATCGTGAAGGTCGACGGCGCGGTGCGCGTGCCCTGCAGCGCGCTGCCTTCCAGCACGACATGGATCAGCGAGGTCGGATCGTCGCCCTGCACGACCGGGTTGCCGGCGAGCGCCGGGAACACGCGCGTGTAGCCGTGGCCGTCGCTGCGGTGGCAGGCCATGCAGTTGTCGCGATAGACGGCCGCGCCCGGCTTGCTCGCGTCGCCGGTCTGCAGCGCCTTCGCGGCGGCCGCGTCGTACACGTGCGGCTGCTCGCCCTGCACGCGCGGCGGCAACGTCTTCAGGTAGCGTGCGATCGCGTTCAGGTCGTCGTCGGTCATGTGCTGCATGCTGTGGCCGACCACGTCCGTCATCCCGCCGAACGCGGCCGTGCGCAGCGTACGGCCGGTCTTCAGGAACTGCACGATCTCGGTTTCGTTCCACGTGCCGAGGCCCGTGCGCGGCTCGCCGCGCAGGCTGGTCGGCACCCAGCCGTCGATCGCCGCGCCGCCGGCCAGGAAGTCGAGGCCGTCCGCGTCGGTCAGCCCGCGCTCCTGCATCGTCGGCGCGCGCGGCGTGTGGCATGCGCCGCAATGGCCGAGCCCCTGCACCAGATACGCGCCGCGGGCGACCACCGGGTCGGTGTACGGCGCCGCGTCGAACGGCTTCGGCGCCGGCGCGAACAGCTTGCGCCAGATGCCGAGCGGCCAGCGCATCGACAGCGGCCACACGATGTCCACCTTGCGGTTCTCGTGCTCGACCGGCGCGACGCCGTGCATGAAGTACGCGTACAGCGCCTTCATGTCGTCGTCGGTCAGGCGCGAATACGACGGGAACGGCATCGCCGGATACATCGTGTCGCCGTTCTTGCGCACGCCTTCGCGCACCGCGCGGGTGAAGTCCTCATAGGTCCAGCCGCCGAGGCCCGTCTTCGGGTCCGGCGTGATGTTCGTCGAGTAGATGCCGCCGATCGGCGTGTCGAACTTCAGGCCGCCGGCGAACGGCTTGCCGCCGTTCGCGGTGTGGCAGGCGATGCAGTCGCCCGCGCGGGCGAGGTATTCGCCGCGCTTCACGAGCGCCGCGTCGGCGGACTGGGCGACAGGCGCAGCCGCCGCGCCCGAAGCCGCGGCCGGCGTAGACGCCGGCTGCGCGAACGCGGCGCCGCCCGCCAGACCGAATGCCGCCCAAGCCGTGCCGATCGCCAGCGCGCGCCGCAGCGGGGACACCGGGCGCGCGGCGTTGTGGTGGTTCATCGTCCTCTTCATACGGTCACCAGCGGGGCGGGATTTTTCAGGTATTGCTCGCGGATCGCACGTGCCGACCAGTAGGCCAGCGCCGCGATGATCCCGGTCGGGTTGTAGCCGATGCCCTGCGGCAGCGCGGACGCGCCCATCACGAACACGTTGTGCACGTCCCAGCACTGCAGGTAGCGGTTCAGCACGCTCGTCTTCGGGTCGGTGCCCATGATCGCGCCGCCGACGAGGTGGGTCGTCTGGTACTGGCGCGAGTCGAAGTGCTTGCCGAACTCGCGCGTCGACACGCCGATGGCCTTCGGCCCCATCGCTTCCGCGATCTTCTTCATCTGGCCGGTCACGTACTGCGCCATCCTGATGTCGTTGTCCTTCCAGTCGAACGTCATCCGCAACAGCGGCTGGCCGTACGAATCGCGATAGGTCGGATCGAGGTCGAGATACACGTCGCGGTACGACATGTTGGTGCCGTGCGCGTCCATCGAGATCGTGTGCGCGTAGTTGTCCTTGACCGCCTTCTTCCACGCCGAGCCCCACTGCGGCGTGCCGGGCGGCGTGGCGATGCCGCTGATCGGCTTCACGCCGGCCTGGTTCACCCACAACGGCGAGCCGCCGACGAAGCCGAGCGGGCCGTGGTCGAAATTGTCCGCGTTGAAGTCGTCCACCGCGACGCCGTTGCCGCCCGCGCCGATGAACGGGTTCGTGTAGGTGTCCTTGTCGAAGAACGCCTTGATCGTCGACAGGTTCTGGTACGCGAAATTGCGGCCGACCACGCCGTCGCCCGAGATCGGATCGTACGGCTTGCCGATGCCCGACAGCAGCAGCAGGTGCACGTTGTGATACTGGAACGCGGCCACGATCACGAGATCGGCCGGCTGGTGCACTTCACGCCCGGCCGGATCGACGTAGGTGACGCCGGTCGCGCGCTTCTTCGTGTCGTCGAGGTCGACGCGCAGCACGTGGCACTTCGAGCGCAGCTCGAAGTTCGGCGCCTGCTTCAGCGCCGGCAGGATGTTCAGGTTCGGCGACGCCTTCGAATACATGTAGCACGCGTAGCCGCTGCAGTAGCCGCAGAAGTTGCACGGGCCCATCTGCACGCCGTACGGGTTCGTGTACGGGCCCGACGTGTTCGCCGACGGCAGCCGGTACGGATGCAGGCCGAGCGAGTGCGCGGCATCGAAGAAGCGCTGCGCCGAATACGTATTGAGCTGCGCGGGCAGCGGGAAGTTGTCGCTGCGGTTCGCCTCGAACACGTTGCCGTCGCCGACCACCTTGCCGCCGACCTTGTACGCCTGCCCCGACGTGCCGAACACCTTCTCGGCGAAATCGAAATGCGGCTCGAGCTCGTCGTACGTGACGCCCGTATCCTGGATCGTCATCCCTTCGGGGATGAATTTCTTGCCGTAGCGCTCTTCATAGTGGCTGCGCAGGCGCAGCTCTTCCGGCGTGATCCGGAAGTGCACGCCCGACCAGTGCAGCCCCGCGCCGCCGACGCCTTCGCCCGGCAGGAACGCGGCGAGCTGCCGGTACGGCAGCGCGGTGTCCTGCAGGCCGTGGCGGATCGACACGGTCGTCTTCGACAGGTCGAGGAACAGCTTCTTGCGGATGTTGTAGGTCAGCTCGTCGATCGTGTTCGGGTACGCGCCGTCCGGATAGGTGTCGCGATATTCGCCGCGCTCCAGCGCGACGACGTTCAGGCCCGCTTCGGTCAGTTCCTTCGCGAGAATCGCGCCGGTCCAGCCGAAGCCGACGATCACCGCATCGACGTGCGGCTTCTTGTCTGCGGCCATCAGCTGCGCTCCCCGTTGATCGAGACGGGGCCGTACGGATAAGGCTTGCCGCTCTGGTTGACGAAATCCATGAAGTCCGCGCGTGCGCCCGGGAAACCGATCATCTTCCACGCGGCCATGTCGCGATTGCCGCCATGCACCGGATCGCAGAAGTAGCCTTCGCGCGTGTTCTGGAGCAACTGGCCGAGGAACACGCCGGGCGGGACGTCGTCGATCTGCGCGCCGCCCTTCTCCAGCGCGCCGAGCACCGTGTCGCGCGTCGGCGCGTCGAGATCCGCGAACGCCTTGCCGTGCGCCTTTTCGCAATAGCGGTTGACGGCCGCGATGCCGAGCCGGTAGATGTCGCGCGGCACCAGCTTCAACTGGTAGCCGAGCTCGGGCACGCCCTGCTGGAACGGCCCCTGCATGTACCACGTCGCGCCGTGCGCATACGGCGTCTCCATCTGGCGATCGATGAATTCCGGCACGCCCGCTTCGAGCGCGCCGGGGCCTTCGGCGTCGGCCGGAATCAGCCGGTCGACGGCAGCCTGGACGAACGCCCATTCCTTCGCATCGAAAAAGGTCGGCTTGTACGGCGCGCGTTCGGCGCTGGCCGACGCAGTGGACGCGTTGCCGGCGGTCGTCGCGGACGGCGACGACGAATGCAG
The DNA here is from genome assembly GCF_015712225.1 of Burkholderia sp. 9775_39. Classification (NCBI taxonomy): domain Bacteria; kingdom Pseudomonadati; phylum Pseudomonadota; class Betaproteobacteria; order Burkholderiales; family Burkholderiaceae; genus Burkholderia; species Burkholderia sp. 9775_39. The sequence goes on along the minus strand of NZ_JACCQC010000017.1, from coordinate 73,541 downwards.
GTCGCAGCCGGCGACCGACGCGATCGGCACGAGCGCGACCGACGTGCGCAGGAAACGGCGACGCGAATTGGGTTTGTCAGGTGGCGTGGACATGGTCGGATGTTGATCGTTGGGGATCGGGGTTCGGACGCGCGCATTCCGCATGCCGCGTGCCCGGCACGGCAGCCGTGCCGCAAGCGGCCGGTCGCCCTGTTCTTTCGTGTGTTGCGCACAACCTCGACGCTGGCGCCCGGCCGCGATTCGCGGTGGCGCCGTCATTGCAGCCGCACTCGCCCCGGGGCCGGCGGCGTTGCGCGGATCGACCTCTTTGCGGGCCCTATCGTCGGACAAATACCGGCATCGGCCGGCATCTTTCCGTCATCGCCCATGACCCTTATTCAACTTAGACGTCGCGCCTGCCGACGGCAAGCGCAACGTGCACGACCCTCTTTCCGGGCCTGGCGACGAGTGCCGCGAATTATATATGGAACCGGTTCCATTACTAGAGGGTTCAATGCAATTCAGTGCATCGAAATCAGCAATAATGGAAAAACCGGATGCCGGAATGTGCAAGGATGAGGAAATGGCGGACAGCGACGATCAGGCGGCGACGGAACCCGGCGCCCCTCATCACGTGTATCTGCCGGCGGACATCCGGACGGCGCTGGCCGTCGGCGCGCGTTACGGCGTGCCCGCGATCCTCGAAGTGGCGGCGCAGCTGATGCACCGGCAGGGCCACACGTTCTTCGCCGCCGAAAACGATGTGTGGCTGATCGATGCCGTGCCGGCCGAATATCTCGAGCTAATCGATACGCGCGCGGATTGAATCACGCACCGTTCCTCTCTCACCACGGCCAGAACATCGACGCGATCGACAGCGCCAGTGCCGCGCACAGCGGCGAGTAATACAGCGTATCCATCCGCGCGAAACGCGACCCGCGAATGCGTTTGAAGAAGCCGACGTAGCGGAAATCGCCGACGGCCCGCACCGCGAAGATCAATGCGAGCGCAACGACCGCGAACGCGATCGCGCAGGGATACGTGTTGCGCCCCAGCCAGCCGGCACGCGCGGCGACCGCGCCTGCACCGCCCAGCAGCGCGAGCGCGACGGCAAGCGTGCCGACCGCAGTCGGCCGCAACAGCGGTACGCCATCCTGCTCCGGAATGGCCGCGCGCTTGCCCAATCGCCCGCCGAACGCCCAGTACACGTGCACGAGCGCGATGGCGCAAAGCGTCGGTACGCTGAAATACGCAGCGGTCATGTCGATCAAGGTCCTCGTCTCGTTGTCTCGTCGTTTTGCCGAAAGGTGTTCGGCTCGCGGCCCCGGCCCGCGCCACGCATGACGATACCGAAACCCGGTCACATGCGCATTGCGACCTCGAGTCGCAACCGATCGCCACGCATGCTGCGTTGCAGTGCGCATGCGTCGTCGCACAGCCCGGTCGCTTGACTTCCCTCCGCGCACTACTACCCTGTTATTCCAGTACTGCGGTCGGCCTGCCGCTGCGCGACCGGCTGCTCGCACGACGACGATAACGAAGGCCATGGAGGCGACTCATGCTGATCGGTGTGCCGAAAGAGATCAAGAACCACGAATACCGCGTCGGCCTCACGCCGGCCGGCGCGCGCGAACTCGCGCGGCACGGCCATCGCGTGCTGGTGCAGCGCGGCGCGGGTACGGCGATCGGCCTGCTCGACGACGACTACACGGCCGCGGGCGCGTCGCTCAGCGACGGTGCCGAGGACATCTTCGCGCGCGCCGACATGATCATCAAGGTCAAGGAACCGCAGCCGGCCGAATGCGCGATGCTGCGGCGCGGCCAGATCCTCTACACATACCTGCATCTCGCGCCCGATCCCGATCAGGCCGCCGCGCTCGTGAAATCCGGCGCGGTCTGCATCGCGTACGAAACCGTGACGGGCCCCGGCGGCGGCCTGCCGTTGCTCGCGCCGATGAGCGAAGTCGCGGGCCGCATGTCGATCCAGGTCGCGGCGACCCACCTCGAAAGCCCGCGCGGCGGCCGCGGCCTGCTGATGGCCGGCGTGCCGGGCGTGCCGGCCGCGCACGTCGTCGTGCTCGGCGCCGGCGTGGTGGGCACCGGCGCGCTGCAGATGGCGGTAGGCCTCGGCGCGCGCGTCACCGTGCTCGACAACAACGTGAACCGGCTGCGCCAGCTCGATCTCGTGTTCGCCAACCGGATCGCGACCGTCTGTTCGAATGCGCAGACGGTCGACGAAGCCGTGCGCGATGCCGACGTCGTGATCGGCGCCGTGCTCGTGCCGGGCGCGTCGGCGCCGCGGCTCGTCACGCGCGACATGATCGCGACGATGCGCAAGGGCGCGGTCGTCGTCGACGTCGCGATCGACCAGGGCGGATGCTTCGAGACCTCGCATGCGACCACGCATGCGGCGCCGACCTTCGTCGTCGACGGGGTCGTCCACTACTGCGTCGCGAACATGCCCGGCGCGGTCGCGCGCACGTCCACCTTCGCGCTGAACAATGCAACGCTCGGCCATGCGCTCGCGCTCGCCGACAAGGGCTGGAAGCAGGCGATGCTCGACGATCCGCATCTGCGCGCGGGCCTGAACGTGTGCGACGGTCACATCACGTACGAAGCGGTCGCGCTGGCGCTCGGCCTACCTTACGTCCCCGCGACCGGCGTGCTCGGATGACCCTGCCGGCATGAGCTGAACGCATCGCGACCGGCCACGCTCACGCGCCCTTCGACCGACTCCGCTTCGCACCGCCGCCCGCGCTGCCCGCACCGCCCATCGTGCGCGCCAGCAGCGGCCGCAGTTGCGCGAGCGTGCGCGTGTTCAGCACGTCCTGCCGCGTCAGCCAGCCGCGCCGCGCCTGATCGACGCCGAACGCGAGGTTGTCGAGCTCGTCCGCGCTGCATGCATCCGAACCGATCGCGACCGGCACGCCGGCCTTCGCGGCCTCGCGGCACCACACGTCCGGCAGGTCGAAGCGCCGCGGCTGTGCATCGAGTTCGACGAAACAGCCGCGCGCGGCAGCCTGCGCGAGCACGCGCGGCACATCGAGTTCGCAGGCGTCGCGCTCGCCGAGCAGGCGGCCGGTCGGGTGCGCGAGAATCGAGAAATGCGGATGATCCATCGCGCGCAGCATGCGATCGGTCTGCGCGCCGCGCGGCAGGTCGAAGCCGTCGCGTACCGCACCGACCACGAGATCGAGCCGGCCGAGCAGCGCGTCGGGCACGTCCAGGCTGCCATCCTCGCGGATGCCGGCCTCCACGCCCTTGAGCAACACGAAATCGTCGAACGTCGCGTTGAGGCGATCGATGTCGTCGAGTTGCCGCGCGAGCCAGTCGAAACCGTTGCGAGCGCCGCCGTCGGGCGGGGCGCGGTCGGTGACGGCCAGATAGGCGAGCCCGCGTGCACGCGCGGCGGCGGCCATCGCGCGCAGGCCGTCGCGGCCGGCCGACGCATCGGTGTGCGCGTGCAGGTCGCCATGGAGATGCTTGCGCTCGACCAGCGCCGGCAGCGTGCCGGCACGCGACGCATCGATCTCGCCGCGATCCTCGCGCAACTCGGGCGGCACCTCGTGCAGCCCGATAGCCGCGTAGACCGATGCCTCCGTCGCCCCGGCAATCCGTTCGTCGCCACGAAACACGCCGTATTCGTTGATTTTCAGGCCGCCGGCCTGCGCGAGCCTGCGCAGCGCGATGTTGTGCGCCTTCGATCCGGTGAAGTAGACGAGCGCCGCGCCGAACGCATCGGCATCGACGACCCGCAGGTCGACCTGCAATCCGTTGACGAGCATCACGCTCGAGCGCGTCTTGCCGTGCGCGAGCACGCGCGCCACGTCGTCGTAGCCGACGAACGCTGCGGTGACCGCGCCCGCGTCGCGCGCGGTGACGAGGATGTCGAGATCGCCGACCGTCTCGCGGCGGCGGCGGAAGCTGCCGGCCGGCACGGCCTGGCCGACGCCGGTCACCGCCCGCAGGCGTTCGAGCAACGGCATCAGCGCATGTGCGGCGTCGGGCAGCAGGAAGCGTTGCGGCTCGCGCTGCAGGCGATCGTCGATCGCTTCGAGCAGATGCGCTTCGGTTTTCGCGCCGAAGCCCGGCAGCTCGCGCACATGCCCGCTCTTCGCTTCGGCGCGCAACTGTTCGAGCGAATCGACGTTCAGCGCGTCATGCAGCGCCTTCACGCGTTTCGCGCCGAGCCCGGGCACGTCGAGCAGCTCGACGATCGCGCCCGGCAGCGCATGACGCAAGGTTTGCTGCAGTTCGCAGGTGCCGGTCGCGGCGATCTCGCGCAGCTTCGCCGCAAGATCGGCCCCGATCGACGGAATCTTCCCGAGATCGTCGCCGTTCGCGATCATCGTCGGAATATCCCGGCCGTAGTCGGCGATCGTACGCGCGGCGTTGCGGTACGCACGCACGCGAAACGGGTTGGCGCCCTGGATCTCGAGCATGTCGGCGATCTCGGCGAACACGGCCGCGCACTCGGCATTGTGGATCGGCATGATCGGCGTGGCTCCCTTCCACGTGGATGGCGCCGCGCCCCTGCGCGACGGCGTCTGCCCGCCCGGCGCCGCATGTCGACGCCGCCGGGCGCCCGTTGGTCATCCTGCGCCGGCCGCGCGGCGCGTACCGCGCGGCTGGAGCCGCGGCGTCAGAGCGACGCGCGCGGTGTCGTCGCGTAGCGTCGTTCGTAGATCGATTGGCAATGCGTGCAACGTTCGGCGGTCGGCCGCGCCAGCAGCCGCTCGTAGCCGACCGCGCCGTCGCAGTCGATGCATTCGCCGTAACTGCCGTCACGCATCCGCTGCTGGGCGCGCCCGATCGCGCGCAGTTCGGTCAGCTTCATCCCGATCAACGCATGGTCGACGTCGACGAACAGGTCGGCATTCGCCTCGTCGCCCTCGTCCGGCGCCGCGCCGGCCAGATCCGCATAGGATTCCGACGCGCGCTGGTCTTCGCTCGTGCGGATCTCCGCACGCAGCGCCTGCTCGCTCTCGTTCAGCCGCTGTTTCAGCGTCTGCCGTTGTTGTTGGTCGAGCGACATGGCCGTCTCTCCTGTTCCGGTTCCGCGCGAAGAAAGGCGGCGCGCGGTATCGCGCCGGTGCGCGACGCGCAGGCATGACCTGCGCCGCCGCATCCGGATGATGCGACCGGACGCGCAAAACGCCGGACGCATTCGACGCAGGATAAACCCATTGAACACGCGTGTGTTGACCGGAATCAGCGTGCCGGTCATGCGACGGCGGAGGGACGAAACTGGGGACGGACGCGGAATCGCGACCGAAGGGGCGCGTGGCGAAGCCCCGTCGGCGCAAACGCAGCGCAGCAATTTCCCATGCGGCCACATCGCTTCGTTCCGTGCGCACGAGCCGGCCTCATTCCGTCGATACGGTCGCTCACGCGGCGCCGCTTCGATGATTCGTCTTCCTTAGAATGCATTGCGCCCGATGAAGCCGCGCACCACCGTCATCAGGATGATCTTGATGTCGAACCAGAAGCTCCAGTTCTGCATGTAGAACAAATCGAACTTCACGCGCGCCTCCATCGCCTCGACCTTGCGCGTTTCGCCGCGATAGCCGTTCACCTGCGCCCATCCGGTGATGCCGGGCCGCACGCGGTAGCGGTACATGTAGCAATCGATCAGTTGCCGATAGAGGTCGTCGTGTTCGATCGCGTGCGGACGCGGGCCGACTACCGACATCTGCCCGAACAGCACGTTGAAGAACTGCGGCAGCTCGTCGAGCGACGTGCGCCGCAGGAATGCGCCGACACGCGTGATGCGCGAATCGTTGCGCGACGCCTGCCGCACGACGCCCGGCTGCACGCGGTGCACGCGCATCGTCCGGAACTTCAGGATATGGAACTCGCGGCCGTCGACGCCCTTGCGGCGCTGCTTGAACAGCACCGGCCCCGGCGACGACAGCTTGACCGCGATCGCCACCATCGTCAGCAGCGGCAGCAACGGAATCAGCACGCCGAACGCGAACAGCCGGTCGAACGCGAACTTGGCCCATAGCTCCGGCGCGGCGCGCGGCGTGGTCGCGAGATTGATCGCCGGCATGCCGAGCAGGTCGGTCGCGGAGCGATCGACGACCGCCATCTGCCGCACGTCGGGCAACAGCCGCAACTCGACGAACTCGTCGCGCAATTCGCGCACGATGCGCTGGATCCGCCACTCGTGCGACATCGGCAGCGTGAGCCAGACCTCGTCGATGTCGCCGCCCCGAATCAGGTCGCGCAACGTGGGCCAGTCGTCGATCACCGGCACGCCGCCGATGCCGCCCGCGGCGGTCTGCGCATCGTCGTCGAATACGCACGCGGCCACGAACAGGCCATTCGGCGCGCGCTGCATCCGCTCGATCGCCACCCGCCCGTAGCCGGTTGCGCCGACGACGGCGACGCGACGTTGCCGCCCCCGCGGATCGCCGCGCGTCAGCGCGAACGCCAGCAACGCCGCGCGGCCGAGCAGCAGCGCCGCGTCACCGGCGAGCACCGTGCGCACGATCCAGCGGGTCGTGACGGTGCCGCCGCGATTCATGATCCACATCGTGCCGGCCACCGTCAGCACGCTCGCGCACACCACCGCCACCAGCGTGTGCGTCAGCGCGTGCGCGCCGCCCTGCACCGCGACGCCGCCGCGCACGGTGCGCAGGTAGCGCGGCAGCAGCGCCACCGTCAGCACGCACAGCAGCGCGATCGCGCCGCGCTGCGCGTCGGACAGCGCATGCCAGCCGAGACCCGACGCAGCCTGCGCGACGAGCGCGCCGGCCAGCACGAGCACGACGTCGGCCGCCGCGATCGCGGCGCGCCGCATCGCATTCGTTCCACCGGACATCGACTGCATCGTCACGCACCGTGCGCCGGGAAACCGCAACGCCCTTCCGGCATGCGCGGGCGAACCGTCGCCGGCCTCGTATTCCCGCGCGTGCCGAGCAGCCGGCGATAGTCCGCGCGAATCAGGTCGTAGCATTCGCACGCGTGATGTTCGAGGCCATCGCGGTCGAGCACCGTGATGCGGCCGCGGCGCTGCCGGATCAGGCCGGCTTCCTGCAGGTTCCCGGCCGCTTCCGTCACGCCTTCGCGCCGCACGCCGAGCATGTTCGCGATCGTCTGCTGGGTGACGGTCAGCTCGTCGCCGTCGATCCGGTCGTGTGCGAGCAGCAGCCAGCGGCTGAGTTGCTCGCTGACCGAATGGTGCCGATTGCACAGTGCGCTGCGCGAGATCTGCGCCATCGTCGCCTGGCAGGTGTTGAGCAGCAGCCGATAGGTCTGCGGCGACCGCTCGAACTCGGCGCGCATCACGCAACTCGGCACGCGATACGCCATCCCGCCGATCCGCACCTCGACCCGGCTCGACGCGGCGACGCCGCCGACCAGCGTCCCCAGCCCGACCACGCCCTCGCGGCCGACCACCGCCACCTCGACCATCGCGCCGTCTTCCATCAGGTGCTGGACCGACATCATCGCCGTCGTCGGAAAGTGCAGATGACGCATCGGCTCGCCGACCCGGTCGAGCATCCCGGCCTTGATCCTGACCAGTTCGAGATGCGGTGCGATGGTGCGGATGCTGTCCTCCGGGAGGGCAGCAAGGATGGCATTCGCCGAGTAGCTCGAGTGAAGATGAAGCATGTCTGTATCCCTTTTATTGTCCGCGCCGCCTGCAGCCGCGTGCACGGAACTCGTTATCGCGATGCGCGCCCGGACATTGACAGCGGTTGCGGCCCACAACCCTGAATCCGACTGACCATCGGCTTGTCATCGCCGGATTGAGTCGACTGTCCCGTTTCGACACGCCAGCCCGAATAAGCGATTTACGTGCCAATAGCCGTCCATCCTTAATATATGAATCACGTCCGATTTAGCGCGCCCGAATAACCGTCCCCAAAATCAAAAAAACGTCTCATTTCCGGACACTCCTCCACGCAACGGACACAGCGCGCATTCGACTGATCAATTCCCATGCATCGGCCGCGGGCGATCGGAGGACGGCCGCGACGCTTACCGTTCAAATACTTACAGCCGATTTTCAATTGTTTCCGTGATGTGCAGCGCAGCATTTGCCGACGCCGCCACACCTCACACGCTTGTTTCAAACTGTCTCAAATTTGAATCGGGACACTAATTCGAGGCTCTGTCCGCTACCGCACACATCATGCTCAAGCCATTGATCCCAATGAAGAATCAGGCGCTCCCCGTTTATTTGTCAAATAATGTTCAATGTCGCGGGAGCCTTTCGTTGTACGATGCGCCACGTCGTTCGATTGATTCCGGTTCGACATCGAATGACAGGAAAGCGCACCAATCCATTTCCGGACAATTAATCCCTTGAAAATGAATCATTAAATCGGCATAACGTTTGCACTGAACCGCAATCGTCAAACTTTGTGAAATGACGTAATGCGAAATTGCCCGAATTCGATTGCGTGCTAGCCTTTTTCGCCAGTATCGTCATTCCGCTTTCGATCAACACAAGTCCGCACGATCGTGCGAAATCCCCGTTGCGGGATTCGCCGCGACGACGCGCGACCGCCACCCTGCGAGGATGCGCCGTGACTCACCAGGCCCCCGACGCCGTCGCGTATGCGAACGGCATGATCGAGCTTTCCCACAGCTTCGACGCCAACCGGTTTCTCGCGGCCATCGACCGCGACGAACTCGCCACGCTGACGCCCCACCTTCAACTCGTTCACCTGAAATCCGGGCAAGTGCTGTGCGAACCCGGCGAAATGCTCACGGCCGTCTACCTGCCGGTCACGACCGCGATTTCGCTGCAGTACGTGTCGTCCGGCGGCATGACGCTGGAAGTCGCGGAGATCGGCAGCGAAAGCGTGGTCTGCGACGACGTGATCGGCGGCAGCGGCCGGATGCCGTGTCGTGCGCTCGCGTGCCGCGACGGCTTCGTCTACCGGCTCGACCGGCGCGTCTTCGCCGCCGCGTTCGACGCGTCGCCGGTGATTCGCCATCTCGTGTTCGTCTGCGTGCGGCTGCTGATGGCGCAGGTGTCGCAGATCACGTTCTGCAGCCGTCACCACGTGCTCAAACATCAGTTATGCAGATGGTTCCTGCTCGCGTTCGATCGCACGCGCAGCATCGAGATCCAGGTGACGCACAGCATGCTCGCGCAAATGCTCGGCGTGCGGCGGGAGACGGTCACGGACGCCGCCGGCGAAATCCAGAAACTCGGCCTGATCCGGCAATACCGCAGCTCGATCGAGCTCGCGGACCTCGACGGCCTCGAAAAAATGTCGTGCGGCTGCCGCGCGATCGTGCGCGACGAGATGAAGCGCATCCTGTCGGCCGACTCGGGCGTGCCGGCCGCGTCGCGCACGTGATCAACGTGCCGGACCGGGACGGCGCGACGGCGCCGCCCGCGTGCAGGGTCAGCTGTTTGTAGGGTGGCGAACAGAACGCCGTGTCTGCCAATGGTCTACTGATGCCGGACTGCCGGGGGGATGTCAGCGCTTGTCGCGCGTCTGCCCGAGCGGACGACACCACGCACGCCGGAGCAGCACGTGAAAAACGAAATCAGAACCATCCTGAAGCACGTCGCCCATCTCGAAGCCGCGATCGATTCGATCGGTGACGGGGACGACCTCTACGAAGCGGGCCTCTCCTCGCTCGATACGATCCAGCTGATGCTCGCGATCGAAAAGCAGTTCAACATCGAGATTCCCGACGAGATGCTGAACCGCAACCTGTTCCGCAGCATCGACGCACTCGCGGACACGATCGCCACGCTGCAACGCACCGAGCATTCCGCATGAGCGCGCTGCTACCCGAACTCGCGCCCGACAGCGATTCGCATCGGCTCGACGAGGCCGCGCATGCGGTCGCGCAGATCGCCGCCCAGCATGCCGATGCGGTCGATCGCGACGCGCGCTGCCCGGTCGAGGCGATCGAGGCGATGCGCGCGCGCCGCCTGCTCGGCGCGATGGTGCCGACCCATCTCGGCGGCGCTGGCGCGTCGCTGGAAGACATCGCGTCGGCCTGCTCGATCCTCGGCCAGGCCTGTGCATCGTCGGCGATGGTGTTCGCGATGCACCAGATCCAGGTCGCCTGCATCGTCAATCACGCCGCCGACCAGGGCTGGCACAAGCTGTTCCTGCAACAGCTCGTGCGTCACCAGTGGCTGCTCGCCTCGGCCACGTCGGAAGACGGCGTCGGCGGCAACCTGCGCGCGAGCCAGTGCGCCCTCGAAACCGACGGCGGCGGGTTCCGGCTGCACAAATCCGCGCCGACGATCTCGTACGGCGACTATGCCGACGGCATTCTCGCGACCGCGCGACGCGATGCGGACGCGCCGGCTTCCGAGCAGGTGCTCGTCACTCTGCTGCGCGACGGCTATACGCTCACGCGCCGCGGCGAATGGGACACGCTCGGCATGCGCGGCACCTGCAGCAACGGCTTCGTGCTCGACGCGCAAGGCGCCGCCGTGCAATGCCTGCCGGTGCCGTTCGCGAAGATCGCCGAAGAAACGATGGTGCCGGTCTCGCACATCCTGTGGGCCGCGGTGTGGATCGGCGTCGCCGGCGACGCGTTCCATCGCGCGCACCAGTTCTTCCGCGCGCAGGCGCGCCAGACCGACGGCGCACCGTCGCCCGCCGCGCGGCGCATCGCCGAATCGCTCGCGCTGATGCAGGCGATGCAGGCCCGCGTCGACAACGTGCTGCGCCTCCACGCGAACGCGTCGGCCCGCTCGTGGTCGGCCGGCATGGCCTGGGCCGCCGAGATCAATACGCTGAAGACCTACGTGTCGGCAACCGCGCTCGAAGTCGCGCACCAGGCGATGATGATCTGCGGGATGGCCGGCTACAAGCAAGGCACGCCGTTCAGCATCGGCCGCCACATTCGCGACCTGCACGCGGCGCCGCTGATGATCAGCAACGACCGCATTGCCGCCAACACTGCGAGCCTGTTGCTCGCGCTGCGTCCTGCGACGCTGGAGAAACATACGTGAACGATCGCCTCGCCGTGCCCTCCGCCGCCTCCGCTCCCGCCGACGCACCGCTCGACCGCGCGGGCGTCAATCCGCTGCGCGACGCGCTGATCGACGCGGGCCTGCTGGTCTCGACCGGCATCCAGGGCCTGTTCGGTCGCAGCGAACGATTCGAGCGCGTGGTCGAGGCGCTCGACGCGTTCGTCACGCGCGTCGGCGCCGACCAGCAGGCCGAAGTGCTGCGCTTCCCGCCGGCGATGAGCCGCACCGAGTTCGAGCGCAGCGAATACATGAAGAGCTTCCCGCAACTGGCGGGCAGCGTGCATGCGTTTTGCGGCGACGAGCGCCAGCATCAGCGCGTGCTGCAATGCCTCGATCGCGGCGACGACTGGACCGAAAGCCAGAAGCCGACCTACGTCGTGATGACGCCGGCCGCGTGCTACCCCGTGTATCCCGTCGTCGCCCGCGCGGGCGCGCTGCCCGCCGACGGCCGGATCGTCGACGTATTCTCGTACTGCTTCCGTCACGAACCGTCGCTCGACCCGACCCGCATGCAGTTGTTCCGGATGCGCGAATACGTGCGGATCGGCACGCCCGAGCAGATCGTCTCGTTCCGCGAGACGTGGATCGAGCGCGGCACGCGGATGATCGAAGCGCTGCGCCTGCCGAATGCGATCGATCTCGCGAACGACCCGTTCTTCGGGCGCGGCGGCAAGATCGTCGCGAACAGCCAGCGCGAGCAGAACCTGAAATTCGAGCTGCTGATCCCGATCGAGCACGACGACCGCCAGACCGCGTGCCTGAGCTTCAACTACCACATGGACCACTTCGGGCTGCTGTGGGACATCCGCACCGCGACGGGCGACGTCGCGCACACCGGCTGCGTCGGCTTCGGCCTCGAGCGGCTCACGCTCGCGCTGTTCCGCCACCATGGCTTCGACGTCGACGCATGGCCGCGCGAGGTTCGCGACGTGCTGTGGGGTACGCGATGAGGTTCGTTTCCCGCGACGGCGAAGACGCATCGTTCGAGGACGTGCGCCACCGCGCGCGCCACTACCGGCCGCACCCGCTGCACAGTCAGGAGATGGTCTGGAAGCAGACCAACTGCTATGTCGACATGTGGCTCGAGGTGCTCCGGTGGTGGGGCCTCAATCCGTACGCGGCGCTGCCGTTCACGATCGCGCTCGACTTCGAGGGCGATCAGTTCACGTTCTTCAAGTTTCCGCACGACGAACTGGAGCGGCTCTACGGAATCGTCGTGCAGGAACATTCGATCTACGAGCCGCTCGACCAGCACATCGAGACGCAGGTCGCGCGCGGCCATCTGATGATCGTCGAGGTCGATGCGTGGTTCCTGCCCGATACGCGCGGCAGCAGCTACCGCACGCAGCACACGAAGACGACGATCGGCATCGACGCGATCGACCGCGAGAAGCAGCAGATCGGCTACTTCCACAACAGCGGCTATTACGTCGCCGAGGATTTCGATTACAACGGGCTCGTCGGCGGCAGTTCGCCGATGACGCTGCCGCCGTACGTCGAATGCGCGAAGCGACGCTTTGCGCCGCTCGACGAACGCGCGCTCTGCGAAGCGTCGCTGGCCGCGTTGCAGCGTCACCTGCGGCGCCTGCCGGTCGTCGATCCGATCGCGGCATTCCGCCGGCAGTTGCAGGCCGACGCGCCCATCCTCGCGGAAGCGCCGCTCGAGCATTTCCATGCGTACTCGTTCAATTCGGTGCGGCAGCTCGGCGCGAATTTCGAACTGTTCGGCCACTATGCCCGCTGGCTGCAGGCAAGCGGCTGCACCGGGCCGTTCGCCGAGATCCGTGCCGCGTGCGATCGCATCGCGTCGGAAGCGATGGTGCTCGAATTCCGGCTCGCACGCGCATGCGCGCGCGGCAAGGAAGAGCGCGGCGATTCGACGCTCGAGGCGATCGAGGCCGCGTACACCGACCTCGTCGCGTGCGCGCGGCAGATTGGTGCGCCGCTGCGGCACGTGACACCCGTGCGCTACGACACGGCACCCGTGTCGGTCATGCGGTGACGCGCGCGCGCGCCCTGCCCGCGTGGTCGCTGCTGGCGACGGCCGCGGGCGCCGTGCGCGACCCGCGCGACCTCCCGGACGACCACGGCGGCTGGATCGCCGCGCCGGTGCCCGGCACGGTCGCGCAGGCGCTCGCGTTGGCTGGCCGGCTCGACGAAGCCGCGTCGCTCGACGAGCGCGACCACTGGTACCGGCTCGAGCTGCGCGGGCGCGGGCCGCGCATCCTGCGCTTTCACGGCCTCGCGACGCTCGCGCAGGCCTGGCTCGACGACACGCCGATCCACCACTCGGACAGCATGTTCGTCGCGCACGACGTACCGGTGTCGCTCGACGGCACGCACCGGCTGACCGTGTGTTTCCGTGCGCTCGCGCCGCACCTGCGCGACGCGCGCGCGCCGCGCCGTGCGCGCTGGCGCACGCGGCTCGCGGAACCGGCCGCGCTGCGCACGATCCGCACGTCGCTGTTCGGGCACATGCCGGGCTGGTTTCCGCCGTATGTCCCGACCGGCCCGTGGCGGCCCGTCGACGTGCTCGATCCGGCCGACGCGCCCGTTCCGAGCGACTGCAAACTGCATGCACGCGTCGACGGCGACACGGGCTGGCTCGACGCGGAACTGACGTTCGCCGCACCGCTACCCGAACCGCTCGTCGCGCGGCTGTCGTGCGGCGACCATCACGCGACGCTCGAACGCGCCGGCGCCGGCCAGTTGCGCGCGAGCGTCGCGATACCGAACGTGCGTCGCTGGTGGCCGCATACGCACGGCGAACCGGCGCTCTACGAGATCACGCTGCATATCGGCGACGCGCGCCTGCCGCTCGGCTCGACGGGGTTCCGCACGATCGAGATCGATTCCGGCGCAGACGGCAAGGGGTTCGGGCTGCGCATCAACGGCGTGCCCGTATTCGCGCGCGGCGCATGCTGGAGCAGCGCCGCGCCGCTCGCGCTGCACGCGGACGACGCGACCTACGGCCGCCTGCTCGGGCTCGCGCGCGACGCCGGTTTCAACATGATCCGCGTCGGCGGCACGATGACCTACGAGGCCGACGCGTTCCACGCCTGGTGCGACCGGCTCGGACTGCTGGTCTGGCAGGAATTCGGCTTCGCGAACTTCGATTACGCGCTCGACGATCCCGCGTTCGCGGCCAACGTCGATCGCGAAGCGAGCCAGTTGCTGTTGCGTCACGGCGCGTCGCCGTCGCTGGCCGTGCTGTGCGGCGGCAGCGAGATCGCGCAACAGGCCGCGATGTCCGGGCTCGGGCCGAAGCAGCGCTTCCTCGAGCTGACGGCCGACCGGCTGGCCGGCCACGCGGCCGCGCACCGCCCCGATGTTCCGTACGTGCCCGATTCGCCCGACGGCGGCGTGCTGCCGTTCACGCCGCGCGAACGCGTGTCGCACTACTACGGCGTCGGCGCGTACCTGCGTCCGCTCGACGATGCGCGCCGCGCGGACGTGCGCTTTGCGAGCGAATGCCTCGCGTTCGCGAACGTGCCGTGCGATGCGACGCTCGCCGAACTCGGCTGGCCGGGCGTGCACGAGCCGCGCTGGAAGGCGGCCGTGCCGCGCGACCCCGGCACGTCGTGGGATTTCGAAGATATCCGCGACCACTATCTGCAGACGCTGTACGACGTCGCGCCGGACCAGCTGCGGCGCGAGGACCCGGCACGCTATTTCGAGCTGTCGCGTGCGGTGATCGCGGACGTGATGCGCGAGACCTTTTCCGAATGGCGACGCAGCGGCTCGCGTTGCGCCGGCGCGCTCGTGTGGCAGTTCCAGGACGTGATGCCGGGCGCCGGATGGGGCGTGATCGACGCCGCGCACCGGCCGAAATCGGCCTGGTATGCGCTGCGCCAGGTGCTGCAGCCGATCCAGGTGCTGCTGGTCGACGAAGGCCTGAACGGGCTCGACGTGCATGTCGTCAACGAACGCCCGGCGCCGCTGTCGGCGGCGGTCGAACTGGTCGCGCTGCGCGACGGCCGCACGCCGGTCGCACGGGCCGGCGGCCCGGTGCGGATCGCCGCGCACGACACCGTGCGGCTCGGCTCGGCCGAGCTGCTCGGCCGCTTCTTCGACTGGACCTACGCGTACCGCTTCGGCCCATGCGAACACGATACGGTCGTTGCAACGCTGCGCGCCGACGACGGCACGCTGCTGTCGCAGGCGTTCCATTTTCCGTCCCGCACGCATCCGGCCGTGCTGGCGCGCCGCGAGCCCGGGATCGAGGCATGCGTGTCCCGCACCGGCGAGACCTGGCACGTCGACATCGATACGCGGCACGTCGCACGCCATGTGCAGATCGACGCGCCGGGTTTCATGCCGAGCGACGACTGGTTCCATCTCGCGCCGGGCACGCCGGCGCGCATCGCGCTCGTTCCGTTGCAAACCGACGGGAAGCCCGCGACGGCTGGCGACAGCGCGCCACCGACGGTAGACATCCGCGCGGTGAACGCCGCGCGCGCGGTGCGGGCTACGCAGGCCGGGTGACGCGACGCTCGCAGCCGCCGCGAGCGTCGTGCCGCTCCGTGTCAGTGCCGCGCCTCAGTCGGACGAGCCGGTGCCGCGCGGTCGCTCGATACCGTACGCCTCCATCCAGCGATACAGCGTCGCGCGCGACACGCCGAGTTCGCGCGCCGAAGCGGCGACGCGCCCACGCGTGCGCAGCAACGCGGTTTCGATCGCCTCGCGCTCGATCGACTTGCGGATGTCGGCCACCGACGGCGACGCCGCGTCGAGACAGTATTCGAGCTCGAGATCCTGCGCGGTGATCAGGCGCCCTTCCGTCATCACGACCGCCCGGCGCACGCGGTTGATCAGCTCGCGGACATTGCCCGGCCAGTCGTGCTTGTAGAGCGCCGTGATCGCATCCGTCGAAAACCCGCGCACGCGATGGCGCGCATCGCCGCGAAAGCGTTCGAGCATGTGGTGCGCGAGCAGTTCGATGTCCTTGCCGCGTGCCCGCAGCGGCGGCTGGTCGATGCGCATCACGCACAGACGGTGGAACAGGTCGGCGCGAAAACGCCCTTCCTCCATCGCATCGCGCAGGTCGACGTGCGTCGCCGACACGATCCGGACGTCGACCGGCACCGGGTCGCTGCCGCCAAGACGGTGAATCGAACGCTCCTGCAGAAACCGCAGCAGGCTCGCCTGGCTTTCGTGCGGCAGGTCGCCGATCTCGTCGAGCAGCAGCGTGCCGCCGTTCGCGGCTTCGACGTAGCCGATCTTGCGCGCGTTCGCGCCGGTAAACGCGCCACGCTCGTAGCCGAACAGTTCCGATTGCAGCAGGTGCGGCGGAATCGCACCGCAGTTGACCGCGACGAACGGGCCGTTGCGTCGCTCCGAATGGCGGTGAATCGCCAGCGCCGTGAGTTCCTTGCCGGTTCCCGTTTCGCCGAACACGAACACCGGTGCGTCGGTGCGCGCGAAACGCCGCACCGTATCGAACAGCCGCAGCATCGCGCTGCAGGTGCCCACGATGCCCTTTTCCTCCGATTCGAGCTGTTCGCGATCGCGCGCGAACAGGCATTCCATGCCGTAGGCATGGCCGACCGTATCGGCGATCCGCTGATGCGACGCCGGCAATGTCACGTAATCGAAACAGTAGTCGCGCAACAGCGCCCGCACGTTCGGCGACGCGGTCTGGCCGACATCCACGAGCGCCACCCAGACGACGTCGCGCATCGACGCGCAGGTCGACGCGATGCTGCCGATCGCATCGGCGTGGCCGCCGCTCAGATCGAGAATGCCGCACGTAATTTCGCCGGACGTGTCGCGCAGCTCGCTCGCATGGGCGACGACCGACACTTTCCAGTCGCGGCGCGACAATTCCTTTCGCAGCATCACGGACGGCGATTGCGTCCAGTAAATCAGCGGACGCTGCCCGTTACCGCTCCCCGCGCCGGCGCTCTTATCGCGCGTTATTGGCATATTCATAACGAACCATCACTTTCTGCACTCCGCGAACCGTTCGCGTGCGCTGCGGCCGGCGGCGCATGGCCGCCTTTCCGCGCTGCGTTTCCGCAGCTTTGGCGAAGATCGAAACTGCACACGGCGAGAACCCCCGGAGGTCGAGCCGGATGTCATCCGGCCTCGTTGTCATCGAACTCGAACGGAATGCGCGGCTGCGGGAGCCACAACATTCCGGCTTTGAAGCGACCCGCCGTCAGGCGGGGCACGTCGGCAAACGGAAATTCCGTCCGCATGTGCGTCGCGTCGTACACGACAGTCGCGCCCGATGCTGAACCGGAGGGCCGCCAAAACCGCGCCGGATTGACCGCCCCATTTCATCCGCACCTGAATTTACACCCCGTTTCGAGATGACCTTGTTACCAAAAGATAAACCTGAATCAGTCGGTTACGCTGCCCGTGGCCGCGCGCTCCGCGCGTTTGACCACTGAGATTTGATTATCTCTGACCATTCCCGTCAATCAGTGGCAAATACTACTTTTCTGCAAGATTGATTCCGTCGATTGCGCGCGATTTCCATCGAAATCTCCCCAAAACCGCGGTACCGTGCTTCCCGGATCGCATAATCGCGCGCACCGCCGGGTAGCCGCTCCGCCTTCCGGCCGCGCACGGACCGCCCGGCCGTTACACGTCGTAATCAGCGGCGTCGCGCCGCGCCGGCGCTTTTAGGCGAATTCCCGCCGATCGGCGTGAACGCCGCGCGCCGGCACACACGTCGTGCGGTGCAGCATGATGGCCATCCTTTCTCGCCAGACCGGATGACCCGCGCGGTTCGAACGGAAGCAGACGCACCGCAGATCGCGACAGCCATACATGCGCGCAACCGGCAGCATACCGCCGGCCGGACGTGTGCACCGCGCAGGTGCGCACGATTCCAAATGAAACGCCGCGAGGCCTCATGAACCGGCCTGCGCGAGGCAATCGACGACGAACCGGTGCCCGGCGCCGTCATGCACGAGCGCCCATCGTGAACTCGCAATCGTCGGTCCCGCGCCCCGCGCCCGGTTCGTGCGCGATGTCCTCCGGCCGCGCTTCGCTGCACGCCGCCACGATGAATCAATTATGAAAAGGCACCGGCCCCGACGGTGTGTGCTACCGCACATTGCGACGCTCGCGCGTCGCGAACATCGCCTCGCATCCCGCGCCCGGCGTGCGAATCCGGAGCGTGAGTAGGCTTTCGAACAGACCGCCGGACCGTGCTTCCGGATGATGAAGATCGCCGCGCCGCACGGAACGATCGCGTCCGTGCGGCGCGACGTGCCGAAGGCATCACGCGAGGACAGCATCATGGAATGGCATTGTTGTGAATTCGAACATCTGAGCGCCGTCGATCTCTATGCAATCCTGCGCGCGCGCAACGCCGTGCTGGTGGTCGAGGATGCCCACACGCATCTCGACATCGACGGCAAGGACGCGGGCGCGCTGCACGTCTTCGCGAGCGTGCACGACGGCGACACGACGGAAGTCGCCGCGTACGCGCGCATCCTGCCAGGCGACGACATCGATCCTGACGTCGTGATCGACAAGGTGCTGACGAGCGAAAGCTGCCGCGACGACGACACGCTCGAGCGGCTGATCGGGCGCGCGCTCACCGCCGCGCAGGCCGCATGGCCGGACACCGCGGTGCGCACGCACGTCCCTGCGCCGCGTCAGGCGTTCTACAAACGGTTCGGATTCCGCAAGGCCTACGGCCCGTATCTCGAACAGGGTGCGCCGTTCGTCGGCCTGGTCCGGTCGGCCGACCGCGCCGCCGGCGCGCTGCGTCACCTGCTGTCGCGGGCCGTTTCGGTCTCGCGCAACGACGACTCGCGCGCCGACGGCCGCGCTCACACCCGGCTACCCGCCGATACCGGAGCGAACCGATGACCCGCACCCTTCATCCGGTTCCCGAGCCCGATCTGCCGAGCATCCTGCCGGTGATCCTCGCCGGCGGCTCCGGCACGCGGCTGTGGCCGCTGTCGCGCGAACAGTATCCGAAGCAGCTGATCGAGCTGGTCTCGAACGAATCGCCGCTGTCGGCAACCGCGCGCCGCCTGAACGGCATCGCGAACGCGTCGCTCGGCGATACGCTGCTGCTGGTATGCGGCGAACAGCATCGCTTCATGAGCGCCGAGCAGGTGCACGGTCGCTCGGCGCCCGCCCGCATCCTGCTGGAGCCTGCCGCGCGCAACACCGCGCCTGCGCTGACGCTGGCCGCGTTCGACGCGAGCGCGCTCGCGGACGATCCCGTGCTCGCCGTGATGCCGGCCGACCACGTGATCGTCGATGACGGCGCGTTCCAGGATGCGGTCGCGCGCGCGGCGCGCTACGCGCAGGAAGGCGCGATCGTCACGCTCGGCGTGCTGCCGCGTCGCGCGGAAACGGGCTACGGCTACATCCAGGTCGGCGAGCCGCGCTCCGGCCGCCACGGCAGCCAGGGCGGCTACGCGATCGGGCGTTTCGTCGAAAAACCCGACGCGACGCTCGCCGAGCGTTACCTGCAATCGGGCGACTACTGGTGGAACAGCGGGATCTTCGTCACACGCGCATCGGTCTGGCTGAAGGCGATCGGTGCGCTCGCGCCGGACATCCACGCGGCCTGCGAGACCGCGTGGCGCGCGGGTGTCGCCGACGATCCGTTCTTCCGGATCGATGCGGCGGCCTTCGACGCGTGCCCATCGGATTCGATCGACTATGCGGTGATGGAGCGCCTCGCGGAGCATGGCGAACTCGGCATCGAAGGCATCGTGGTGCCGCTCGCGGCCGGCTGGTCGGACGTCGGCACGTGGGACGCGATCTGGGAAATCATGCCGAAGGACGACGACGGCAACGTCGCGCGCGGCCCGATCGTGTTCGAGGATACGCAGGACAGCCTCGTGCGCTCGGAAGGCCGCCTCATCGCATGCGTCGGGATGAAGGACGTCGTCGTGATCGAGACGGCCGACGCGGTGCTGGTCGCGAACAAGCACGACGTGCAGCGTGTGAAGAACATCGTCGCGCGCCTGAAGACCGACCAGCGACCACAGGCGAGCGAGCATCGCAAGGTGCAGCGGCCGTGGGGCCACTACGATTCGATCGATTTCGGCGAGCGCTTCCAGGTGAAGCGGATCGTGGTCGAACCCGGCAAGCGGCTGTCGTTGCAGATGCACTATCACCGCGCCGAGCACTGGATCGTCGTGCGCGGCACCGCGAAGGTGACGCGCGGCACTGAAACATTCCTGCTCGGCGAGAACGAATCGACGTACATCGCCGTCGGCGAAGTGCATCGACTCGAGAATCCCGGCCGGATTCCGCTCGAAATCATCGAGGTGCAGTCGGGCAACTATCTCGGCGAGGACGATATCGTTCGCTTCGAGGATCAGTATGGGCGGGCGGTCGAGGCACTGCCGGCCCAACAGACATAGCGGACACGACGCGCCGCCCGCGTCGCATGCGAACCCGATAGCGGTCGACGTCGTTCGCGACGCGCGTTCCGCCGTCGACCGGCGGCGCCGGGAATCAACGAGGCTGCCCGACGAGTTCGCGTACGCGCGGGAGCAACGACGTATCCGCACCGACTACGTCAGGCGCGGCCGAGCGGGATTGAAGCGTCATCGCACACGGCCCGGATGTCGGGGAGTCGACCACGCAATCGTGCTTCGGGCCAACCCGTACCGGCATGCCGCCGATCCCCGACAGTTGATTGTCCGCGAGCCGGACCCCGGACACGTTCCCCCACAGGCGAATGCCGTCGAAGCGTGCTTGCGATACGCGATTGCCGACCACGGCCACTTGCGTCACCGCGCCGGACCACGTGCTGACCTCTATCGCGCCCTGCTGCGTGAGCGGGCGGGGATCGGTCCGGCCGATCGCCGTCTGGATGTTCGCGATCACATTATTCTCAATCCGGACACCGGACGCGCCGTAGGTTTGGAAGCTGTCCTCCTGTGCGACGAGAATCCCCGCGCTCACCTGTACGTTGCGTACGATGTTGTTCGAGATCGTCACGTCCGCGCCACCGACCACCGTAATTCCGCGCCCCCACGTGTTGCCTTCGAGCGAGTTACGCGTGATCAGCACGTTGCGGCTCAGCACCCCGTCGCCGCGGTAGCTCACCACGGCAATCATGTCGTCACCGGTGTCACGCACGACATTGCCTTGAACCAGCACGTCGCGCGCACCATGCGTCATGTGAATGCCGTCGGCAAGCGTCGACAGTACCTCGTTTCCGACGATCGCGACGCCCGTGCCGCCAAACACGAAAATGCCGGCGCTGGCACCGCCTTCGACGACGTTGTCGAGCACCTGCACGTCGTGCCCCGTGACCTCGACCTTGGTCGACTCCCGCGACGCGAGACGCGTCGTGCCGGTGCCCTTGAGCCGGAATCCGACCAGCGTCGTACCGTCGCCCCGCATCTCGATCGTCTGGTCACCCGGCCTGGTCGCCGTCAGCGTCGCGCCGTACCCCGACAACACGACATGCGGCCGCCGCACGATCAACGAACGGCCGACCACATACCGCCCAGGCGCGAACACCAGTCGCTGCCCGGGACGCAAGCCGTCCAGCACGCGTTGCAGCTCATCCGCCTGATCGGCCGAGCCGGAAGCGGGATAAACGTACGCATCCGGCACCTCCTCATGCCGTGTACCTGCTGTGGACACGCCGGGCGCCGCCACGACGCACCCAGGCCACCACAACCCACCAGCCATGAACATGCCGGCGATCACGGCGCATACGCGAGACAGGCATCGTGAAGCACGCATAGTGAATCCGTTCCCTCGAACAATCTGGCGCACGGCGCTG
The DNA here is from genome assembly GCF_015712225.1 of Burkholderia sp. 9775_39. Taxonomy (NCBI): domain Bacteria; kingdom Pseudomonadati; phylum Pseudomonadota; class Betaproteobacteria; order Burkholderiales; family Burkholderiaceae; genus Burkholderia; species Burkholderia sp. 9775_39. The sequence goes on along the minus strand of NZ_JACCQC010000017.1, from coordinate 51,867 downwards.
GCACGCGCGCTCGAACAACCGCTTTCGCGGTAGACATGATTCATGCCGGCTGCCTGGACATCGATCGCTCCCGGCGATGGCAACCGGCTGTATTCCGGCCAACCGTCGAGCGCCGCGCAGACCGGCGACTCCGTTGAAACGAACGGAACGGCGCCTTCCATTGGACCATTCGATCCGGGCGGCCCTCGGTGCGTCAGCACACCAAGATATCCGGCACCAGCTCGACGTGGTGCGGCGCCATTCCACGAAGCGTTACGCGTACATCGCGCGAATACCCGCACGACAAATCGCTCGACGAATGTCGTCAGACAGCAGCCGCGATCGACTAATCCCTCCGTCGGTAAGCCATCGCACCCAGCGCGTCGCGCATGCGCTGCACAATGACTCAAGCACCGGATGTACGCCACGGCAGGTACTTTCGGTCGCGTGATCTCGCGTGGCTGTGGCCCGATCTCAACCTGCGTCGACGCCACCTGCGGCGCCAGTGGATCACGCACCTTTGGCCCCGGCGCGACGGATTCAATGTTCTCGATCTTCATGGATTCACAAATTAGGAATCCATACCTCATCGGCATGGCATTGCATCTGCGCAACCGTCCGGCAATTTGACAATCCGCCGTCCAACCACTTTCACGGCGAGCGATGAAAAACGCGATCGAACCGACAGGCCGAAAGATGACCACAAAAAAGATCGTTCATATCGCCGAGGCGTTCGGTGGCGGCGTGCTGTCGATGTTGACCCAGCTTGCCAACCATGCCGCGGCGGCCGGCATCGACGTAACGGTACTGCACTCGATTCGACCGGAAACACCGGCCGATTTCTCGACGCTGTTTCGTCCTGACGTGAAGCTGATCCACGTCGACATGACTCGCGAGGTCAGCATCCGGCAGGATCTGCTGAGCGTACGCGCGCTGGTCAGGATTCTTCGCGACTGCAGACCGGCCGCGATTCATCTGCATTCGTCGAAGGCCGGTGTGCTGGGGCGTCTCGCTTCGAGGATTGCCGCCCCCGATGCCAGGGTCCTCTATTCGCCTCACGGGCTTTCATTCCTGCGCTTCGACATTTCGCGCATGCGGCAAAGCGCCTATCTGAACTTCGAACGCATCGCCGCGCATATCGGCGGCACCATTGTCGCTTGCTCGGGCAGCGAACTCGGCGAGATCAAGGAAAAGGTCCGCGCCAAATCGGCCGTCCTCGTGGAAAACGGTGTCGATGTTGCCGAGATCCTGCCCCGCCGAACACGAGACGATGGCAAAACCGTGATCGGAATGAGCGGTCGGGCATCGTTCCAGAAGAACCATCACGCATTCGTCGAACTCGCCGCCAAACTGCGGCGCGCCGACGTCGACTTCCTCTGGATCGGCGGCGACGCCAACGAGATTCCGGATCCGCGCCAGGGCAAGGCCGTCATCTGCAGCGGCTGGGTGACTCGCGCGCACGCGCTGGCACTCACGTCGGGACTGGACATCTATGTCCAGACCTCTCGCTGGGAAGGCATGCCGGTCGCATTGATCGAGGCCCAGGTTGCGGGCATCCCGGCCGTGGTGACGGACGTCGTCGGCAATCGCGATGTGGTGGTTCACGGCGTGACCGGATATGTCGCGTCAAGCGTCGACGAGATGGCCGCGTATCTGGCCAAGCTGCGCGACGACCGGCAACTTCGCGAAAAAATGGGTGCCGCGGCCCGAACGCGGGCGGTTCAAAGGTTTTCGATGAACACGGTCTTCCGGCAGTGGCACGCCTTGTACGGTCTGGATACCGTCGAGTCTCACGCCGGTACTCGCGGTTTCGAACCGGTTGCCCTGGATCACATCAAGGCCCGATTCTGAATTCGATATGCAATGATGGACATGACCGCTTTCAAAAAACCGAAACAGCTCCTTTACAACGGTCGATTTACGACACAGAAGACGACCGGAGTGCAACGAGTGGCGCGCGAGCTGATCGCCGCGCTCATCAAGTTTCAGCCGCAAGACCCGGTGACCCTCCTTATGCCTCCCCAGCCTGGCGTCGAGGTGAATGGAGCGCGGACCGTCAAGGTCGGCTTTCACAAAGGCGTCGTCTGGGAGCAACTGGTCCTGCCATTTTTCGCCCGCTCCGGGCGCCTCGTCAATCTCGGCAATTCGGCGTCCATTTTCATTCGCAACCAGATCATCTACATGCATGATGCGGCGGTATTCGACACGCCTGCACATTTTTCGCGGTCGTTTCGGATGTGGTACCGGATCATGTTCTGGATCCTGGCGAGAACCTCCGCTTGCGTGCTGACCAATTCCCGTTTTTCACGGGATCGCCTCGCGTACCACTGCGGTATCTCCACCGAGAAAATCAGCGTCGTTCCGCTCGGGGCGGATCACCTCGACTCGCTGGAGCCCGACGCGAGCGTGCTCGACGCCCATTCGCTGACGCCGAACCGGTTCGTGCTCGCGGTCAGCAGCATGAATCCCACCAAGAACTTCGGCCGGCTCATCGCGGCATTCCGGCAACTCGACGATCCGTCGGTCGACCTCGTCATCGTCGGGATGAGAAACACGACCGTGTTCGGCAACCAGGATCATGTAGCGGCGGCAGAACCGAACATCAAGTACGTCGGCTACATCAGCGACGAGCAACTGAAGGCGCTGTATCAAAATGCGGTTTGCTTCCTGTATCCGTCAATTTACGAAGGTTTCGGTATTCCGCCCCTTGAAGCGATGCGATACGGTTGTCCGACGATCGTCGGAAAAGCCGCGGCGCTACCGGAGGTCTGCTCCGATGCGACGCTGTACTGCGATCCATATTCGCAGGACGACATTGCGGAAAAATTGCGGCGCCTGCTGGATTCCGACGATCTCAGAGCCGAGCTCAAGCGGAAGGGAATCCATCACGCGGAAAAATATTGCTGGAGCAAAAGCGCAAAAATGATGACGGAAATATTCGAAAGGCTGTAGGCGATCGACACAAGTCGTCGCCATGACCGAGGCCGCGAGCCGCGTCATACCCAGCCGCGCTCGCGCCTGCGGTCGTCGCAATCAAGACACGCACCGTCGCCCTGCCTCGCAATCGTCGTGACGGCAGCGCAACCTGTCGCCTCGCGAACCGCGTTACCTCGATCTCGCCGGCATGTTGATCAGGCCAACCCGTTCGCGGAAAAGCACGTACATGAGTACGACGGCCACCGTCGTTTCGACCATCAAGACGGCAATGGCGGCCCCACGCTCCGCAAACAGCGACGCAAGCGGCGGCAGTATCGTGACGTTCAGCAAGCCGGACGAGATCAGAATGGTGCTGAAGACACGCTTCATGCCCAGCGGCAGCATCGTTTGAACGCCAAAGAGATCGGTCATGCATGCCATGAACGGTACCAGGGCGAGACAACGCAGTACGGCGACTGTCGGCTCGAACGTGGTTCCGTACAGGATCCGGACGGCGAGCGGCGCGAACTCGTAGATCGTTGCCGACATTGCGAGCACGAGCGCGCCCTGCACGACAATCAGCTTGCGCAGGAACGCAAACGCTTCGTCACGTGCGTTATGCATCAGGTAAGTGATATGCGGGTATGTCGTTGCCCTCAGCGGCTGCAGCATGCCGACAGCGGCACGGATCAGCTTGTCGCCGGCGGCAAAATAGCCTGCGGCGACGTGACCGGAAACGATACTCAGCAGGACGGTGTTGGTCGATGCGTAGAACGAGATCGACGTCGACGCGAGGAACACCTGCGTGCCGCCTTTCAACGCTTCGGTAATATCGGCGAACCGCACGCGGACACGCGCGATCTCACGGCAAAAAAACAGGTAAGCAAGCAAGGTAGCTCCGCAGAGCAATGGCACGGCCGCGTTGATGGCGACCGCGTACAGGATATCGTCCGGGGTGCGAACCCAGAGGAAGAAGGCAGCGACGCTGAGTGCGCGATATCCGACCACCGTCATGCTGAACACGCTCAGTTTCTGAATGCCCTGAAAGTACCAGCCTGGCGTGAGCGCGGCGCCGATTGCCATCCCGAATTCGAGCAGCAGCGCCGTGCGCTCGGCCTCGAAGTACGGAATCAATGACGTCATCGCAACGAGGACTGCGAAGCCCGCGACGGTTATCAGCCACTGCGCGCTGATGGTCGTCCAGAAAATGCTCGATCGCTCGACCTTGTCGCGCGCAAGCGCGACACGCGGCGTTGCCGTCAGGTCGAAGCTGTAATTCACCAGATTGATGAAATACGTGGTCACCGCGAGCACGAACGACAGCCGACCGTACTGTTGAGGGCCGAGCACACGGGTCAAGAGCGGCAGCGTGACGAGCGGCACGACGTACGTCGAGATCTGCAACGCAAACAACATGGCGAAGTTTTTTCGAACGGCGGTCATCGTGCTTTCTTGACTGAAAATGGACAGTGCATCGCCTGTCAACAGGCATGCACGCGCGGTGCATGCTGGTCGATGCCGAGTGCAGCATACAGAGACGACGCGTAGCAATCGACCGAGTAACGCGACCAGTCGTAGCGACGTGTGCCGTCGTCGAGGTGGGCGCGTAGCGCGTCGATTGCCCGCGAGAACGCTTCGGGGGTGTTGCGATAGAGGATCTTGTTGCCGATCTCGTCGCCAAACGTCGACAAACTTCCGATGTCGTTCACCAGTACCGGCAGGCCCAGGACCGCGGCCTCGACTATCACGAGGGGGGCGTTTTCCACCCAGATCGACGGAAGCACAAGCGCGTCGTGCGTCGGCAGCTCGGCGAACAGCGCGGCATGGTCGAGACGGCCGGCAAAGCGCAGCCTTCCGTCCTTGACGAGGCCGGCGTGGCATTCCTCGAGACGAGCGCGCTCCGATCCTTCGCCATAAACGGTAAGCGATGCAATCGCTTCACCGGCGGAATCGGCCATCAGCGCGAGAAACGGCGCCAGGCCCTTGTCCTCTTCGATACGACCGACGAACGCCAGATCCAGACGCGCGCGCTGCGCCGGTTTCGGTGCGCGGGGAACCAATGCCGCGTCGATCGGATTCGATAGCAGCGTGGCGCGGGTGCGCCCGAATCGCGCGATCAGGTCGCGCATGAACGGGCTTGGACACAGGATTTCGTCGAACAGGCCGAGCGGGTCGAAAAGCGCATTGACCGTGTGCCAATGCAACTTCTTCACGACGTCGTGGAGAATGCCGTGCGGACTGGCGACAGAGACGAAGCGCCGGACGCCGTGCAGCTGGTCGAGCGACAACGGCTTCGTCTGCCCGCCGGAATAGATCTGCAGGCTCGGATTGTAGAACACGAGATGGTAGTCGTGCGCCGTCATGTACAAGCTACACCCGGAGCGCCGCTTGTAGCGGGCAAGCACGGGCAGGATCGCGCTCGACAGGCGATTGTGATAATTGTGTACGAGAATGCGTTGTGGCCGAAACCGGTCGAGCAGCGCGCCGAGCGCATGCGCAGTCGCACGCGACCACACACGGGCGCGCCGAATATTTTCGTCCCCGGGCAGCGCATGCTCGTCGAAGGTTTCGACCGACACGTCATTGCGTGCGCGCAGCACGTCGACGGACATTCGGTATACCTCCTCCGCGCCTCCCTTTCGAACGAAGTCGTTGATGACCAACACGCGCATCACGCCGGGCCTCGACGTGCATCAGGCCCGAAGTTCAACGCCCCGTCATCGTCTTCGCGTCGAGACGCGATCTGCGCAATATCACAGACCGCTTGCAAACAGTAAAATTTACGCAATTTCCGGCAGTCGTGGCAAGTTCGTTTCATCGGCATTCCTGAGCGGAGCCACGGCGCTACGTGCGTCTGGCGAGTGGCCCTGTGAAACACTACGCCGCTACGATAACGTACCGGAAACGACGAATCTGTTCGCATGGTCACTCAGAACCGGTTCACCCTACCTGCCCGGCGGCAACGGTACCGCTGCGACCTAGAGTGTCGATTCGGTGCGCCGCTTGCGTGAATGCGACGCCATCACACGTTTCGTCTTCTCCGTTGCCGCCAGCTCCGCCGGCGCCCGCCAACCGGCAAGCAGCCCAGTACACCGGTCGATGACATATTGCGCGGCGGCAGTGCCGTACAATGAATGATCGACGGCATCCCGCAGATCGACCGACATGTTCGGCAAACGGGCAAACGCACGCGAAGCAGGGCCGAAATGCCGTACCAGCGTATCGACACCGGGATCGAACGTGCCGTAAATCAGATGGGTGCGAATGCCGCGCGCCGACATGTCGCGCAGCAATCCTCGCGGCGTATCCTTGCCCGGGCACCACCCGACCCGTTCCGCGGCACGCATGACCGGCACCCACATGAAATCTGCGACGAAGCGCGTTAATCCGCGCAGAACCGGACGCAGATCACGACCACTGCGCAGCAGGCGACGCCACTTTCCAATACTGCGCAACGATGCCAGATAGCCTCGCATCGAATTCGTCTGATTCTTGATCACGTTCGCGAGCGTCTCTCCGCGAGGCCACACGAAAACCGGGAGATTGATCGCGATCGCGCCGGCAAGCTGCCCGCTCGACGCGGCATGAAGCGACGTGTACGCGCCGGAGCAAATCCCGAATGTGACAACCTTGTGATGCCCGGCCTCTTTCAGCCACTCTGCCGCCGAAACCATGTCGGTGATCACCTGATCCGAATACGGGATGTCCGATTGATCGTCACGCGCATGCGTGCCGCTGTCGCCGATTCCGCTCGCATCAATCCGCAGGCTGCAGATGCCTTGCGCGGCGAGCGACCGGGCCAGCCGGACGGCGAAACGTCCGTCCGCGACGCGCGAATTGGCCGCCGTATTCGTGATCAGGAGCGTTGGCGCGGCGGCCCGCATGATGTCTTCGGTCGGCTCGCACAGCACCCCGACCAGTTGCCGCGGTCCCACGCGAACGATTCGTTCGACGCTCCCTTGTCCCGTGAGTACCACGCCGGGGTCGAGGCATCGCGCGGGCGCGTTGACGGCCGGCTCGGGATCGTCGTCGAACCAGCCCGCAATCGTGTCGAGCAATGCCGCCGGCCACCGCGACCAGTGCGGCTCTCGCATTGCGGCCGCCCAGTCCGCGCACGCATGAACGCTGACCGCGACACCACGTGCCTGCAACGCGTCCGATAGCATCGCACTGTCGCCGTACGGTGCATCGACAAGCAATGCGCGCGCCGGCAACGTGCCCGATTGACGGGCAGCCTGCAACAGATCGATACGCCGAAGCGCGTCGACCAGATCGTCGGGGTACGTGTGTCCGAGTATGTTCAGGGGTTTCTCGTCGCGAACCGCGCCTCGCACGGTCGGCGGGGCGTTGTCGAGCCAATGTTGCGCGACGACGGAGAGCTCGCGGAGGTAGCCGCGACCGCGCACGACGGGCGCAAGCGCGACGAAACGCGTAAGCCCGGGGATGCCGTCCGCGGCGAGAAGCGCCACGGCCGCGCCGGCACGCACCCCGATGAGCGTCAGACGGTCCAGCGCGACGCGCTCTCGCAACGCGTGTACGGCGGATCGAACGCTACCGAGCATCTGGCCGAAGCGACCGGGATCGCTTTCGTCGCCGAGCGAATCGCCACTTGCCGGGTAATGAAAGCGCAGCACCGGAAAGCCGCGCTCCGAAAGATGCTCGGCGAGTGAACGCACGAGTTTGTGAAGCCAGAGTGCTTCGTGACCGAGCGGCTCGCAAATGACGATGCCGTGTGTTCGGGTGCCCTCGTGAAGCCAGCCGACGCATCCATCAAACTGGACAGGTGTCATGGTCTTATCCTTGTTTTAATAAACGCTAGTGAAATCCGTTACAGGGCGTGTTCCCCGTCAATCGCCCGGGACCAACCGATATCCGTTTCATGCCGACTCCAGCATCCCCCGGAAGATATCGGGCGCCGTTTCCCGCTCCCGCGAACCATCCGCGTTTGATCTTTTCCAACCGGCCCTGGTGCCGCGGGCCGATCTGCGCCAATCAACCGTCAGCCATCAGCCTCGCCGGAGGCAAACAGATTGCTTCTCCGGCGCGCGGTGAGCGTACGCGCAAACTGCACAAACGGTGCTTCGCACAACCGATAGCCCGCCCAAGACAACGGTATCAAAGGCAGGATCGGTACGATCATGTAGAGACCGAGCGGCCAACCAGTAATGTGGAAACGCTGGCACAACCAGAACATTGCAAACAGCGGAAGGCTATGCAGCAAGTAGATCGAGTAACTGATCTCGCCGAGCCATGAAAGCAGGCGAATGCGGAGCTTCAGAATCGTCGCCAATGCGGTGAACATCACGATGCCGATGAAGTAAGCGAGCGAAGTCGGAAAGTGCTCCATGTTGTGATGTCGCCAATCGCTGAGCGCCCCCATCAGCGCGACACTTGCCATCACCGCCGTCAGGCCGGCTGCCGCCGATCGGTAAGTGATCGCGATTCGGCCCGGAGCACCACGCCACGGCCATCCCGCGCGCAGCAATTTGAGAGGCGTGTCGTATGCCTGGCGAAAGCACGCGCCCCAAAACATGATGCCGAGATGATATGGCATGGTCTTGTATTCGCTGGGCATACCGGCCGGAGCGAGTTTCAATCCGACGATCATCACGAACAGCCCTGTCAATCCGATACTGACAACGCACAGGCAGAACATCCGGTGAAGTACGCCGCTCCAGAACAGGACCAGGCACAGTCCGTAAAAAACCAGTTCTGTCTCCAGCGTCCAACCATGCGGCAATATCAGGCTTTCTCCGAATGCGGCGGGCATCATGGTGACGTTCGCGACGATTCCATCGACATCCATCTTTTTATCGAACAGATACCAATGGACAAAATATCCCAAAGGCAGCGCCAACCAGTAAGCCGGGTATAGCCGGAAGAATCTTCGAACGAGAAACCGCTTCGTTCCCGCACCAACCTCCCCGTGCAGGCTGCTTGGAATCAGCATGCCGCTGATCGCGAAAAACACCACCACGCCAACACGCCCGAAGTTCATGGAGCGCTGCAGCGTGTCGAGCATGTATTGCGAGCCCGCCAGCGGAGCGAATCGCTCGGCATAGTGCGTCCATATGACGAGTATCACCGCAACCGCGCGCATGGCATCGACATGGTGAAATCGCTTCGAATCGTTCGAATGGGACATGGCTGAAATAGTAAAAACCGGGGTGTCTCGTCACGACTTTCCGGCGTTGCGATCGAAGTCGAATCCATCGCCCGTACGTTCGCGACGCGACATTCACGCTCGACGCATCGACCGAAACGGTTCCGGTCGTCGACATCGCCTTCGTTTCGCGCGACGACCCAGGCGCATGCCGCCTCAGCTCGCGCCGGAATGCTTCCGGTCGATCACGTACCACCAGGCCAGCGCGGCCAACGCATAGAAAGCCGTGCGCGAACCGAACATCATCCAGTAATCGCCTTGCTGAACGGCAAAGGTCGCATACGAAAAGACCTTCGCCATCAGCCACAACATCACAACCCCGCCACGCATCGTGACCAGGATCTGCAACGCGGCCAGCGCGCCGTACACGACGCCGGTCATCGCGACGAAGGCCGCCCCCCCGGCATAACCAAACCAATACACCGGCACCGCCATGTTTCCCATCGTGAACGTGACGTCGTCGAAGATGTAGGCCTTGAGGAGCTGAGGCTCCATATACGAAACCATCAAGTCACGCAAACCACTCGGTTGGGAATCGTCGAAAAAGGTCGGCATCGTCCAGGAAGCGAGAGAGTTCACGAAACGCCAAAAAGCAGCCGCGCCACCCAGCGCCGGCGCCGCGAACATGCGCGCATCACCGTCCACCACGTACCACGGCTGCCCCTGCAGCAGAAAGCGCGACGAGATCACATCGGCCACTTCCAGCCCCTGCCCCCGGTAGGCGTAAATGATGGAAACGGTGCCGAGCAACAACGCCAGTCCCGCACCGATACCCAGATAACGCACGACCGGTTTGCCGTTCATCGCATGAATCGCGATGAACGGCGCCAGCGAGCACAGGCCGATATGCAGCACCGCCATGAACTGCTCCCCATGCAGCACGTTGAGCCCGAGATCCACCGCCATCGTGACGATCGCCAACCACCGGATGCGTTTATTGGAACTGGTGGCGATGGTGCCCAGCAAAAAACCCATGAAGGTCTGATTGTTCAGGAACAGATTGAACATCGCGCCGTTCGACGCGTCGTTGCGCAACGCATACCGGTTGATGCCGGTAAACAGCGAGAATCCCGACGTCAACCCCGCCAGCACACCGGTCACGATGATCGCGGCCGCAAGTGCGAACCCCATCGCCACGCTGACAGGTTGCAATGCAATCCGCGCCCTGATCGACTTGTGCGACGGGCGCTCATCCAGGAACCGGTCGAATGCAACGAGCGCACAGACGACAAAAACCAGATAGAACGAAAGGAGTCGGCTGAAAGCGCCGGTCGCCTCACCCGAGATATCGGTTTCCCGCAGGTATCCACCGTCCTCCAGTCCCACGCCGGCAAGAAATGCGGTCAGCCCGATCGCGAGCACATAGAGCACCGTCACGGCAAACACCGGACGATACTTGACCAGGACGACGAGCCCCGATGTTGCCAACAACAACGTGCATGTGGCGCTCTCCGCTTTCATTCCGAGCGCCGGCATCATCGCGTTGATCACAAATGCAAGCGCGAGTAGCGTCGATATCGTCACCCCGGTTGCGGATATGGGGCCGGTGTCCGGTATCGCTCGCGTAGTCTTATCTATCATGCTGCAACCCGAAATTCGTTCCACCGGTGGCACCCCGGTCGAGCCTGCGCACGCGCCGGCCGCCGCATGATTGCGCCCTTGCGCGAACCTGCGCCGGTGCCCCAACGTGCATCGCGCTTGTGACGGGCGCGCTGAAACATCCCGCCATATCGCTTGTTTCCGTCATGAACCAGTGAATCGACTCGTGCAAGCGACATCAGGCAACATTTCTCAGCAGTCCCTTTCTTACCCGCTCCCATGCCCTGAACAGAAATGCATTGGGTACGACGTCGCCCGGCTCTATCCGCGACTTGACTGCTTTCGTATGTCGACGGACGTTCGCGTAATGGCTCCACTGCAACGGTGAAGGCTGAAAGCCGTTGAATACCAGCCCGTCTACCTTCACGCCGACCCGATTCAAATTCCGGATCGCATCCACCACGCCGGCGTAGCTGACCGAACCTTGTCGCGCCACCATCAACGTGACGTCCATGAGCCTCGACAACATCGCGACGTTCGCCGCCGGGCGCGCCGACGGCGCATCCACGACGACCACGTCGTATTCGCTTCGCCATGCGGTGATCAACGGCTCGAGCCGTTTCGTTTCGAACAGGTGTCGCCACGGCTCGGCACGTTTTCCGGCAGGCAGCACATCGAAATTTTCACGGATGTGGACGATCGCCTTCCCGAGTTCCAGCGAACCGGTCACGACATCCGACAATCCTTTCTGGTACTTCACCGCCACGTGTCGATCTCCGCCCGATTCGTCCGCATCGGTGCGCACAAGCAAGGTTTTGAGACCGCTTTCCGATAAGAGGTAGGCGAGATTGGCGGAGATCAGCGACCTGCCCTGCGCCGGCTCCGGCGACGTGATCAGAACGACCCTTGATTTCCCCTGCTCAGCACTCGGCCCGTAACGCAGCAACAGAGCCAGATTGTCCAGCGCTTCGGTCAGCGGCGTATCCGGATACTCCCTGGCAGCAATGAACGCTGCCCGGTCGTTCAGGTCGGCCTCGACCTGATGTGGCGAGACCGGGAGAATGCCCAGCACCGGGACGCCGGCCACTTGCTCCAATTGCTCCGGATTCCGGACGCGCTGGAAAAACAGCGCGCAGCCTTGTGCCGCAGCAACGCCCAATATCAATCCGATCGCCGCACCCAGCACGATGACGAGCAGGCGCTTCGGCTGAACCGGTTTGTCGCTGACATCGGCCTTGTCGATGACGGACGCATTGCCGACCGTGCCCGCCTTGGCAATTTGCAGCTGCTGCGCGTTGTTCATCAAGCCGATATAGAGCTGATTATTGACATCGACGTCGCGTGACAGACGCAAATAGGTCTGCTGCTGCGACGGCAAGCGCGCAACCCTGCTTTTCAATTCCGCCGACTGTTGATCGAGCGTCTTCAGCTTGCTGGCTACCGCGGTGAGCTGAGGCTGTCCGGCGACATACTTCGACGCCAGATCCTGATACTCGAGCTTGGCTTCGAGCCGTGACTTTTCGACCAAGGCCAACTGGTCGATAAGCAGTTGCACATCACCTTGCGCATCGATCGACCCCTGCGCATTGCGAAACTCGTTCAACGCATGTTCAGCCTGCTCCAGTCGCTTCTTCACCAGCGGCAATTGCGTGTCGAGAAACGTCAGACTGTGTTCGGCGTCCTCCGAGCGTCGCTTCGCCTTGGCATCCAGATAGGCGGTGGCAATGGCGTTGAGCAGCCGCGCGGCAAACACCGGGTCGGGGTCTTCGAAACTCAGTTGCATGATGCCCGACTGGCGTTTCGTTTCCGCGCCGTTCAGTTTTTTCAGGACCGCCTCGAGTCGCACCGGCGTGGCGACACGGCGCACGCGGAATTCCGTACCGACGCGTGCCACGATGCGCGATATCTCTACCCGATATCCGTTGGCTTCGCTCGGTTGGCCGACTTTCCCGGTCAACACCTCTTGATCATTGCTGTCCTTCAACAGGAAGCGATTGCCGTCGAGATAGTCGAGCTCCAGTTTCTTGCCGAGCTGCGCATCCGGAACGTCGAATTTGGTGAACTCGATCCTCTCGCCGCCCCACGCCCAGAACGGCGTATTGAACCACGGCTCGACGAGGCCATTGCGATCCTTCGGCAATATCGAACCGAGTAAGCCGCCAACGAGCGGAATCGTATTCCGGACCGACACATCCACCTGCGCGACGGTAGCGTCAATGGCCTGGGTGACGACCGCGCGCGAGCGCGCGATATCGATCTCGCCGACTACGGCCGAGTTCTCGATATCCAGCGCGTTCGAAATTTCGGATAGCGAACCGAGCGCACTGTGCTTGTTTTCCTGGACCTGGATCAACGTATCCACGGAGTACACCGGTGTTGCCGCAATGGCATACACGAGCGCCAGCAGCAAACATCCCAGGAAAACGGCCAGGAAAACACGCCCGTGATCGAACACGTTTTCCAGCAACTGGACCAGCGTGAAGTCAACCCCGTTGCGAGAAACACTTCCCGGCCGGTCTCGGGATTGCTTCGATGAAGGCCTATCCAATGTCATGCATACGCTCCCAAATTGCCATTCTGACGGGCATCCTGTCACCGTGCGTGCTATTGATCACGCATGTCGCGCCAGTCGATCCGGGTCATTCTCTCGGCACATCACGCGAGGCACTTGTCTGCGTCCGACCGCCTGCATGCACGACCGCACCGCCGAGTCCCGAACAGAAACAAATGCCCTTGCCTGTTCAGGTCACTATGCGATAAATGCGTGGTTTTCTGAGTGCGATTCCTTACATTAAGAAGCTCCGGGTAAGCGAACCTCCGGGTTGCCACCCCGTCTCGTACGACGCCGAGGAGCGGTTCGACACAACGTGCCCGGCCTCCCTGAACTCATTCGCTCGACAAGGTTTGGCCCTGTTTTTGGCCCACCTCAGCCACGCATCTCGAGCGGCCAATCCGGCCTGCCATCCGCGGCTTGGTGAACTAACGCACATCCTTTTTTCCGTGGTTCATCCAACATGATCCATGCGGGAATCAATCTCGGGTCGGCCGGTTCACCCGACAGCATGCGATGACGTCGAGGCGTCCGACAGTCGGTTGATCGGGACGGCCAGCATATGGGCAGGGGGATGAACGCCCGCCATGTCTGTCGCCGGCGGCCCGGAAAACGGCGAGTATCCACGCATGTGCGTCGCATCAATGTTTCTCGTTTAACCATGCTGAATGACGACATGAGCAACCACCAACGATTCGACACGTCAGTGCCGGACCAGAACAACCCGACAGGACGCCGAATGCGCGCTGCCCTTTACCTGGCGATTTCCGCCCTGCTTTCCGCCTGTGCCTTTGCGCCGGGCCAGCACATGGCATCCTCGCCTGCATTGCCGGTCACGACTGACGAGAACGGTGACGTGACCAGCGACATGAAGGTTCCGGTCAAGCAGATCGACCTGACGCTGATCGGGCTGATTCGTGCGCAGCAGAAGAGCCACTCCGCGTTGCCCGTTCCGGACAATCTGCTCGGCAAGCCGAGCAGCTACAAGCTCGGTCCTGGCGACGTATTGCAGATCACCGTGTGGGATCACCCCGAATTCGCTACCGCCGCCGGCCAGCCGACGCCGAACACCAAGTCCTCCGACGCCGCGCCTGGTTTCGTGATCGATGGCGACGGTAACGTGCAGTTTCCATACATGACGCGACCGATCCACGTGGCAGGAAAAACTGCGGCGCAGGTTCAGCGGGAAGTCAGTGCCGAGCTCAGGAAGGTATTCGTGAAGCCACAGGTGACCGTTCGCGTGGCGTCGTTCCGCGCGGAGCAGGTGTATGTGGATGGTGAAGTGCGCGCACCCGGTTCGCAGGCGATCAACGACATTCCGATGACCCTCGTCGAAGCGGTCAATCGTGCCGGCGGCTTTGCACCGACCGCGGATCAAAGTCGTGTAACGATTACGCGCAATGGAACGACGTATCCGGTGAATGTCGCGCGGATGATGCAAACGGGCAAAAACCCCGCCGCCATCATGCTGCAGCCAGGCGACCTGCTCCACGTGAGTGCACGCGAAGACAACCCCGTCTACGTGATGGGTGAGGTGAACAAACCGCTGGCCGTGCCGCCGCAACGTGACGGTTCGCTCACGCTGAACGAAGCACTCGCACAGGCAGGCCAACTGAACCAGCAGACGTCGAATGCCAAACAGGTCTTCGTACTGCGCAAGGCAGACGACAGCGATCCCGTGGTCTATCGACTCGACATGAAGTCGCCGGTTTCGATGCTGCTCGCGAACCAGTTCCCGCTCGCGTCGAAGGACATCGTCTATGTCGACAATACCGGGCTCGTCCGGGCCAGCCGCGTGTTGAATCTGCTGCTGCCGGCGATCAGCGCGGGTTTGACGGGCGCACTGATCACCAAGTGAGTCCGCGTGTCGGCCTCGGGCAAGCCAGCGTGCGAGCCGGACCCACACCATCCGGTGATGCACGCCGCTTCATTCATCCGGGCGGGAATACGCCGCGACCTCGCGTGAGCGACACGATGCGTGTCGCCATACGATGCACGATCAACGAGACGACTCCCCGCCCGGACTTTCAGCGCCCGAACGGCGTGACGTACGCGGGTGGCCGCTACGTTCTCAATAGGCCATCACGCCCTCGGATTGCTAACCACCACACCACTTGTTCAGCGTCGCGTCGAACGTAAAGGTCAGGACCTGCCCGCTCGCCATGACGACGTTTCCCCCGGTCGTCGTCTGGATGTTCGCGTTGTTCGCGATCGTGCAGTTGCCGTTGGTCGCGATGATCCTGACCGACTGGCCGTCGATCCCGCCGACCAGGTTGGTCAGCATCGTCGGCGACGCATAGTTCGCCGTCAGTTTGCTGATGCCGGTCACGCCGGGCGTCGAACTGGTGCCGACGAAGCCGTTGGACCAAACCGCCAGCGCATTGCCCGCGCTGTCGGCCGTCGGCACCCCGTAGCTGTAACGGACCAGCCCCGTCGCATTTTCGACGTGGAATTGCCACGGCCACATCTGCAGCAGGCGCCCGCTGGCCCACGCGCTGTTGACCGCGCGTCCGTAGCGGTCCTCGGGAATATATTTGTAGCGCCCGGAAACCCCGTTGCCTTGCGACGCATCGACACATATCTTCGAAAAGTATTCGCCGGCGGGAATGTATGCGGTACTGGATGAAGACGGCGTAAACGTATAGGTGTCGGTTCCGGCCGTGACGCTTCCGGAACGCGCGATCGTGCCCGTGATGCCGAAAATGGTCGCCAGCGTCGCGTCGCCGGTCCCGTTGACTGCGTTGACCGGCATGAAGATCGACAGGTTCGGCGTCGTACCGAACGACCAGCCCGGAATCGCGACGGCGCCCGTCCCCGTCAACACCAGCGCCGAAGTGACCTGCTGAAACACGCTGTCGGTCTCGCAATCGATTCTCAGGTTGTACGGACTCTCGGTGGAAATGAATACCGCCTCGGCGCATCCGAAATAATTCCTGAACCTGATCGTGTTGTAGCCGATGTTCCCGATCGTCACCCCCTTTACCGTCTTCGGGAACGCGAAGGTAAATTCATTGTCCGTGGGATAAACATTGAAATTCGGGTTCGGCAGGATCTCCGCCGCGTAGTCGTTACGTGCGCTCAACGGGAAGTTGATGTCGAACAGGCAGTTGGTGACTTGCCCGATGACGCTGAACATCCGGCCGCCGCTCAGCCCCATCGTGGTCATCCGGTCGTGCAGCACGATGGTTCGCGCTTGGATTCCGTACAGCGAAACACCGGTATTCGACGTGCGCCGGTCCTGCACGGCCAGTGCGGTACCGTAACTGAAGATGATGTCGATATTGTTCAGGTTGAACAGGTTCGATGAATCGGACGTAGGGGCAGCCGGGCTGTCATCGAGGTAGATGCCGAAACTGGGCGTATTCGTCGACAGGTCGCCGCAGTGTCTGATCTTCAT
This sequence comes from Burkholderia sp. 9775_39, assembly GCF_015712225.1. NCBI lineage: Bacteria > Pseudomonadati > Pseudomonadota > Betaproteobacteria > Burkholderiales > Burkholderiaceae > Burkholderia > Burkholderia sp. 9775_39. The sequence goes on along the minus strand of NZ_JACCQC010000017.1, from coordinate 35,322 downwards.
CGTGTTCAGATTGACTTCGCGCACGGTGGCGCGTGCTTGCGTCGATCCGCTGCCGGTGTCCATCCATAGCACGCCGCCGCCGCGAAAATACAGACAGTTCACGTGAGCGACGTCGAGCCAGTCCACGTTGCCCTGCAACACCAGCCCATGTTGCAGCGATGCGCATGCGCGATTGCCCTGAAGGGTAAAGTCGCGCATGACGCACCCGGCGAGGACGGCCATGTTGGACGTCCATGACACGTTGCCGGTTTGCGGTAAATCCGTCGCTTCATTGTTGAAACCCGCGTTCAATACCGTCAGGCATTGGCCGCCAACCCCCGCGCCGAACTGGATGATCGAGGTGCGCGCCGAATGCCCGAACACGGCGATCGGCTTCGTGATCGGGGGAAGCGCGAGGCTGGAATAGTAGACCCCGGCAGGCAGGTCGCCTTTGACCGGCCAGATGGTCATCAGGTAGTTCAACCAGGCCGTCAGGGCCGGGCCGTCGTCATTGCCATAGACCACATTCGCCCCTGTCGCCGACGCATTGGCCGCTTTCGCGAGCGTGACCTGCGTTGCGCTGACGAACGCCGCGATCGTGGTGGAAACGACCAGCGTTGCAGCGCCGCTGGCGTTCGTCGTCGCAATGTCGATACGCTTGCCGACGTCCGCCGCGGTGAACGCCGCCGAGGCCGACGAAAACGCGGTGGACCCCGATGTCGTGACGCCATCGTTGACGATCCTGGTGTTGCCCTTCGCACCAAAATATTTGGCGCTGACCGGCAGATTGGCCGGAAGCGCTGCCGGTAAATCCATCCATACCTGGGCGGTACCTGCGGCAAGATTGACGACCGCACCGCCATTGCTCGACGCCAGCACGGTGGTGCGCGACAGCGTGTTCGCGCTGGCGTTGTATGTGCCGATGCCGATCTCCCAGTTCCCGCTCGGGACACCGGTACCCGTTACGGCTTGCAGTCCGTAATAGAACGTATCGGCATTGGCGCACACGGACGAAAATGTGCGGAATCCCGTCATTGCACCGGCAAGGGACAACGCCCCCGTACCTGTGGACGTGGTCGTTTCCTGAACGCGATCCTTGAGCTGGAATGCCATATCGATCCTGAGAGTGTGGTTGACAGATTCGTTTGATACCTGCTGGTCGCCTGAATGCCGGAATGGCGCCGTGCGTTACTGACCCAGCCGCGGAATCATCGTGATAGCAGGCGCAACGCTATAGGTGACCGTCATCGCGTCGCCGGGCTTGAGATCGATCATCCCGTTCGTCAGTCCGCACGCATAGGCAGCCTGCCCGTTTCGGGACACGCCGATCGACGACACGGTGCCTCCGGCAACCGACAGGCTGACCGCGCTCGGGTAGGTGTTCGCGAACGTCCATGGCGAAGCCCCCACCGCCTGCACAACCGGCGTCAGTTGCACACCGAAGCCGACGAAACCGTTTTGCGCGATGTTGTCTTCGCTCCACGACGTGTAGGCCCATGAGCTCGACGAGATCAGCGCATCGATCGCGCGTGGATAGTTGACCGGCTGGGCCATGTAGTTTCCGCGCAACTTGAGCGATGCGCCGGCCGCGAGCGCGCCGACCGTGACGAGGCGGGCGAAGCCGTTGCAGCAGCCGATGTTTTCACCGGTATTGCCGCTGACTTCGGTGAACGACGTACAGGATCCGTCCACGTAGATTGCGTCCTTTGCGATGCCGGAGAATTGATTCTTCGAGACGATGCACCCTCGCGTGTTGTACAGCGCGATGCCGGAAACGGCGCTCAGTCCGCCAGTGCCGGTGAACGTGATCGATGCGCCGCTGGCGATTCCGCTGCCCGTGACATTGTTCGACAGCGTCACGGTCGGACCATTTCCGTTACCGGAAACCGACGTCACGTACGTGCCGACCGGGATATTCGTTCCGGTGACACCTTGTCCCACCGCGCAGCCGCGTGCCGACGGATACGGCGTGAACGTCAGCGTGTTGGTTCCCGCCGCGGCAGCAGCCGATGTCGTGATCGTTTGGGACGTCATGCAAACCATCGGGGTAAAGACGATCGAAGCACCGCTCGCCACGGTGCCGGTCGTCGCCTTGCTCAGCGTGACCACACTCCCCGTCACGCCGGTCACGAAGGTGCCGGCCGCGATGTTGGTCCCGCTGACGCCCTGTCCGATCGACACGCCTGTCGTTTCGTCTCCGGGCCCGCCGAAACCGTAGTTGTCGTTGTAGGGCACCCCCGTCGTCGTGGCGAACGTCAACGATGTCGCGCCGCTCGCGGCCGACGCGGTAGTCTTGATCGTCGCGCCGAACAACCCGACCCCGGCGAAGATCACGGTTCCGCCGCTCGGCACTGTCGCATTCTGCTCGAGCGTGACCGTCGACGCGCCCGCCGCCATGACCGTACCGATCGGCACGCTGGTCGACCCGTTGAAATACCAGGCCGCCATGCCGACCGCGACACCCGGGGTATTGGCAAAGTTCAGCGTCGCGGCACCCGACGTCGCGGCGATCGTCGTCAACGGGAATCCGTTCTTGTTGTTCGGATCCCATGCATTGGTGATCGTGTTCTGCGAGATGTTGACGTGGATGTTGCTTCCGCTCGGCTGCCACAGCCCGATCGGCGACCCCGCGGCATTCTTGATCGTGTTGTTGACGATCGTGATGTTCGAATTGTTGAAGCCTGCCGTCGCGGTCACCACCAATGCGCCATAGCCGAGCGGTCCATTGGGCGCATTGACTATCGCGCCGATGTTGGATTGAACGCCGCACGTATCCAGGAGGTTGTTCGCGACCGTCACATTGTCGTTGCCGTACGACTGATACACGCTCGTCAGTTCCGACGCGACATAAATACCGGCCGCCATCGGGTTGTAGATCTGGTTGTCGGCCACGGTGATGTCCTGAGCCCCGACAATCGCGATGCCGCGTGCGTATTTGGTGCCTACCACCCGGTTATTGGCGATCGTGATCCGGCGAGGCCGGACGCCCTCATTGAAGTAACCGACCACCGCGAATGCGTCGTCGCCGCCGTTGATCACTTCATTGTTCGTAATCGTGATATCCGCGCTGGCCTTGGTTACATGAATGCCGTCATGCCAGATGTCGAGCAGCGTATTGCCGAACACCTTGCCGTTGACGCAACTGCGCATCAGCGCGCCGCCACCGGCCGCATTGTTGAACTTGCACCCCGAGATTTCGAACTGGCTGCAGTCCCGCAAGTTGATCGAGCCGGCGTTCTCGTCCGGGTAATACGCGGTCGCATTCGCTGAAAAGAATTGCAGATTGCGGATGTTGAAATGACTGGCGCCGCTCCAGTAAATCGCCGAATTCTGGCCTTGCGATGTCGTGCATTGCAGGATCGAGTCCCACCCTGCGCCGACGATCGACGCCGTTGCCTTCAGCGTATTGCTGTACAGGTAAGTCCCCGGCGGGAAATACAGCGGAATCCCCGCGTTGAGCGCCACCTGAAGCGCCGCCGTGTCGTCGGTCACGCCGTCACCCTTGACGCCGAACCGCCTCACGCTCATCGGAAGATCGACCAGTTCCTGCAGAAGCGGGCGGGCCGTGAGGCCGGCCGAGGTACCCACAACGTATGTAGCCGGAAATTCTGCTGTCATTCAAACGCTCCATATCGTCGCAATTCAATCGCGATCCAAACAAGTCGGCAATCAACGGGAATGAGCGCGCACGGTCGTTCATACACGCCCGCGCCAGAATAAAAGCGGCGAATTCGACGCACAGTGCGTGAAATGACCCAAGTCTCCGTTCGATGCGCATGCAACGAATCGATCTGCGCCCCGCCGACTTACCCGCAAAACCGCTTTCCGCCCAGTACTTCTTACCCGATCACACACCGTCGATCGGGAACGATGACCGCCTCCCCACGCCACCTCGCGTGACTACGAAATAAAGATCGCACGTATCGGTAGAAACACCGATGCTGTAGTCAAACTACATTCATACCATTAGTCGCAGCAGAGAATCGCTACATCCGATTCGACAATGCCGGGCGGCCTGCGCGTCGCCGCCCGCATTGACCGGTCGAGCCCAACCGGCCGTAACGATTCCCCGCCTGGCCTGGCATGCCGACGCGCAACCACCCTGCATCGCCAGCCGAATGCGTCCGGTGCGAATCCACCGGACGTGCGCAGCTCCAGACATCATCCGAACAACCGGCAATACGATCATGGAGAGCAACATGCGGGACACCCTCTGGCCGGCCGTCGTGCTGGCAGCGACCCTCTGCACCACCGCCTACGCCGGCGACGCCGACTTCAATGCGCAGGGCGACGCCACCGACGCGTTCGCATCGGTGGCCGCGCAACGGCGCGCCGATCTGCTCGTGCGCAAGATGACGCTCGACGAGAAACTCCAGTTCATTCATTCGCAATACGAAATGTCGCAGGTGCCGGGCGGCGGCGCCGGGTACATCCAGGGCGTGCCGCGGCTCGGCATTCCCGATCTGAACATGGTCGATTCGGCCACCGGCTCCGGCAGCACGTCGCAGGCCAGCACGACGTTCCCCGCGACGATCGCGGTTGCCGCCAGCTGGGATCGGCGGCTGTCGTACGACTTCGGCAAGCAGGTCGCGATCCAGTTGCGCGCGCAAGGATTCGGCATGGGGCTCGGCGGCGGCACCAATCTCGCGCGCGAGCCGCGCGGCGGCCGCCTGTTCGAGTATCTCGGCGAGGATCCGTTGCTCGCCGGCGATCTGCTCGCCGAACGCACGCTCGCCACGCAGCGGCAGAAAGTCATCGCAACGATCAAGCACTACGCGGGCAACGAGCAGGAGCACGGCCGGATGGGCGGCAATACGCAGATCGACGAACGCACGCTGCGCGAGCTGTACCTGCTGCCGTTCGAGATCGCCGCGAAGCGCGGCCGGCCCGGCAGCGTGATGTGCAGCTACAACCGCCTGAACGGCGCCTATGCGTGCGAGAACCCTCACCTGCTGAACGACGTGCTGAAGAACGAATGGGGCTTCCAGGGCCAGGTACAGTCCGACTGGGGCGCCACGCACAGCACCGCCGCCGCGATCAACGCCGGGCTCGACGAGGAAGAAGACGTCGGGCCGAGCGTGTACCTGACGCCGGCAGCCGTCAAGCAGGCGATCGCGAACGGCTCGGTGTCGACCGCGCGCCTCGACGACATGGTGCGCCGCAAGCTCGCGGTGATGATCCGCGTCGGCGTGATGGACGATCCGGCCAAAGGCGGCGGCACGATCGATTTCGCGGCCGGCAACCGGTTCGCGCAGGCGGCTTCCGAGCAGTCGATCGTGCTGCTGAAGAACGACGGCAACCAGTTGCCGCTCGTCGCGTCGGCGCTGTCGCGTATCGCCGTGATCGGCGGCCATGCGGATGCGGCCGTGCTGTCCGGCGGCGGCTCGGGCAACACGCGCGATCCCGTAACGGGTTCGTTCGCAGGCTGCGGCGGCCTGACGTTCGGGTCGTCGACCGGGTGCAGCTGGTGGCGCAATCCGTGGCTCAAGGTCGACGTGCCGATCGTCGCGGCGATCCGCGCGCTGGCGCCGGCCGCGCAGGTCACGTATGCGGGCAACAGCGACCAGCAGTCGCCGTTCCGCGCGTACACGCAGCAGGAGATCGACCAGGCCGCGGCGCTCGCCGGCCGCTCGGACGTCGCGATCGTCGTGGTCGCGCAGCCGGCCGGCGAGGATTTCGGCGACCTGCAAAGCCTGAGCCTCGCGAACCCGTCGAACCAGGATGCGCTCGTCGAAGCCGTCGCGCGTGCGAATCCGCATACGATCGTCGTCGTCCAGAGCGGCAATCCGGTGCTGATGCCGTGGAAGGACAACGTGTCGGCCATCGTCGAGGCATGGTATCCGGGCGAAGCCGGCGGCAAGGCGATCGCGAACGTGCTGTTCGGCGCGGTCAACCCGTCCGGCAAGCTGCCCGTGACCTTCCCGGCGCGCGATCAGGATTCGCCGACGTGGGGGCAAAACGGCGCGTTCGAGACCGACCCGGTGTACGCGGAAAAGCTGAACATGGGCTATCGCTGGTATGACGCGCGCAACATCAAGCCGATGTTCGAGTTCGGCTACGGCCTGTCGTATACGCACTTCGCGTATTCGGGACTGTCGGTGTCGAAGCAATGGGATGGCTCGCTGAGCGTCGCGTTTACCGTGCGCAACGACGGGCGCGTGGCCGGCGCGGAAATACCGCAGGTCTATCTCGGCGTGCCGTACAAGGACGAGCCGCCCAAGCGGCTGGTCGGCTGGGAGAAGATCCGGCTGAATCCGGGCGACGCACGGCGTGTGCACATAACCGTGTCGCCGCGGATGCAAAGCGTCTGGGATACGTCGCGCAACGGCTGGCGGGTCGTGTCGGGCGGAACCGTGTATGTCGGCGCGTCGTCGCGCGATATCCGCTTGCAAAGCCACTGAGCGAGCGACGAAGAAGCGGCCGGGGGCGCCGTGCATCGCATGCGCGGCGCCCCCGCATCAACCGTCTCTGCACTGCAACGCGTTACCTGAACAGCAGCGCCAGCACCGTCGCGAGCGCCGCGATCGCGACGATGCCCGCCACCACGCCCGCCAGATGCGCGGCAATCACCACCCCTGCCGGCAGTCGCGACGCGATGCCGGCCATCACGCGCCGCCCGCTTCCAGCGTGTCGAGCAACGGCCTCGCCAGATGCAGGACCTGGTACATCGTGCCCGCGCCGCCGTCGTCCGGTTCATGTTCGGTCACGAGCGCACGCGTCAGCCGCCAGCGCAACGGATCGAGACTGACGGCCGCCGCGACCACGCCCTGCCGTGCCGCCGCTTCGCGATTGCGTGCGATCTCTCGCGCCAGGACCGCATCGAGATCGGCGTCCGCCGGAATCTCGATCATCTCCAGACGCGCGAAACGTCCCGTCGACGCACTGCCCTTGCGCGCGTCGAGCGCAATCTGCGTGTCGATCGGCGCGCGGCCGAAGCTGTCCGTGACGACCCGATAGCGGCCGTCCGTCACGAACCGCGCGAACGCCTGCTCGTTGCGCCACAGGTAAAACGACGCGTAGCCGTTTTCCGTCGCGCCATGGCGGCCGGCCTCACGCAGCAGGAAGCCCTTGAACAGCAGGTCGGGCGTGTCGTCCCATAGCCGGCCGCGCTCGCGCACGCGATCGCGGATGATGTCGAGATCGTAATCCGCCGGCAGGCGGTGCACGTAGTACGCGGTCAACATGATCGACTCCTGGCGAAAGAAACGGACGGCATTCCGGACGGCATGAGCGCAGCGTAGAAGACCTTGAATCATTTGAAAAGGAGATGGCAAAATATTTCAATGATTCGATTCTGAAATGGACGAGGGTGTGATGAAAACGCTCGACATCGAAGCCGTGCAGGCATTCGTGCTGACCGCGGACCTCAAGAGCTTCACGCGGGCCGCGGAAGTGCTGGACACGACGCAGTCCGCGGTGAGCCTGAAGATCAAGCGGCTGGAAGACGGGCTCGGCCGCCGCCTGCTGGAACGCACGCCGCGGCAGGTTCGCCTGTCGGCCGACGGCACCGCGTTCCTGGAGCCGGCGCGCGAACTGGTGGCCGCTCACCACGGCGCAATCAGCGCGTTCGGCACGAGCCAGCGGCGGCTGGTGATCGGCGTCAGCCACCATGTCGTCGGCGCCGACCTGCCGATGCTGCTGCGGCGGATGAGCGAAGCGGAGCCGGCGCTCGTGCTGGAGATTCGCGTCGCCGCGTCGCGCGACGTGCTCGACGCGTTCGACCGCGGCCAGCTCGACGCGGCCGTCGCGCTGCAACACGACAGCCGGCGGCTCGACGGCGAAACCATCCTGTCGGAGTCGTTCGGCTGGATGGCGGCGGCCGATTTCGAGTACCGTCCGCCGCAACCGCTGCGGCTCGCGACGCAGGCCGAACCGTGCAGCGTGCGCCGCATGGCGGTCGACGCGCTGGACCAGGCCGGGGTCGCGTGGACGGAGGTCTTTGTCGGCGGCGGCGTGGCGACGATCGGCGCGGCGGTGTCCGCGGGGCTGGCCGTCGCGGCGCTCGGGCATCGCGTGGCGCCCGCCGGCACCGTGGACGTGGGGATGCGTTACGGGCTGCCGCCGTTGCCGACGCGCGACGTGGTGCTCTACTCGAGCCTGACCGATGCGCGCGCCCGGCAGGCGCTACGCACGCTGGGCGCGGCGCTCCGGTCGTCGGTCGGCGTGCGCTGATGCGATGCCTGCCCTGCATGGCCTTCGGTGACGAATCCCGTACCGGCCAACGCGTCCATCGACGCCGCGTATGCCTGCCACGGTAAAATCGTGCCTTCGCCCTCCGTTCATGCAGACGATATCCATCCGTCCGCGGGCCAACGCCAAAAGCATCGACACATCATCATCGCCTTGATTTCCCACCATTTTCCGCGTCGCGACGCATGAGTTACTCGCTCGCCACCACCTACATCCGCGAACTCGAAATCCGCAAGAGCCGTTTCATCGCGTACGCGGTTCCCGTCGAGGATCGCGATGCCGCGATGCAGGTACTGCAACGCCTGCGCGACGAACATCCGGCGGCCACCCACGTGTGCTGGGCGCTGCTGGCGGGCGGCCAGTCGGGTATGTCGGACGACGGCGAGCCGTCGGGCACGGCGGGCCGGCCGATCCTCGAAGTGCTGCGCCATCACGACCTCGACGGCGTGCTCGGCGCGGTCGTGCGTTACTACGGCGGCGTGAAACTCGGCGCGGGCGGGCTGGTGCGTGCGTACACGGATGCGATCGCGTCGGCGCTGCTCGATGCCGAGCGCGTCGAGCGCATTCGGTACACGCGGCTCGCGATCGAGATCGGCTACCCGGAAGAGGCGCGCGTACGCCGCTGGATCGAACAGGCGGGCTACGCGCTGGTGGACAGCGCGTACGGAATGACGGTGAAGCTCGTGATCAAGCTGCCCGAAACCGCCGAAGCCGCGGCAAGAGTCGAACTGTTCGACCTGACGCAGGGGCGCTCGGGCTTTCCGGAGATGTGAGCCGCTGCGGCGACAAGCCCGCGCGGCGCACGCTCCACTTTTTACAAGGTCTCTCAGGTTCCGGCTACCGCTTGGGACCCTCGGCGCGACTGGTTTTTCCTCAGTGCGCCGGAATCGCACCGTTTCAACGGTGTCGACGCATATCGGCGCGAACATGACGGTACGCTTTCGCGACTGTCAATCCGACATCTTGAAAGACTGTCAAACCTGTCGCACCGCATCGCCCGCCATCGACCGGAACGCCTCAAAAAAAACGCGCCGCATCATGCGGCGCGCTTCGTCACATCGCGTGTCGACCGGCGCGAACCGGTCAATAGACGTCCGGCACGATCATGTTGTCCGGCACCGGCCGACGGATGTAATCCTCGTGATGTTCGCGCTGCGGCAGATCGATCGTCGGACGCGGCACCTCGTGATACGGCACCTGGCCGAGCAGATGGTGAATGCAGTTCAGCCGCGCGCGCTTCTTGTCGACCGCCTGCACGACCCACCACGGCGCCTCGGGAATATGCGTGCGCTGCAGCATCTCTTCCTTCGCGGCCGTATAAGCCTCCCAGCGGCGGCGGCTTTCGAGATCCATCGGGCTCAGCTTCCACTGCTTCAGCGGATCCTCGATGCGGCTCTGGAAGCGCAGTTCCTGCTCGTGATCGGTGATCGAGAACCAGTACTTGACGATCTGGATCCCGCTGCGCACCAGCATCTTCTCGAACTCGGGCACCGACCGGAAAAATTCCTCGTACTCGTCGTCGGTGCAGAAATTCATCACGCGCTCGACGCCCGCGCGGTTGTACCAGCTGCGGTCGAACAGCACGATCTCGCCACCGGCCGGCAGATGCGCGACATAGCGCTGGAAGTACCACTGCGTACGCTCGCGGTTGTTCGGCGCGGGCAGCGCGGCGACCCGGCACACGCGCGGGTTCAGGCGCTGCGTGATGCGTTTGATCGCACCGCCCTTGCCGGCCGCGTCGCGCCCTTCGAAAATGACGACGAGCCGATGCCCGGTGTGCACGACCCAGTCCTGCAGCTTCACGAGCTCGCCCTGCAAGCGGAACAGCTCGCGGAAATATTCCTTGCGTGCTTCGCGGCGCTCGGGCGAGAACAGCAGGTCCTCACCGTCGTCGAAGCGGCGGTCGTCGAGCTCCATCTCGAGCTCTTCATCGTAGGCGTCGACGAGATCCTCCTCGAAACGGCGCTGGCGCGCTTCCATCGAGCTCGTATCGGTGCGGTTGTCGGTCTCGGTGCGGGTATCGTTGTCGCCCATGGGGCCTCCTTCCATCATTGACGCAGCCAAACCCCACCATTATCCCAGCGTCGCGCGTCAAATTCATGAAAATGGGCGGCCATGCCCGTCAGAAGCGGAAGTTCAGCAGCACGGTGGCCAGCACCGGATTCGCCGAAATATCGAACGTATTCGACGCAAGCGTGCGATTCGGCTGGCTGATGTCGAGCGTGATCCTGGTGCGCAGCGGGATGTAGGTCACCATCCCGGTGATCCAGAACCGGCGCGTGATCTGGTAGCTGGCGCCGACGGTGAACACCGGCTCCCACACGCTCTTCACCTTCGCCGATACGTTGGTCCGCCCCGACAGCAGCAGGTCGCCGCCGGCATCCCAGATCCGCTGGAACAACGCCGGATCGAGCAGCAGCGACTGCAGGCTGCCGATGTCCGCGCCCGCCGCGAGCAGGCCGCCGAGCGACGCCAGCTTGCGCTGGAACACCGGGTTCAGGTTCGTGTTCGTGAAGCGCGTGTAGCTAATGCCGAGGCCCGCGAACGGGCGGAACCGATCGTCGCGCTCGCCGAGGTAGTACTTGAACACGACCGAGCCGAGCCAGGCCCGCGTGGTCGCGAGCGGGTTGCTTTGCGTGTTCGCGAGATCGATCAGCGGAAAGCGGCCGTGCACGCCGGCAAAGATGCGGTCGAGCGGCAGCGCGATGCTGCCGTGCCCGCGCAGCGTCAGCACCGGCGGAATGCCGGCGCCGAGTTCGGCCGCCCAGTGCTCGGAGACGAAATGCGTGAACGTGAACGCCAGCGTGTTCGTATTGCTGAGCGACAGGCTCGAACCCGCGTTCTGGAAACTCTTCAGCCCGAGCGCGTCGGTATGCGTCGTCACGGGCGTCGAGCGGCCGGTCGTCCCGACGAAGTGCCAGCCGAGACCGACCATGTTGCGGTCGTCGCCCGTCAGTTGCTCGAGCAAGGGCGGCGCCTGCGCGGCCGGCAGATCGGGCAGCCGCGATGGATCGACCGGATGCAGTTCGTACGGCATCCGGTCGGCATGGACGACGCCGCGCGCCGTTGCGTCGCCGGCCGGCGCATCGTGCGTGGCGGCCGGATCGCAACCGCCGCCGGCACCGGTGTCGTCGAAACCGATGCCGTCCGCGCCGTCGTCGCCCGCGGCCGCGCAGGCGCGCGCGGCTGCGCCGGTTCGCTGCCAGAGCGTGATCTTGCGGGCGGTCAGCGGGACGGTATCGGGTTGCCGTCCGTCGCTCGACGATGGGTTGCGTGCGCCGCGCGCCGGCTCCGCATCGGTCGTCCATGCGTGCGCATCGAAGCCGTCCGCATCGCCGCCCGGCCAGAAGCCGATCCCGTCGGCGCCGGCCTGCCAGCGCGATGCAGTGTCGCCGTCGGGCTGCGGTGCGGCGTGCGCGGCGGTCGCGCACGCGACCAGCGTCACACCGAGCCAGCGCGACAGCGGACGCACGGTGCCCGGCCGCGCGCTGCGGCGGCGTGTGTCGCGATTCCCCATCGGCTCAGGCCGGCACGCCGAACAGGCGCTGGCGAATCCGGTACAGCGGCTCGAACAGCCATTCGAGCAGGCTGCGCCGCTCCAGCACGATGTCCGCCTTCAGCATCATCCCGGCCCGCAACGACAGCGGCCGCCCGTCGAACGACGGCGTGCGCTCGGCGAGTTCGACCCAGGTCTTGAAGTAGGTCTGCGGCGCGGCCGCATCGCCCGGCAGGTTCAGCTCCTTCGCCGAGAACGCGACGGGCGAGATCGACAGCACCTTGCCGCGATACGTACCGAACTTCTCGACCGGATAGCTTGCGTACGCAACCTTCACCGCCTGCCCCTTCTTCACGAAGCCGGCCTTCGACGACGGAATGTAGACCTCGGCGATCAGCCCGTCGGCCTTTGCCGGCAGGATCTCGACGACGCGCGTGCCGGGCGGGTCGATCACGCCGCCCTGCACGACGTCGAGCCGCACGATCTGCCCGTCGGCCGGCGCGTACAGCACCTGGTTCACGTTCTCGTCGATGTTGTATTCCTTCGCGTTCAGCTCCTCCTGCTTGATCTTCAGCTCCGCATTCGCGCCGTCGTACTTGCTCTGCATCGTGTCGAGGTCGCCGCGCAGCTTCATCGCGTTCTTCGCGAGTTCGGCGCGGCGCAGCAGCAGGTCCTGGTACGCCTGCCCGGCCTGCAGGTATTGCGTGTTGACCTGGTTGTACTGTTCGAGCGTCACCACCTGTTCGTCGAGCAGCTGCTTCACGCGTGCGCGCCGTTCGCCGTATTCGTCGACGATGCGCTTCTGGCCCTGGATCTGCCGGTCGACCAGCCCGCGGCTCTCGCCCTGCGCGGCGATCTGCTGGTTGATCTGCTGCACCGACGACCGGTATTCGAGCCGCGCCGCGTCGATCTGCTGCGTCACCTCGATGCGTTGCCGGTCGAGCGCCGCGCGCATCCCCTGCACGTTGTTCGCCTGGCTGACGAAGCTCGTGTCGCGCGTCACCGCGAGCAGCCGCTGGCCGGCCTTCACGTGCTGATCCTTGCCGACGTAGACTTCGCGTACCGCCCAGCCCGGCGGCGCACCGACGCCGATCAGCCCGGAGCGCGGCGTCAGCATCCCCGACACGCTCTCGGTGTTCGCGTAGCTCAGCTCGACGAGCGCGGTCACGAACATCGCGAACATCGCCAGCGACAGGTAGCAGAAGAACCGCATCGACACCGGCACGTCGACGACGCCGTGAATCACGGTGCCGAAGGTCGTGCCGCGCGCGAGCTTGCGCGACGGCTTCTGTTCTCGGAGGGCGGAATTCCAGGTCGGCATGGGGCGGGCTCGTCAGGAGCGACGCCGCGCGGCCGCATCGAGTAGCGGCGCCGGCATCAGGTAAGGCGTGAAGTGTTCCCAGAAATGCCATTGCTCGGGCTGGCGCACGAGCGCCTGCTCGAGACGGTCGACGATGCGCTGGTGCGTCGCGCGCACCGGTGACGCGTCGGCGTCGGTGCCGAGCATCGGCGCGAGCGGGCTGGCCGCGAGCGCGGTGAAATGCACCGCGCAGCGATCGCGGAACGGCACGCCGGTCGCATACGCGACCAGCAGCGGAATGCCCTGCTCGACCGCGAGCTTCACGCCGCCGCCGGCCATCCGCACCCAACGCCCGCCGAGCCGGCAGCGATTGGTCTTGCCGAATTTGCCGTGCAGGTCGGAGAACAGCAGGAACACCGGCGCCTCGCGTCGCAGGCTCGTGATCAGCCGCCGCAGGTGTACGCGCTCCTCGATGTCGATGAATTCGACTTCGCCGGCGCCGTACTCGGCGACGAGCCGCAGCGCATCGTCGAAGAACGCGCCCGGCGCATCGCGGTGCAGGATCACCATCAGCTTGCGATCGTCGGGAATCATGAAGCGCAGCTTCGTGACGAACAGCATCAGGTTGCCGAAGTGCAGCCCCGCGAGCATCAGCGGGCCGCCGCGTGCGAGTGCGGCGCGCAACTGGTCGTCGCCCTCGCACGCCATGCCGTCGATCATCGTCTTCATCGATGCGAGGCTGTGCGTGCGCAGCTTGAGCCCCGCGAACTCGGCCTCGAACAGCTCGCGCACGATCGCGGCCGACACTTCCCGCACGCGCCGCGGATCGTCGTTCAGGTGCGCGCCCAGCATGTAAGCGACCGCGCGCTCGATCGACTCGCGAATGCACGGAAAGCAGCGCAGGCACGCGCCCGAGCACCAGCGCATCAGCCGCAGCCCGCGCGCGGGCGACGTGCGCAGCGCGACCGCGCGCACCGCGCGGCGCACCAGGAACGCATAAGAGAACGGATTGAGCAGGAACAGTCGCCCGAGCATCACCGCGCCTCCTCGTTCGCACGCCACGCGTCGGTCGCGTCGGTCGCGTCGGTCAGCACGCCGTCGTGCATCCGGTAGATCCGGTCGACCATCGACAGGATCGACGCATCGTGCGTGACGAGCACGATCGTGCACGGCAGCGTCAGCACGTTGCGGCAGATTTCGTGCGTGGTCGTCTGGTCGAGATTCGACGAAAACTCGTCGAGGATCAGCAGGCGCGGCTCGCAATACAGTGCCCGCGCGATCAGCAGCCGCTGCATCTGGCCGGCCGACAGGAATTTCTGCGTATCGCCGAGCGGCGTGTCGTAGCGATGGTCGAGCCGCTCGATCTCGTCGTGGATGCATGCGAGCTTCGCCGCGTCGAACATCGCGCCGATCCGCGGCGCGGGCGCGAAATTCGTGATGTTGTCGCGGATCGTCCCGCGAAACAGCTGGTCGGACTGCGTGACGGCCGCGAGATGCTTGCGGTATTGCCGCAGGTTCACTTCCGCGAGATCGACGCCGCCGACGAACAGCGTGCCGGGCGCGGGCCGCACGAGCCCGCAGATCAGGTTCAGCAGCGTCGTCTTGCCGCTGCCGGTGCGCCCGACGATCGCGATCTTGCTGCCGGCCGGCACGTCGAGCGTCACATCGCTCAGGATCGGCCGCTGGCCGCCCTTCGGCGTGTACGACAGCGCGCGGATCGACAGCGCGCCGTCGAACCCGTCGATCGGCCGCACGACCGCGTCCGGCGCCGGCTCCTCGGTCTCGGTCTGCAGCACGTCCGCGACGCGATCCATGTGCACCTGCAGCACCTTGCGCCGCACGTAGAGCTGGATCGAATCGATGAACTTGTCCGCGAACAGGTTCTTGTACTGGATGAACGCGTAGATCACGCCGATCGTGCTCTGGCCGTGCATCACGAGCCACGCGCCGTACGTGACGATCACCAGTTGCTCGACGTGCACGATCCCCTTCGAGATCGCATCGAACAGCAATTGCAACCGCTCCTGCTGGCGCATCGCCTGCAGCTTCTGCGTGAACGCATTGACCCACAGGCTGCTGCGCGCGGTTTCGGCCGACAGCAGCTTGATCGAATGCGCGGACCGGATGTTCTCGATCAGCAGCGCGTCGGCCTCGGCGCCGCGGGTGAGGATCTGCGACATCGCGTCCTGCAGCTGCGGCTGGATCGCGAGCCGGCTCAATGCGAACAGCACCATCCCGGCGAGGCTGATGCCGGCCAGCACGGGGCTGTAGTACAGCATCAGCACGAGCGTCAGCGTGCAGGTGACGATGTTCAGCAGCCCGCCGACCAGCCCGTCGACGAGAAACCGCCCGACCTCCGACACCGACGACACGCGCGAGATCGAATCGCCGGTGTTGTGAAACAGGAAATAGCCGATCGGCAGCCGCGCGAGATGGCCGACCAGGTTCGCCGACAACTGCTGCGACACGATGTTGCGCAGATAGCTCTTGATGTTGCCGACCAGGTTCGCGTAGAGCGTGTCGAACAGGAACACGATCGCGAACAGGATCGTCAGCAGGTACAGGATGTCGACGTCGGTCTTCTTCAGCGCCTCGTCGATCGTCAGTTGCACGTACGACGGGCCGAGCAGCAGCAGGAGCTGCGCGGCGACGCCGCCGGCGATACCGATCGCGAGGCTCTTGCGGATGCCGGTCAGCCCTTCGAGGTAGTCGCGCAGCCGGATCCGGTCGGCCTGCCCGGCCCGCGTGAACCCGATGTCCGGATTCAGTTCGAGCGCATAGCCGGTGATGTGCGTGAGCGCCTGCGCGAGCGGCAGCTTCGTCTCGCCGAGCGCGGGGTCGACGATGTGCACGCTGCCGTAGCCGACCTTCGTCAGCACGACATAGTGGTTCATCCCCCAGTGCAGGATGCACGGCGTCTTCAGCGCGTCGAGCTCGCCCGCGTCGAACTGCAGCCCGCGGGCGCGCAGGCCGAGATCGTTGGCGATCTCCATCAGGTCGAAGAACGACAGGCCGGAGTCGATCCGCACCGGATAGCGGTTGCGCAGCGTGCGCAACGTCGTGTCGCGCCCGTGCCACGACGCGATCATCGCGAGGCAGGCCAGGCCGCACTCCGTCACTTCGTCCTGCAGGACCGGACGGACTTTACGCGTATTGAAGAGCATGGTCGGGCACCCGGGGCGCGACGACGCGCCGCCCGGGCCAGCCAGTGCGGGCCCGTGGCGGGTCGTGCGCGATACGCATGAGGCGCAGCCGGCGCTACCGGCCGCGACGGAAGATCGGCGTTACCGGCCGCTCGGCGGGCCGCTCAGCGCGACGAGCCGAGCGACATCCGGAACTGTTCGACGGCGTGGGCCTGGTACTGGGTCATCAGGCCTTGCAGCGTGGTCCCGATCGACTGATTGACGAGATCGACCGTATAGGCGGCCGAGTTGGAGTAAAGCGACGCGCCGCCCCGAATCTGGCGGGCCTGTTCTTCCGTGATGTCTCGCATTTGTTGTGGCCTTTATATTGTCGGAATGCCAACAGCCGTCAGCCAATTGCAAGCTCAATGGCCGTTCACTTTATTACGGCGATAATCCGGCACTCCCGCCTCCTGACAATCGCCCGATTTCGAAATAATGCATTTCGAAGTCACTTTATATCCACTGCGGCGATCGATTCTTTTCCTTCTGTTTCGCAGCATCTGACGCGGGGGGCGCCTCCCCGCGCACGGCGGTTACTTGCCGGTGTTATTGAACGTCTTCGGGTTCTGCAGGTAATTGCCGAGGCTCGGCAGGAATTGGCCGAGCGCGGTCACCACCGGCGCGGCGTCAACGGCGAGGCTACCCAGCGAGCTGATCGCACCGCCGCCATGCACATTCCTGACCTGTTCCGTCGTCATGACCTTCATCATTCTCTCCTCGTAAAAAATAAAGATGATGCAAAGAACCTTCATTGAAAGACCAACGGCTTTTAATCCCGAGCGACTTGTTAATCTAATAATCACTGCGATTACCAGCCGAAATCAGGCTATCATGCGGGCGCGTCGGAATTCAATGGAGGACACACTCTTACAGCCGTATTTTCCGATGCGCGGCGAGTAGCAGGCATTCACGCTGTTTGAATTTCAATTTCAAAACGTTTAAATCCCGCCGCAATGCATTGCGGCACGGACAGGAGACGAAGACGGCCATGTTTGAAACGAGGCGCACGAATCGCGGGTCGGCGACACCGGATGCGGGTATTTCCCTATCAAGATTTTCGACTAGGTGGAATCCCCGACTTGCAACCATGACATTGTTCGCTGTAACGATAGTCGGCGTGCCGGCACACGCTCGTGCGTTCTGCCTCGATACCGCCTACCAGTACGCGTCCGTGCACGATCCGCGCTACCTGCAAGCCCGCAGCGAATACGACGCGGCCCGCCAGAAATTCCCCGAGGCGCGCGCGCAGATGCTGCCGCAGGCTGCCGCGCAGCTCGAATGGGGGCGCTACGGCACGCACGCGAACCTGTTCGGCATCGACGTCAGCGGATCGAGCAACGCGGCATACGGTTCCGCGCAGGTGACGCAAGCGCTGTTCAACGTGCCCTACCTGTACGACATGCGGCGCGCGACCGAGTACGAGGAAGCGGCGAAGCAGAAACTGGAAGTCGCGAAGCAGGACCTGATCCTGCGAGTCGCGAATGCGTGCTTCGATCTGCTGAGCGCGCGCGAGAAACTGCAATCGGCCGACGACGAAGTCAGCGCGCTCACGCGGCTCGAAAGCGACACGCGGCGCATGGCGCAGCTCGGGATGAAGACGATCGGCGACACCGCCGAGATCGAGGCGCGCCGCAGCCTCGCGCAATCCGACGAAGCGCTCGCGCAGACCGACGTCGACACGCGGCGCGCGCGTTACGAGACGTTGCTCGGCTCGACGATCGATTTCGCGCGCTGGCCGCGGCTCGCGATGCGCGGGTCGTCGCCGCGCATTCCGTCCGGCGACTACGCGCCGCAGGACAACCCCGCGTACCGGCAGGCCTATCGCGACGTTCAGGTCGCGCGCCTTGCCGCGAAGCGCGTCAGCGCCGAACACTTGCCGACCGTCGACCTGTTCGCGTCGTATTCGCGCGGACTCAACCCGAACCTGCGCGGGCTCACCGATCGCTCGGACTTCCATCAAAGTGCGGTCGGCGTGCAGGTGACGATCCCGATCTTCTCCGGCGGCAGCGTGTACTACCGGCAGGTCGAGGCCGAGCACGTGACCGAGCAGTACCGCAACCGGCTGCGCGAGGTCGAGGAGCAACTGAGCACCGATCATCGCGAGGCGTTGTCCGCGCTCGAATCGGTCGGCAAGCGCATTCGCGCGCTGCAGCAGTCGCTGCAGGCCGCGCGGCTCGCGTACGATTCGTCGATGAAGGCGCACCAGGTCGGCTACAGCACGACGTACGAAACGCTGAACCTGCGGCGCGACATCTCGGGCATCCGGCAGAAGCTGTTCGACAGCTATCTCGATGCGCTGAAGTTGCAGTTGAAGCTGAAAAGCGTGCTCGGCACGCTCGACGAACAATCGCTGATCGCGGTGGACACTTTCCTCGAAAGCAACGCGGCGAACGATCGGAGCTGAACGCGTCTCGGCGTATATCGCGGGATCCCATAACGTTGCGTACACAACTTTATAGCGGTGCGCCGATGCACCGGCCGATTGCTTCGGCGACACCGTTGCATCGCGATTGCCGTGCGCCGCTCCCGGCAAACTTGCGTCCGACCCCGCACGAGCGCGCCACGCAATGCGCGGTCCCGGCCGCACGTCGAGCCGCTCGCCCCGCCTTCACGACGTGCAGGGGTATACGCGATGTTGCGTCCGAAAAAAACTTTGCATAGAGTGCATCCCATCGATCCGGCGGACAAAGACGTCCCACGATCGTGCGCAGCGCGAGCCCGATAGCCCGCGCTTCGCCGGCCGCGCATCCGGCCACTCATCCGCATTCCCGTTATCCGACAGCGTTGTCGGATGAACGGACCGGCAAAGAAGCCCTTGCCTCGCTCGTCGAGGCAAGGGCTTTTTTTTGCCTTTCGAAAACGCACGTCTTCACCCGAACCAGGAGCACACCATGCGTCATGGCGATATTTCCAGCAGCAACGACGCCGTCGGCGTCGCCGTCGTCCAGTACAAGATGCCGCGCCTGCACACCCGCGCCGAGGTGATCGCGAACGCCCGCGAAATCGCGGAGCGCGTGGTCGGCATCAAGCGCGGCCTGCCCGGCATGGATCTCATCGTGTTTCCCGAGTATTCGACCCACGGGATCATGTACGACGCGAAGGAGATGTACGACACGGCATCGACGATCCCCGGCGAGGAAACCGACATCTTCGCGGCCGCGTGCCGCAAGGCCAACGTGTGGGGCGTGTTCTCGCTGACCGGCGAACGCCACGAGGAGCACCCGAACAAGGCGCCGTACAACACGCTCGTGCTGATCGACAACCGGGGCGAGATCGTGCAGAAGTACCGCAAGATCATGCCGTGGGTGCCCGTCGAAGGCTGGTATCCGGGCAACTGCACGTACGTCGCCGACGGGCCGAAGGGGCTCAAGATCAGCCTGATCATCTGCGACGACGGCAACTATCCGGAGATCTGGCGCGATTGCGCGATGCGCGGCGCCGAGCTGGTCGTGCGCTGCCAGGGTTACATGTACCCGGCAAAGGATCAGCAGGTGCTCGTGTCGAAGGCGATGGCGTTCATGAACAACTGCTATGTCGCGGTCGCGAACGCATCCGGGTTCGACGGCGTGTATTCGTATTTCGGGCACTCGGCGATCGTCGGCTTCGACGGCCGCACGCTCGGCGAATGCGGCGAGGAAGAAAACGGCGTGCAGTATGCGGAACTGTCGGTGAGCCTGATCCGCGACGCGCGCCGCAACATGCAGTCGCAGAACCACCTGTACAAGCTGCTGCACCGCGGCTACACCGGCAAGATCGGCTCCGGCGAATCGCCGAACGGCGTCGCGCAATGCCCGTTCGAGTTCTACGCGAACTGGGTGAACGATCCGGACGGCACGCGCCAGGCCGTCGAGCGCCTGACGCGCGCGACACCCGGCACGCCCGAATGCCCGATCGAAGGCATTCCGTCCGAAGCGCCCGCGCACCGCTGAGCCCGCGCATTGCCCGGCCGTTCGCGCCGCCCGCGCGAACGGCTCCGCCCCACTCTGGAGCCTTCATCATGCTCGGTGTCGCTCTCTTCTTCATCGGCGCGGTGCTGGTCGTCAACGGCGTCGCGCTCACCGGCCGCATCGAACCGCGCGACGCGGCCGGCCTGAACCTGCTCGTCGGCTTGCTCGCGCTGCTGATCAACCTCGCCGGCCTCGTGCAGGCATCGACGCCCCCGCAGTATTTCTCGAGCGCGGGCGGCCTGCTGTTCGCGTTCACGTACCTGTATCTCGCGGCCGTCCAGTGGCGCGGGCTGCAAGGCGCGGGGCTCGGCTGGTACTGCCTGTTCGTCGCGATCAGCGCGCTCGTCTATGCGGGCACGTCGCACGACGTGCGCTTCGGTGCGATGTGGCTGCTGTGGTCGAGCCTGTGGTTCCTGTTCTTCGTCGCGCTCGGTCTGAAGCGGCGCGTACGCTTCCTGCCCGGCTACACGATCGCGATCGGTGTCGGCACCTGCTGGTTGCCCGGCATGCTGATGATGACGGGGAGGTGGTGATGAGCGCACGCGATACGCCGCTGGCCGCCGATCCGCTCGCCGGACACCGCATGGTCGACGCGCCGTTCTACCAGCCGGCCGGCGCCGAAGCCGACTGGTTCGAGACGGCCTGCCGCCAGCGCCTGCCGGTCCTGCTGAAAGGGCCGACCGGTTGCGGCAAGACGCGTTTCGTCGAGTACATGGCGTGGCGCATGGGCCTGCCGCTGATCCAGGTCGCGTGCAACGACGATACGTCCGCGGCCGACCTGACGGGCCGGCACCTGCTCGACGCCGACGGCACCTACTGGGCCGACGGGCCGCTCACGCTCGCCGCGCGGCATGGCGCGATCTGCTATCTCGACGAGATCGTCGAGGCGCGCCCCGACGCGACGGTCGTGATCCACCCGCTGACCGACTCGCGGCGCGTGCTGCCGCTCGACCGGCTCGGCGAAGTCGTGCATGCGCATCCGGATTTCCATCTGGTGATCTCGTACAACCCCGGCTATCACGGCGAACACCGGCGGCTGAAGCCGTCGACGCGGCAACGCTTCGTCGCGATCGACTTCGGCTATCCGGACGCCGCGCACGAGGCCGAGGTCGTCGTGCGCGAAAGCGGCGTCGATCGCGACACCGCGCGCCGGCTCGTCGATCTCGCGCAGCGCACGCGTGCGCTGGCCGGCGACGGGCTCGACGAAGGCGCCTCGACGCGCCTGCTCGTGCACGCTGCCCGGCTGATCGTCGCGGGGCTCGCGCCGCTCGACGCGTGCCGGATCGCGATCAGCGACGCGGCGACCGACGACGCCGACACGCGGGCCGCGCTGCAGACGATGGCCGCCGCGCACTTCGCGACATGAGCGCGCTGCACCTCGCCCGCTTCCTGCACGGGATGACCGCGCACGAGACCGACGTGCGGCTCGACGATGCGGCGCTGCGTGCGACGCTCGGCCATGCGGCGCTGCGCGTGCCGGGTACGCTGCCGCCCGCCGCGCGCATCGCGGCGGCCGCGCACGCGCTCGCGCACTGGCTGCATTCGCCGTCGGGCGAACCGGCCGACACACTGACGCCGATCGGTATCGCGGTCGCCGGGTTGATCGAGGATGCGCGTGTGGAGGCGCTGCTCGTCCGCACGTGGCCGGGGCTGGCGACGTTCTGGGCGCCGGCTTTCGCACCGATCGACCGCGAAGGGCTCACGTTCGGCCGCCTGTGCGCCCGGCTCGCGAAGGCGCTGTTCGATCCGTCGTATCGCGACGGCAACCCGTGGGTCGACAAGGGCGCGCAGTGGTTCGCGGAACGGCGCGACCGGCTCGACGACTACCGCGCATTCCGCACGATCGCGTCGCGGCTCGCGAACGATCTCGGCCAGATGCGCGTGCGCTTCGAGCCCGACGACGGCGCGTGGCTGCCGTATCGCGACGACAACGCGTGGCTGTGGGCGCAACCCGCCGCCGCGGCCGAACAGGCGGGCCACGCAGGCATCGAGATGTCGGCGGCGACCGGCGGCCAAAGCGACGAACCCGACGACGAGCCTCGATCGGCACCCGATGCGCCGCGCTATCCCGAATGGAATTGCCATACGCGACGCGAGCGCCGCGACTGGACGACCATCGTCGAGCGCGCGCCCGTCACGTCGGCTCCGCCGCGCTCGCTGGCCGCGCTGATCGAGGCCGACCGGCGCACGGCGAAGCGGCTACCGTCGCCGCGTGCGTCGGAACCGATGCGGCGCGTCGGCCGCCAGCTCGATGGCGACGCGCTCGACGTCGACGCGGCGATTGCCGCCCGCATCGCGCGCCGCGCCAGGCAAGCGCCCGATCCGCGCGTGTTCCGTCGCCGCGTGCCCCACGACGCGCGCGGGCCCGTGCTGATCCTGCTCGACCTGTCCGCATCGACGGCCGCACAGGTCGCCGCGCTCGAAAAACGCGCCGCGTTCGTGCTCGGCGACCTGTTCGACCGGCAGCGACGGCGCTGGGCCGTGCACGGCTACACGTCCGACGGCCGGCATCGCGTGTACTACGCGCGCTTCAAGGATTTCGGCGACGCGTTCGACGCCGGCCGTCGCGCGGCGCTGCTCGCGGCCGACGCCGGGATGAGCACGCGCACCGGCGCGGCACTGCGTCACGCGCTTGCGCTGCTGCGTCGCGAAGCGGCAGGCATGCGCGCCGCCGTGCTGATGATCGGCGACGGCGAAGCCGCCGACATCGACGTGTTCGACCCGCGCTATCTCGTCGAGGATGCGCGCCACGCGGTGCGCCAGGCCCGGCAGCGCGGCGTCGCGATCGCGGGTTTGTCGTTCGGCGCGCCGCCGGGGTTGTCTACAATACTCGGCGTCGGCCCCGGCTGCGTGCATGCGGCGACCGGCGACGCCCTGCCCGCCGTCGTCGCGCATGCAGCCGGGCGGTTGAGCGCATGACGGCCCTCCCCGGAACAGACAGGACAGACCGAATGAACAGTGTGAAGGTTGGCGTATTGTTCTCGCAGAGCGGATGCACGTCGCACCTCGGCCAGAGCCAGTTGCGCGGCACGCTGCAGGCGATCGCCGAGATCAACGAAGCGGGCGGCGCGAACGGCTGCGAGATCGTGCCCGTCGTGCGCGATGCGTGCTCGGACCCGGCCGTCTACGCACGGCTCGCCGACGAGCTGATTGCCACCGAACGCGTGAACGTGCTGTTCGGCGGCTACATGTCGAGCAGCCGCAAGGCGCTGATTCCGATCGTCGAGAAGTGGGACAAGCTGCTGTTCTACCCGACGCTCTACGAAGGCTTCGAGTTCTCGCCGAACGTGATCTACACCGGCGCCGCGCCGAACCAGAACAGCGTGCAGCTCGCCGCGTTCATGACCGCGCAGTTCGGCGCGCGCGTGTACCTGGTCGGCTCCGACTACATCTATCCGTACGAGTCGAACCGCATCATGATCGACCTCGTCACGCAGCATCCGGAAGGTCAGATCCTCGGCGAGGTGTACATGCCGCTCGTCGCGTCCGAGCAGGATTTCGCGGCGGTGGTCGAGGACATTCGCGCGAAGGCGCCCGACTTCGTGTTCAGCACTCTGGTCGGCGACAGCACGGCCGCGTTCTACCGCGCGTATGCGCAAGCCGGCCTCGACGCACGCAAGATGCCGATCGCGAGCCTGACGACGTCCGAAATCGAGCTCGGCCAGATGGGCGCGGCCGCGGCTGGGCACTACACGTCGTCACCCTATTTCCAGACCATCGATTCCGACGTGAACCGGCGCTGCATCGCGCAACTCAAGGCGCGCTTCGGCGACGACGCGAGCGCGTCCGCGCCGTGGGAAGCCGCGTATTTTCAGGTCCATCTGTTCGCCAATGCGCTCGCACGCGCCGGCACGGACCAGCGCGACCGGCTCGTCGAGCATCTCGCCGATGCGGAATTCGATGCGCCGCAGGGCCGCGTGAAGATCGACCGGCTCACGCAGCACACGTGCCTGTACCCGCGCATCGGCTGCGCGACGGCCGACGGCAATTTCACGATCGTGCGCGAAGCGACGCGCCGCGTGCATCCCGACCCGTACCTCGTCACGCACTCGCTCGGCGATCGCGTGCACGCGCCCGACGAACTGAAGGCGTAACCGACGATGCGCGCCCGCACCCCGATCCGCTCGACGCCCCGCCTGCTCGCCGAACTGCGTTCGCTGCGCGTGATGGTGTACTACCCGGACGACGACAACGGCCTGCTGCTCGTCGAGCAACTGTCGCGCATCGGCTGCCCGAGCGAGCAGCGCTGGCCGCCGCCCGCGACGCTGCCGGAAAGCGTCGATCTCGTGATTCTCGCGGTACGGCCCGACCTGCTGCACCTGTCGATCCCGTGGCTCGAGGACGACGCGCGGCCGCCGCTCATCGCCGTCACGACCTACGAGAGCCCGACCATCCTCGAACTGATGCTGCGCATCGATGCGCAGAGCGCGGTCACGACGCCGGTGCGCTCGTTCGGCCTGTTGAGCGCGATGGCGCTCGCGTGTCATCAAAGCCGCCGGCACGACGAATACCGGCGCCGTATCGCGCAACTCGAACAGCGCGCGATGTCCGTGCGCACGCTGCAGGAAGCGAAGGCGCTGCTGATGCAGCACAACGCGATCAGCGAGGAAGAGGCGTATCAACAGATCCGCACGCAGGCGATGGAGCGGCGCATCTCGATCAATCAGCTCGCCGAGCAGATCGTGCAGGCGCATGCGTTGCTGAAGCGGTGATGCATTCGGCAAATGCTCCTACACGATTGAATTTCAAACATACACACCCTGCCAATAATTCAGGCAATAAAAAAGCCGCCTGATATTCCGGCGGCTTCTGCTCGAGTCGGCACGATCACTGCAACGGATCGTACACGAGTCAACGAATGATCCGCGTCACGCCCCGTCCGCGCGGATCGGCCATCGCCTCCGGCGTCTTGCCGTCGATCTTGATGACCTGGATGTCGCCGCTGAAATCCTGCCCCTTCAGCGTATAGCCGCGTGCCTCGATCTGCTTCGCGAGTTCGCCTTCGATCGGATGGTACGGCTCCCAGAAGATCGTGTTCGGCGGCAGCAGCTGGTGATGGAACCGCATCGCGCCGACCGCTTCCTTCAACGGCATCTTGAAGTCGTAGATGTTGTTGATCACCTGGAAGATCGACGTGAAGATGCGCGAGCCGCCCGGCGTGCCGATCACCAGCGACACCTTGCCGTCCTTCGTCATGATCGTCGGCGACATCGACGACAGCGGGCGCTTCTTCGGTTCGATCGCGTTCGCGTCGCTGCCGACCACGCCGAACATGTTCGCGACGCCCGGCTTCGCGGAGAAGTCGTCCATCTCGTCGTTCAGCACGATGCCCGTGCCGTCGGCGATCACGCCCGAGCCGAAATAGCCGTTGATCGTGTACGTGTTCGACACCGCGTTGCCCCACTTGTCGACCACCGAGAAGTGCGTCGTTTCGGCCTTCTCCGGCATCGTCGTGCCGAGGCCCGGCTGCACGCTCTTCGTGTCCGACGGCTCCTTCGGGTTGACCTCGGCCGCGCGCTTCGCGATGTACGCGTCGTCGGTCAGCTGCGCGATCGGCACCTTGTAGAAGTCGGGGTCGCCGAGATACTGCGCGCGATCGGCGAACACGCGCTTCTCGATTTCCGCGACGAGGTGGATGTACTGCGGCGAGTTGAGCTTCACGCCCTCGAAGTCCTGCTTCAGGTCGGCCTTCATCTTCAGCAACTGCACGAGACCGATGCCGCCCGAGCTCGGCGGCGGCGCGGTGATCACGTCATAGCCGTTCCACTTTGCCTGCACCGGCTGGCGCCACACCGCGCGGTACTGCGCGAGATCCTCGGTCGTGATCAGCCCGTTGCCGTCGCCCGTCTTCATCGATGCGGCGATCAGTTCGGCCGTCTTGCCCTTGTAGAAACCTTCGGCGCCGCCGTCCGCGATGCGCGTCAGCACGTCGGCGAGATCGGGCTGCTTGAAGTTCGCGCCGGCCTTCAGCCCGGAAAAGTACTTGTCGAAGTTGGTCTTGCCGCCGAACTCTTTCGACGCGTCGACGCCGCGCTGCGCCAGTTGCTCGTCGACGACGAAGCCGTCGCGCGCATAGTGGATCGCCGGCGCGAGCACCTGCTTCCACTTCAGCTTGCCGAAGCGCTTCTGCGCTTCCCACATGCCCGCCACCGTGCCCGGCACGCCAACCGCGCGCGGGCCGTACAGGCTCATGCCCTTGACGACGTTGCCGTCCTTGTCGAGGTACATGTCCTTCGTCGCGGCGAGCGGCGCGCGCTCGCGGTAATCGATGAAGTACGGCTTGCCGTCCTTGTAGATCGTCATGAAGCCGCCGCCGCCGATGTTGCCGGCTTCCGGGTACGTGACGGCGAGCGTGAACGCGATCGCGACGGCCGCGTCGATCGCATTGCCGCCCTCCTTGAAGATCCGCTCCGCGGCATCCGCGCTGTACTTGTCGGCCACCGCCACCGCGGAACTCGTCAGGACCGCGGGCTGCGGCCCCTTCGCGTAAGCGGGCGCGTTCGGCAGGAAGCCGATGCCGGCCACCGTCGCCAGCGCGGCAGCGGATGATTTGAAGCGATTCAGCGTAGTCATTGCATGTCCCCCATGTGGATCTCCTTCAGGCACGACGAGCACCTGATCCGTGGATGGCCGCTGGCGCGCCGACGACCATCTGCCGGCTTCGTAGTATAGGGGGACAAAAAGGGTCGAACACGCGACGGGCGACGAAAGCGTGGCGATTGTGTGCGCCCGGTCACGTTGCGGCGCCGCGACACGCACGCGGCTCGTTCGGTATCGCCCGCGGCGCGCGCCTTCGCGCACCGCACAAAAACCGAAAGTTGCGAACCGCGCGACGCGCCTCGCCGCCCGTGCAAAAAAATCTGCGAACGCCTCGCCCGCGGCATGGCCCGATCTGCGAAGATAGCGCCCCGCTTGCGCGCCGCATCATCGTTTCGTGCACGCGCCGCTTCACGTTTCTTCGTCTCGCTCCGTATGGCATCACACAACGCGCATCACGCATCCGGCTTCGCCGCCGGCGTCGCCGCCGCCGTCCTCGTCGCGCAAACCGGCGCCACCGGCCCGTGGCACTCGGGCATGCTCGCCGCGTTCGCGGCGGGCGTCGCGGGCGGCACCGCGCCCGACTGGCTCGAAGTCGCATGGTGGAGCCGCAAGCGCCGCCTGTGGATCACGCATCGCACCATCACGCACTGGGGCGTCGGCTGGGTCGCGCTGCTCGCGCTCGGGTGGCACGGGCTCACTCATCATCCGCATCCGCTGTGGGCCGCGCCGCTGTTCGGCTTCGCCTGCGGCGGCGTGATGCACCTGCTCGCCGACTGGCCGAATCCGCTCGGCGTACCGTGGATCTGGCGGCGCCACTCGCTGAACCTGTGGAACAGCGGGCATTGCGACCTGATCGTCGTGGCCGCCGCCTGGGGCGGCACGCTGTGGCTCGCGCAATCGCTGTGGTCGCGTGCGCCGCTGATCGAACAGTGGCTCGGCTGGCTGCATCGCGTCTAGTTGCAATTCGACGCAATTCCGTGCGCGATCGGCGTGCCGACGCGCACGCAACTTTCGGTCCATTGAAAGCGCGCGGCGAGCCCCCACCTGAGCGTGAATCGTCGGCACGCATGCCCGGCACGCACCCGCGACGTCTGGCACACTGACGATTCGATTCGCGTGCGATGCGTCCGCGCGCTCGCATCCCGCTCGCACCCTATTTCAACGCTCCGATGGACGTCACAGCTACCCGCCCTGCCGCCCGTGCGCTCGACGTGTTCCACCCGGCCGTCGCCGCGTGGTTCACGCGCACGTTTGCCGCGCCGACCGGCGCGCAGGCGCTCGCGTGGCCGCACATCAAGGCCGGCCGCTCGACGCTCGTCGCCGCGCCGACCGGCTCCGGCAAGACGCTCACCGCGTTCCTGTGCGCGCTCGACGATCTGGTGCGCGATGCGCTCGCGCACGACGGCACGCTGCCCGACGCGACGCTGGTCGTCTACGTGTCGCCGCTGAAGGCGCTGTCGAACGACATCCACGTGAACCTCGACGCGCCGCTCGCCGGCATCGCCGAATCGCTCGCGCAACTCGGCCTGCCGGTGCCGGCGATCCGCACCGCGGTGCGCACCGGCGACACGACGCAGGCCGAACGCGCCGCGCTGCGCAAGCGCGCGCCGCACATCCTCGTCACGACTCCCGAATCGCTGTACGTGCTGCTGTCGTCCACGTCGGGTCGCCAGATGCTGTCGAACGTGCGCTCGGTCATCGTCGACGAAATCCATGCGCTGGCGTCGTCCAAGCGCGGCAGCCATCTCGCGCTGTCGCTCGAACGCCTCGACGCATTGACCGGGCGCGCGCTGCCGCGCATCGGGCTGTCCGCCACGCAAAAGCCGATCGACGCGGTCGCGCGCTTCCTGGTCGGCGGGCCGGCCGACGCGCCGCGCGACTGCGCGGTCGTCGACACCGGCCACACGCGCGAGCGCGACCTCGCGCTGGAGCTGCCGAACGTGCCGCTCGAACCGGTGATGGCGACCGATGTGTGGGAACAGGTGTACGACCGCATCGCCGGGCTCGCGGCCGCGCATCGCACGACGCTGGTGTTCGTCAACACGCGCCGCACCGCCGAGCGCATGGCGCGCCATCTCGCCGACCGGCTCGGCAAGGACGCGATCGCCGCGCATCACGGCAGCCTGGCGAAGGAGCACCGCTTCGACGCCGAGCAGCGCCTGAAGCGCGGCGAACTGAAGCTGCTCGTCGCGACCGCGTCGCTCGAACTCGGCATCGACATCGGCGACGTCGATCTCGTCTGCCAGGTCGGCTCGCCGCGCGGCATCGCGCCGTTCCTGCAGCGCGTCGGCCGCTCGGGGCACCACGTCGGCGGCGTGCCGAAGGGG
Organism: Burkholderia sp. 9775_39; assembly: GCF_015712225.1. Lineage (NCBI taxonomy): Bacteria > Pseudomonadati > Pseudomonadota > Betaproteobacteria > Burkholderiales > Burkholderiaceae > Burkholderia > Burkholderia sp. 9775_39. The sequence goes on along the minus strand of NZ_JACCQC010000017.1, from coordinate 6,358 downwards.
CGACTGTTTCCGCTGTCGCGCGACGAGCTGGTCGAATGCGCGGCGCTGCTCGATTGCGTGCAGCGTGGCGAACTCGATGCGCTGCGGATTCCCGAAGCGCCGCTCGACGTGCTCGCGCAGCAGATCGTCGCCGAAGTCGCGTGCACGGAATGGCAGGAGGACGCGCTGTATGCAAGCTTCACGCGGGCCGCGCCGTACGCCCGGCTGACGCGCGAGCGCTTCGACGACGTGATGAAGATGCTCGCCGAGGGGTTCACGAGCCGTCGCGGCGTGCGCGGCGCGTACCTGCACCGCGACGTGGTCGGCGGCACGGTGCGCGGCCGCCGCAACGCGATGATGACCGCCACCACGTCCGGCGGCACGATCCCCGACATGGCCGACTACGCGGTGCTGCTCGAACCGCAGGGTATCCAGGTCGGCACCGTCAACGAGGATTTCGCGATCGAGAGCCTGGCCGGCGACGTGTTCCAGCTCGGCAACCAGTCGTACCGGATCATTCGTGTCGAAACGGGCCGCGTGCGGGTCGAGGATGCGCAGGGGCAATCGCCGAGCATTCCGTTCTGGCTCGGCGAGGGGCTCGGGCGCAGCGACGAGCTGTCGGCGGCGGTCGGCCGGCTGCGCGCGCGGCTCGACGCGCTGTTCGCGGAAGGCGACCGGCAGGTCGACAGCGGCGGGCGCAAGCGTGCCGGCGGCAACGCGGTAAGCAATGCGGCAACGGAAGCCGACGCACCAGCCGCAACGGGTACCGCGCTCGCCCCCGCCGACAGCCGCCTCGCGCCCGCGTTGCGCTGGCTCGTCGACGATCTCCACCTGTCGCCCGACGCCGCGCGCCAGATCGCCGACTACCTCGCGCGCACCCGCGCTGCGCTCGGCGCGTTGCCGACGCAGGACACGCTCGTGATGGAGCGTTTCTTCGACGAATCGGGCGGCACGCAGCTCGTGATCCATTCGCCGTTCGGCAGCCGGATCAATCGCGCATGGGGGCTCGCGCTGCGCAAGCGCTTCTGTCGCAACTTCAACTTCGAACTGCAGGCCGCCGCGACCGACGACGCGATCATCCTGTCGCTGTCGCTCGCGCACAGCTTCGCGCTCGACGAAGTGTGGCGCTACCTGCGTTCGGCCAGCGCCGAGCACGTGCTGATCCAGGCGCTGCTCGACGCGCCGATGTTCGGCGTGCGCTGGCGCTGGAACGCGACCACCGCGCTCGCGCTGCCGCGTTTCACCGGCGGCCGGCGCACCGCGCCGCAACTGCAGCGGATGAAAAGCGACGATCTGCTCGCGACGGTGTTCCCCGATCAGGTCGCGTGCCTCGAGAACATCGTCGGCGAACGCGAGATTCCGCATCATCCGCTCGTCGACCAGACGCTCGACGATTGCCTGCACGACGCGATGGACACCGACGGCTGGCTCGCGCTGCTGCGCCGGATCGAAAGCGGCGCGATCGAGCTCATCGCGCGCGACTTGCCCGCGCCGTCGCCGCTCGCAGCCGAGATCCTCAACGCGAAGCCCTACGCGTTCCTCGACGACGCGCCGCTCGAGGAGCGCCGCACGCAGGCCGTGCAGTCGCGCCGCTGGAGCGATCCCGAATCGGCCGACGATCTCGGCGCGCTCGACGTCGACGCGATCGACGCGGTGCGCGACGAAGCGTGGCCGCTCGTGCGCGACGCCGACGAAATGCACGATGCGCTGCTCACCCTCGCCTGCGTCGCCGACAGCGAGGCGCACGCGCACGCAGGCTGGCCCGAGCGACTCGCGGAACTCGCGGAACGCCGTCGCGCGACGAAACTCTCGACGTCGGCCGGCGCCGCGCTGTGGGTGCCGGTCGAGCGGCTCGTCTGCCTGCGCGCGCTGCATCCCGACGCCCGCATGACACCCGCGCTCAAGGTGCCGGCCGCATGCGCGCAGCCGTGGGAAGCCGATGCCGCACTCGTCGACGTGATCCGCGCGCGGCTCACCGGCTTCGGGCCGCTCACGCTCGATGCGATCGCCGCGCCGCTCGGCCTGCCGCCCGCGTCGATCGCGACGGCGCTCGCGGCGCTGGAGCGCGAAGGCTACGTGATGCGCGGTCGCTTCACGCCGGGCGCGGCCACGGACGAATGGTGCGAACGCCACCTGCTCGCACGCATTCATCGCTATACGGTGAAGCGGCTGCGCCGCGAGATCGAGCCGGTCGAACGCGCCGATTTCATGCGCTTCCTGTTCCACTGGCAGCACCTGACACCCGACACGCGCGGCACCGGCCGCGACGCGCTGGCCGCCGTGGTCGAACAACTCGAAGGCTACGAGGCGGCGGCAAGCGCATGGGAAGACGCACTGCTGCCCGCGCGGCTCACGGACTACACGGCGGGTGGCCTCGACGAGCTGTGCCGCACGGGCAAGCTGGTGTGGACCCGCATCGGCGCACCGGCCCGCGCGGCCGGCACGCCCGTGAAGACGACGCCGATCGTGCTGCTGCCGCGCCGCCATCTTTCCGCGTGGCACGCGCTGCGCGACCCCGATGCGCAACCGGCGCTGTCCGCACGCGCCACGCAAGTGCGCGACGCGCTCGCCGCGCACGGCGCGATGTTCTTCGATGCCCTGCTCGACGAGCTACACATGCTGCCCGTCGAGCTCGAACAGGCGCTCGGCGAACTCGTGTCGGCCGGCCTCGTGAATGCGGACAGCTACGCGGGCCTGCGCGCGCTGCTGAAGCCGGCCGTCAAGCGCAGCGCGACCTATGCGCCCCGCACGCGACGCGGCGGCGCGCTGATCGGCGGGATGGACGATGCCGGCCGCTGGGCGCTCGTGCAGCGTCAGGCACCGTCGGACGACGACGCGCCCGCGCCGAAACGCGGCCTCGCCACGACCGATTCCGACGCGCTCGAACATATCGTGTGGACGCTGCTGCGCCGCTACGGCGTCGTGTTCTGGCGGTTGCTCGAACGCGAAGCCGACTGGCTGCCGAGCTGGCGCGAACTCGTGCGCGTGCTGCAACGTCTCGAAGCACGCGGCGAGATTCGCGGCGGCCGCTTCGTCGCCGGGCTCGCGGGCGAGCAGTTCGCGCTGCCCGAGGCCATTCCGATCCTGCGTGAACTGCGACGGCAACCGGGCGATGGACAATACGTGTGCGTGACGGGCGCCGACCCGCTGAATCTCGCCGGCACGCTGCTGCCCGGCGACAAGGTGCCGGCGCTGGCCGGCAATCGCGTGCTGTTTCGCGACGGCGTGCCCGTCGCGTCGCTGGTATCGGGTACGTTCCACTACGCAGCCGACCTGTCGCCCGCCGCGCGCGAGGACGCACGGCTGCGGCTCGCGCGTTCCTGCTGACATCGGCTGACAGCCACGCGGCACCAGACTACTGAACGCGGGGCCGCGCGGTCGTCATCGTTCGGGTAGCATCGAACGATCGACCGCGCGGGCTTGCGCGCGTCGTCCATACAGAACAAGTTTTCCGGAGACTGCCGCTCATGCCTTCGCATGCCGATTCGCCCGCTGCCCATCACGCGGGTTCGCTGACCATTTTCCAGGGCGCCGCGCTCTATATCGGCGCGGTGCTCGGCACCGGCGTGATCGCGTTGCCCGCGCTCGCCGCCGAAGTCGCGGGGCCGGCCTCGCTGCTCGCGTGGGCGGCGCTCGTCGTGCTGTCCGGGCCGCTCGCGGCCACCTTCGCCGCACTCGGCGCCCGCTATCCCGATGCGGGCGGTGTGTCCACCTACGCGCGGCGCGCATTCGGCCCGAAGGCTGCGGCCATCGTCGGCTGGTGCTTCTATTTCGCGGTGCCGGCCGGCGCGCCGGCTGCCGCGATGTTCGGCGGCGCATACGTCGCAGCCGTCACGGGCGGCGGACACACGACGATCATTGTCACGGCCGCCGCGCTGATCGCGACCGTGTCGGCCGCGAATGCATTCGGCGTCACTGTGTCGGGCCGCATGCAGCTCGTGTTGTCGGTGCTGCTCGTCGCGCTGCTGCTCGCCGCGGTGCTTGCGTCGGCCCCGCATGCGCGCACCGCGAACCTGCATCCGTTCGCCCCGCACGGCTGGCTCGCGGTCGGCCAGGCCGCCGCGCTGCTCGTGTGGAGCTTCGCCGGCTGGGAAGCGATCACACATCTCGCCGCCGAATTCCGCCGGCCCGCACACGACATGCCGCGTTCGGCCGGCATCGCGGTCGTGGTCGTCGGGTTCCTGTATCTGTCGGTCGCCGCCGCGAGCGTGACGGTGCTCGGGCCTTCCGCGGGCGCATCGGGCGCGCCGCTCGCCGAACTGATCGCGGGCGGCATCGGCGGCCATGCGCAGGTGTTGGCGGCGGCTGCCGCGCTGCTGCTCACGCTCGGCACGATGAACGCGTATTTCGCGGGCGCGGCCAAACTCGGCGCGGCGCTTGGCCGCGATGGCGCGTTGCCTGCGTGGCTCGCGCAAGGCAGCCAGGTGGGCGGCGTGCCGCGCCGCAGCCTCGGCGTGATCGCCGTGCTCGCGGCCGTCGCGCTGGCCGCCACGGCGCTGTCGGACGTCGGGCCGAAGCCGCTCGTGCTCGTCACGTCCGGCTGTTTCGTGATGGTGTACGGGCTGGGCGCGGCGGCCGCGCTGAAGCTGCTGCCGCGCGGCGGCATCGCGTACCGCTGCGCATGGATTTCGCTCATTGCGGTGGCCGGGCTGTTCGTGACGACCGGCTGGTATTTCCTGTGCCCGCTGCTGCTCGCGGGCGGCGCGTTGCTTTACCTGCGGATGGCCCGGCAACCGTAGAGCAAAATGCAGTCGCCATCGCTTGCTGACGTAAAATTATCAGCTCTCTGGCCGACGTTGATTACAACGCAAAATTTCCCCGCCAATTCCCAAGCTTTTACAAAATTCATTAATGCTCTCACTGGCTTCGGCTCAGTGAGGCCCGACGTCAAATCAGCCAACGCCGCAGGTATGTCTTCGGACGAGACATACCTGCATGTACATTTAGTCAATCATACCTGGAAACCCCAAATCAATTGAGCAGAGGGGAAGCCGCTACTGCCCGGAATATAAATGGTGTTATTCTGGATCAAGTGCCCGTCGCCCGTGTATTTTGAACTGGCGGTCAAGTGTCCCGACGAATCATAGCTTTTTGCGTTGTACGTTCCATCGCTGTTGTATGTGAACTTTGAGAACCCGGTAAGTTTGCCAGTCGATGTGCTAAAGCGGTCAGCTTCGATCTGACGCCCCAGACCATCGAAGATGTCACGCTCGAACAGTTTTCCATAGGAGTACTTATAATAATCGTAAACAATATGATTTGCACCGAAAAGTGCGACCATTTCATCCGCACCGTCAAACATGTGAGCGACGAAACTATTGTCGACTGAAAAATCGTACTGATGCGTCGCCCGTCCGTTAGAGTAAAAGATATCCTGTGTCTTGAACCCGTTCGCATTGAAGGTAGCATATTCTGTCATCTTGCCATTGGTGCCGAACAGTGCTGCGAATTGTGAGCCATCACTATTAAAGACATGAGAAGCGTAGCTGCCGTCGAGATTGAAGTCGATCTGCTTGGTTGCCTTTCCGTCCGCGCCAAAGAAAATATCCTGCGTCCGGACACCGGCTGCATTGAACTTCGCATACTCGCTCACTTGACCATTGACGCCGAAAAACGTCGCTGTTTGTGAACCATCGGCAGCAAAGTCGTACTTCGTGTAGCTCTTGTCGAGGTTGAAGTCGAACTGCTGCGTGGCCTTGCCATCCGTACCGTAGAAGATGTCCAGCGTCTTGAAACCGTTGGCGTTGAACTTCGCGTATTCGGTCATCTGGCCGGTCGTGCCGTACAGCGAGGCGGTCTGTGAACCGTCGGCAGCGAAGTCGTACTTCGTGTAGCTCTTGTCGAGATTGAAGTTGTACTGCTGCGTGGCCTTGCCATCCGTACCGTAGAAGATGTCCAGCGTCTTGAAACCGTTCGCGTTGAACTTCGCGTACTCGGTCATCTGGCCGGCCGTGCCGTAGAGCGAGGCAGTCTGAGAACCATCGGCGGCGAAGTCGTACTTCGTGTAGCTCTTGTCGAGGTTGAAGTTGTACTGCTGCGTGGCCTTGCCATCCGTACCGTAGAAGATGTCCAGCGTCTTGAAACCGTTGGCGTTGAACTTCGCGTACTCGGTCATCTGGCCAGTTGTGCCGTAGAGCGAGGCAGTCTGCGAACCATCGGCGGCGAAGTCGTACTTCGTGTAGCTCTTGTCGAGGTTGAAGTTGTACTGCTGCGTGGCCTTGCCATCCGTACCGTAGAAGATGTCCAGCGTCTTGAAACCGTTCGCGTTGAACTTCGCGTACTCGGTCATCTGGCCGGCCGTGCCGTAGAGCGAGGCAGTCTGAGAACCATCGGCGGCGAAGTCGTACTTCGTGTAGCTCTTGTCGAGGTTGAAGTTGTA